>CAWCBX010000084.1:0-24551 GCA_963793595.1 uncultured Gammaproteobacteria bacterium | reverse complement strand
GGAAAAAATCGATTCCACATTCACCGACCGCGACTGGTTGTTCCCGTTCCAGCCATTCATCGAGCTCGCGCAAATGACTTACCTGATGCTGTTCGACAAACATCGGATGCAAGCCGTAAGCGGGGTACAGCCCGTCATGATCCGCACAAACCTGCTTTACCTTATCCCAACGATTTGCGGTAGTCGCCGGAATAACCAGGCGCGTCACCCCCGCAAGGGCTGCCTGGGCTAATACCTGTTCACGACAATCATCGAAACGGTCGTCGTCCAAATGACAATGGCTGTCAATCAATTCCATCTGGCGGCTCCAGCCTGATGGGTACGAAACCGAGTTCGATATAGTCTTCGAGCAGGGCGCTGCCACTTTCGGCAACATCGACAAAATCGACAAAATCCTTCTCTCCGAGCCGCTTCCATTTGGCATAGTCGCCGCTAATGTAGATATTGACACCCTCTTCGCCGAGCGCGGCAAGTTGTCGCAGCGCAGGCGTTTCCCGCAACGCGGCGCGGCGCGCCAGGTCAAACAGTTCGGCACCCTGGGATATCAATACGATATCAAGAGCGGGATATTTTTCACGCAGTTGATCCACGTAGCGACGCAACAACGGGGCCGCCCAATCCCAGGTCCTGTCCTCCCAGGCCATTATCTCGAACACCACTCCGTCCGGCGCCTGCCGTTCCAGCAACAGCTGCTGCAGCGCGGCGTTTTGAGAATCCTCCGCCTGCAGTTGCGCGCTCGACAACAACAGTCCTGCGACTAGCGGGGCCAGCTTCATGCTTCGTTGCGACGCTGAACTATATCGCTGATGATCGGGGTAAGAATTATCTCAACCGCCATACCCATTTTCCCGCCGGGCACGACGATGGTATTGCGCCTGGACATAAAGGCGCCGCTGATCATCGACAGCAGGTTGGTAAAGTCGGTATTGCGGATATCGGGTTTCCTGAAGCGAATCACGACAAAACTTTCGTCGAGGGTCGGGATATCGCGCGCAATAAACGGGTTCGATGTATCTACCGTCGCAACTCGCTGAAAGTTAATATCGGTCTCGGAAAACTGCGGCGTAATGTATTTCACGTAATCGGGCATACGGCGCAATATGTTTTCCACCACTTCTTCCTGGCTATAGCCACGCTCCGCACTGTCACGATGAATTTTCTGGATCCATTCAAGGTTGACGACAGGAACAACACCCAGCTTGAGATCGACAAAGCGTGTCAGGTCTACCGACCCGGTTTTAACGAGGCCATGCAGGCCCTCGTAAAATAATAAATCGGTATCGGCTTCGATATCTTCCCAGGGAGAAAACTGCCCGGAGCCAAGCTCGACACCAAGGCGTTCGCTATGCGACTGTGCCTCTTCGCTGTTGTGCAGGTAAAATCTTTTCTGGCCGCGACCGGTTTCGCCGTAGTCGCGAAACAACTGCTGCAGTTTTTCAAACTGGTTGGCCGGTTCGCCAAAATGACTGAAGTTAATTCCGGCCTGACTGGCCTGCGCCATTTTTTGCTGCATTGCGGCACGATCATAACGATGGAAACTGTCACCTTCGATAACTACTGGCTTTATCTTCTGTCGATGAAAAATCGCCTCCAGTGCTTTTCTTACCGTCGACGTGCCGGCGCCGGAAGAACCGGTTACTACAACCACTGGGTGTTTTTTCGACATCGGCGGGATCCATCTTTGGGTATGCTTGCAGAAGCAGGATTCTATCTTCTTTTATACAGCTTCGCGATGCCCGCATTAGACATATCTATCAGGCTTCCACTTTTAGCGAATAGTAATATTGTGTACACTGTTTGGGGTATTCCTGACTCGTCTCGTCAGCGCTAAAATTCTTTGGTGCTACTTGATCCAAGCAGATTTGCAACACAGATTTAGGACCCGGCCGAAAGGATCAATCCTGGCCGGCAGTGATTTATTGAGGAATCGACCAACACTTGAGCAGATTATCAAGATTACTCGGAGGCCGGCTTAAAAAAGTCAAGCTCAGAAAGCTGCGCAGCACCAAATGGTTGGTCGGCATAATCTTTATGACGTTCTGCTGGTATATAACCGATCATGCGCCCAGCACTGAAGTCGCCTGGGTTACCGGGTTACTGATCTTCACCATTTACCTTTTCGTTTTCGAAATCGTCAACGTTGATGAAGCCGCGATTACGATTATGGTGCTACTCGGCGTGTCTTCGCTATTGGCTCCGGCGATGGGACTGGAACAGGGACTGGTAGACACTCAACACCTTTTCGACGGCTTTGCCAGCAACGCGGTGATGTCGATTATCGCGATCATGATCATCGGCGCCGGACTCGACAAAACGGGGATGATGAGTAAAGTCGCCGCATTTATTTTAAAGGTGGGCGGAAACTCTGAAGGTCGCATCATTCCAATCGTCTCGGGTACGGTTGGTATTATTTCTTCTTTTATGCAAAACGTCGGTGCCGCCGCGCTGTTCCTGCCGGTCGTCAGTCGAATTTCCGCGCGTTCCGGACTGCCCATGTCACGCCTGCTGATGCCGATGGGTTTTACCGCGATTCTGGGTGGCACCGTGACCATGGTGGGATCGTCACCATTAATCCTGCTCAACGATTTGATGCTGGCTTCGAATACTGCCCTGCCAATAGACCAGCACATGCAGCCCTGGGGCCTGTTCTCGGTTACCCCGATAGGCCTGGCACTGGTGACAACCGGTGTTCTTTACTTCGTTCTCGCCGGTAAGTACGTGCTGCCAACCATCTCCCACGAATCTTCGACAGCGATTGCCGGTAGCAGTAAATACCTGGAAGAGGTGTATGGCGTCGACTACATGTTATTCGAAGTCATGGTGCCCGAGGACAGCCCGCTGGTCGGACAGTTATTGAAGGACATCGAGTCGATCAACAAGATTCGTATCATCGCGATCAAGGGAGTCGACACCAGTATGCGCGCGAGTCGCGGCGATTTATCCCGCGATCTCGAAATTCCCCCTAGCTCCGCGCTGGGCGTTCTATGTTCGCCTGCACACTTGAAAGATTTCGTCGATGCCTATGGCCTGACCATTCAGAAAGGCTTGCGCGTATTTGCAGAGGCACTGTCTTCGGCACAGGCCGGTATCGCTGAAATAGTAATCCCGCCGGGCTCGGCCGTGATCGGTAAATCGGCGCTCGATCTGTGGATGCGCAAGACTTACGGGCTGGCGATGGTGGCCCTGCATCGTGACGGCGAAACCCTGGTTGAGGGCGAAAATATTCGCGACATGCCACTGGAAGCCGGCGACACGATCCTGGCGCATACCACCTGGAGGTCCCTGGCGCACCTTGAACGCGATCGCAATTTCGTTATCGTGACCTCGGAGTACCCGCGCGAAGAAACCCGCCCCAATAAAGTCGGTTGGGCGACGTTTTTCTTTTCGCTGGCCTTATTCATGGTGCTATTTACCGATTTGCGGCTGTCGGTAGCGCTCATGACCGGTGCCATCGGCATGGTTATATCGGGCGTGCTCAAGATGGAAGAAGCCTATGAAGCGGTATCCTGGAGCACCGTATTCCTGCTCGCCAGCCTGATCCCGCTAGGTCTCGCGGTGGAAACCAGCGGTACGGCGAAGTGGATCGCCGAACAAACCCTGCTGGTAGTAGGTGACATGCCGATCTGGGTAATTCAGGCTGCGGTAGCCTTGCTCGCGACTTTTTTTACGCTGGTAATGTCAAATGTCGGGGCTACCGTGTTACTGGTGCCATTGGCGATTAACATCGCAATCGGCGCCGGCGCCAGCCCCGCCGTATTCGCGTTGACCGTGGCACTGGCGACTTCAAATTCCTTTCTCATACCAACTCACCAGGTAAACGCCCTGATCAAAGGCCCGGGTGGCTACCGGGTGCCGGATTTCATGCGTGCCGGCATTTTCATGACTATTTTATTCATCATTGTCATGCTGATAATGATGAATCTTGTATTTTAGTAAACACCATATCCCAAACCCCGTGCCCCAGCTTGCGGCCACGTTGCTCGAACCGGGTGGGCGGCCGATAGGCTGGCCGCTCGGCATAGCCGCTGGTATCACCCTGGTTGGAGAAACGCTCATCAGCCAGGAACTGCGCCGCAATGGATTCGGCGTAATCCTGCCAGTCGGTGGCGATATGAATCGACCCACCCGGCTTGAGTCGCTTGAAAACCAGGTCACGGAAACTTTCATTAACAATGCGACGTTTATGATGACGTTTCTTGTGCCAGGGATCAGGAAAAAACAGCAATAAAAGGTCGAGAGATTCCGTAGCGATCATATGCTCCAGTACCTCAACAGCGTCATGCATGATCAGCCGAACGTTGGCCAGTTCCAGTTGCACTATGTTGTTCAGGCAACGACCAATACCAGGCTCATGTACCTCGACGCCAAAATACAGGCTGGCTGGATCCGCGGCGGCCATATGTATTAATGCATCACCGTTACCGATCCCGATTTCAAGCTTCAAGGCATTGAAACCAGTCGGGATATTTACCTCGTTTCTACTAAACTCAATACCGTAGGCAGGCCAGTAAGCCTCGATCGCTTTTTTCTGCGCTTGAGTCATACGCCCGCTGCGACGCACGAAACTTTTTATAGAGCGGGTAACTTTCTCGTTGGCAGGCATATTGTGACGCGTCTCTCACCATATAGATTGTTGATTTCAGCGATTTCTGGCGCTGAGTACCGTTTGTCGGTGCTTTTTCATATCCCATCTTCTTTAAGCGGACTTTTCCCCCGATTCTATTAGGATACAAGCATGAAAAAGAATTCAGGTTTTACATTACTGGAGTTAATAATAACGGCAGCGCTAATTTCCATCGTCATGGCAATCGCGGTACCGTCAATGACTAGCTTCACGCAAAATGACCGGCTTACAACGAACATCAATACGTTGATCGGTCACCTCGCATACGCTCGCAGTGAAGCGGTCAAACGCAGTCAGCAAGTATCTATTTGTTCCAGTAACAATGCCACCACCTGCACCGGTGGTAGCTGGCAGGATGGCTGGATAGTTTACATCGACGCCGATGGAGATAACAGCTTTACCGCAGGCGAAGAAGTCCTGCGCGCGCAGCAGGCACTGGAAGGTGCTAACACCCTGACGACTGCAATCGGCACGCAGGTAACCTACGACTATCGTGGTTTTGTCAATGCCGCTTCAGTGGGCAGCTTTCTGCTTTGCGACGGCCGCAGCGGCCCGCACGGCAAAACAATCAGAATTTCCACTACTGGCCGAGTCAGACATGAGGATGGTGCAACATGCTAGCCAAGAAACACCTCCAGCAAGGAGTCACCCTGGTCGAGTCAATGATTGCCCTGCTGGTAATCTCGATCGGGTTACTCGGCATCGCATCGTTGCAAATTACCGCGATGAGCCAGAATGCCAGCTCGCTTAATCATAGCCAGGCAGTCTGGTACGCATACAACATGTCGGACCGCATTCGTGCCAATATGAACCAGTTCAACAACTACGACGGTATCGATACCACTAATGGCTATACACAGGATTGCCTGAGCTCAGCCTGCTCCAATGCACAGATGCTGCAGGCAGATGCCGCGGACTGGGCCACCATGGTTGCAAATCTTCCCGGCGGACGCGGAATGATCACCAACACTGCCGACGGCTTAGTGGTAAGCGTGCTGTGGGACGATGAGGGTACCGGTGCAACAGGTACCAACTGCGGCGCCGATCCGAATGTCGATCTGACCTGTTACACACTGGTGGTGTCACAATGAAATGCTTAAACAGACAAATTGGTATTTCGCTGGTCGAAGTCCTGGTTGCACTGGTTATCAGCGTGTTCCTGCTGGGTGGTATCGTGCAGGTTTACACCGGCAATCAGACCACTTTCAAATTTACTAACGCGCTGGCTGAAATCCAGGAAAACGGACGTTTCGCACTCGACTCAATGAGTCAGGACCTGCGTCTTGCAAACGAATGGGGTTGTGTACCGTTTAATCCGGCCGATACCGACAATATCAACGATACATTGAGTGGCGCAACGGTCCCGGGTTACGCCAGTAGCCTCCATGATTTTCTCGATGAAGAAGCGATCGAAGGCACCAACAACACCGGTCTCAACGGCTCCGACACCGTCACGGTGCGCGGTGGCAAGCCGGGTCAGGCCAATGTCGAAAGCCCGTTTTATCCGGCTGGCACGGCCCGCCTCACGACCAGTAATGGCGGCAGAATCGGCGCCGATGACATTGTCCTCGTTACCCGTTGTGGCGCGAACGATCTGTTGATCGCAGCCGAGGCCGACATTTTGAGAGTCACCTCTGCGACCTCCATTAGCGGTAATACCCAGACCGACCTTACCTTTGCCGGCAACAAGAGTCAGCTTTATCAAAACGATGCCTCGGTGATCGAGCTACAGACGGTTACCTACTCCATTGCCAATGGTGCCAGTGGCGAGCCGGCACTGTTTCGCACCGAATTCGGCACCGCCCTGGAGCTGGTCGAAGGCGTCGAGGACATGCAGCTCCTGTATGGTATCGATAACGATGGCGACGGGTATCCGAATCAGTACGTTAGCTCAAATAACGTAGCCGATTTTGAAGATGTTGTTGCTGTCAGAATCATGCTACTGGTGCGCTCATTCAACGATTTCGTTGCCGAAACTCCCCAGACTTACTCATTTAACGGCGTGCAGACCACTGCCGGCGACCGCAGGCTGCGCCAGGTTTTCACGGCGACCGTTGCATTACGTAACCGGATAGGTGGTTAATGATGAATATTTCACGCATACGCTCACAGCAAGGCGTCGCGCTGGTGGTCAGCCTGATCATACTGGTCAGTCTTACCATGTTAGGCCTGACATCGATTCAACGCACTACCAGTGACCTGGCAATGGCAGGTAATCAACGTGAAACCGGCTTGATGTTTCAGTCCGCTGAAATTGGACTGATTACCGCCGAAAATTTTATCGGAAATTCGAATACCAACGCAGATTTCGGAAATAGCGCTGCTAACAAGGCGCTCGGCCTGCATACCGTGATGGCCACGGATACAGCTTACTTCACGCCGAATTATTTCGACCAAACGACCTGGGAAAATGAATCCACTACGGCTGCTACCTCGCTCGATGCGTACGAACAGCCGCGCTACATGATCGAATACCTGGGAGATCGGTCACAAAACCCGCTTGCCTCCATCAACATCGGTGGTTATGGCACACAGCAAACCGGTGACACCGTATCAATTTATCGCTCTACCTCGCGTGGCGTCGGCTTGACCGGTAATTCTTTCCGATACATACAAGCCTACCTTGGCAAAGACAAGCCGTAACATTACTTTTTAGGATGATTACCATGTTTACAAATAAACTTATCAAGGGATTTGCCATTTTCGTGTCGAGCACGATCTTCAGCATGTCAACCATCCAGTCGGCTTACGCCGCACCGGGTAACCTGGCGACTGCTCCACTATTCTTATCTACCATCGTCGAGCCAAACGTATTCTTGACGCTGGATGACTCGGGTAGCATGGACTGGGGTCCGATGGTGAAGAACGGAACTGCCGGAATAGCTACCTCTGGCGGCCTGCCCATCATCGATGGCGATGACCGCGCCTACTATACGCCGACTTTCTCACGTCTTTACACCAGCCGTGGTTATTTACCTCCCTCGGACATCACCAGTGCAGTCGTAAATGGCACGCCTAATGCCGGCAGCTGGGACGAACTAGTCGATAAATTTAATCTGCTGGTAGCAGAGTGGAATCGCGGCTGGGTGGTGCGTAACCATATCGGCAACCGCAGTTACTACAACCCGGCGGTTAAATACACGCCCTGGGCCGGCAGCAAAGTCGACGGTTCACCAATGTATACCGACGCCGATCCGACCAGGGCGCTTAAAGATCCAGACAACCCCGGTGGCCAGTGGGTCGATTTAACCGCTACTCATAGCTTTACCAGTAACAACATATCTATTCCCGGCCCGGATGTGACTGTCACCGCAGACTATTACATTCCGACTTATTACATCTGGAATGACGACGAGGGTGACGGCCAGCTCGATCAAACCGACATTAGAACCCAGGTTAAAATAGCAGCCGGCAGCCCGGAAATGCAGAATTTCGCGAACTGGTTCCAGTATAGCCGTACGCGCATCAACGCGACCAAGTCCATCCTCGGCAACATGGTGAATAATACCGACGCTTCGCGCGTAGGTATGCGCCTGTTCAACTATGGTCACCGCGACAACGTTGAATCTATGGGCGATCCAGAAAAGAAGCGTAATATGCTCGAATCGCTTTACAGTATTAATATCCCCCAGGCGGGTACCCCGGCCAGAAATGCACTTTATTATGTAGGCAACTATTTTGACAATACCGGCAGCGACGCACCGATTCTTTCTGCCAGTGAAGGCGGCGAGTGTCAGCAAAACTTCAACATCCTGATGTCGGACGGTTTCTGGAACGGTAGTAGTCCGTCGGTCGGAAATACAGACACCGATGGTTCCGGGCCTTTCGACGGCAATGCCGCGCAATCCAATGACGGCGGCAACTACGCCGATAGCGTCAGCAACACTCTTGCCGACGTCGCGATGCGTGATTACGAGCGTGACCTGCGCGGTGACCTTGCCGACAATGTTCCGACCCAGCCTGGTGTCGATGAAGCTGATCACCAGCACCTGGTTACCTATACGATCGCATTTGGCCTGAACGGCAGTCTCGACCCAACGGTTGACGACCCGCTCTCGGTTGGGTTCACCTGGCCGACGCCGGTGGCGAATTCCGAAACCACGGTCGACGATATGTGGCACGCCGCCTATAATGGGCGCGGCCAATACCTGAACGCAGGTAGTCCGCAGCAGTTACTGGATTCGCTCAACGCTGCTATCGCCGATATCGCCGAACGTACCGCAACGGCGGCGGCAGTTTCGATCAACTCGGCCAAGTTAACCACCCAGTCGGTGGTCTACCTGGCGCAATTCAATACCAACCGCTGGCAGGGCAACCTGTTTGCCTTCAAGATCATCGATCTGGACACCGGCGAGTTGTCGGCAACGCCGGAATGGAACGCTGCGGGCGTACTCAATTCGCGCAACCTGGTTTCCAACCCGCGTACCATCCTGACCCATGACGGTGTCGATGGTGTTCCGTTTCAGTGGGACGACTTGAGCACCGCGCAACAGGACGACCTTAGAGTCAGTCCGTCAGGTGGCGTCGATACGGATACCGTCGCCGAGGCGCGAGTTGATTATCTGCGCGGCGACCGCAGCGACGAGGGTACCGGAAACTTCTTTCGCGAACGTCTCTCTCTGCTTAGCGACCTGGTTAATTCAGGCCCGGTATTCGTGGGCGAACCTGCGCTGAACTGGCCCGACATCGCACCCTTCCCGACCACGACCGGATCACGCTATTCGGACTATAAGAACGGACCGGCGGCATCACGTGCCGGTATGGTCTATGCGGGTTCCAACGGCGGCATGATGCACGGCTTCGCCGAGGCCGATGGCGAGGAAAAAATAGCCTATATCGCTAAAAACCTGTTTTCGGCCAATCCGGGAGAAGGCCTGCATTACCTGACTGAGCAGAACTACGTACACAAGTACTATAACGATCTGACACCGACGGTTTCCGATATCTATGCTGATATTGGTAGTGGTACCAAGTGGCAGACCGTACTGATCAGTGGTCAACGCGGTGGTGGGCGCGGTATTTTCGCCCTCGATGTTACTGACCCTGCTGCTTTCAGCGAGGCCAATGCCGATAAAATTGCGCTTTGGGAATTCACCAACAGCGATGATCCCGACCTCGGCTATACCTATAGTCGACCGCAAATCGGCATGACCAACGATGGTTCATGGGTAGCAATCTTCGGCAACGGCTATAACGACACCGGTGACGGCGAAGCCAAGCTCTTCATCGTCGATATTGCCAAGGGTTCCGACGGCGCCTGGGGTGGCGGCGACTATATCGAAATCACCACCAACTCCGGTAGTTCGGGCGATCGTAACGGTCTCGCAACCCCGGCATTGGCAGACCTTGATGGTAATGGCACTATCGACCGCGTATATGCCGGTGATCTGAAAGGCCAGATGTGGGCTTTCGACCTGAGCAGCACCAACACTGCTTCCTGGGGAATTCCGGGCACTGCTCCACTGTTTACCACCAAGGATGATCTACCAATCACGTCCAAGCCCGCGCTTGCCAAGCACCCGACTGTTTCGGATGACGGCAGCAACGCCCCCAACGTGATGGTTTACTTCGGTTCGGGTCAGTACCTGGTCGACGCCGACAAAACCGACACCTCGGACAACTACTTTTACGGTGTCTGGGACAAGGGCGATGACGATCTCGATGAAAGCGACCTGGTACAGCAGTATTACGATACCAACTATAGCGAACGGGTACTGACCCGCAATTCGGTCGACTACGCTGGTGGCGCCGACTTTGGCTGGTTCTTCGAGTTACCCGACAGCGGCGAACGTTCGGTGACCAATCCCGTAATTCGGGGCAGTCTCGTGTTCTTCAACAGCTTCGCCCCGGAAAGCGACCCCTGTTCGGTCGGTGGATACGGTTATCGCTTCGCGGTAAACCTGGTTGACGGTGGTTCACCGGAAGAGGTTGCGGTTGACAGCAATCTCGATGGCATCATCGACGACAACGATAGGGCGAACGATGGTTCGGGTAACACCGACACGATCGCCGCGATTCGCCAGGAAGGTTTTCTGCCGGAGCCGGTGTTTATCGAAGATATTGCCTACACTGCGGAAAAACCATCCAAGGTTGCAGAACTTCCAATACCCCCAACTGGCCGCTTCGGGTGGCAGGAATTACTCCAATGAAACAGTTCAAGACACTTCTAACCCAGCTGCTGGTGATTGCATCACTGGTACTACCGTGGACTACCACGGTGGCGCTGGATACTTCCGGCAAGAGAATCTTGACAGTCAAACCTGGCTCTAACAAGTCTACGTTAACGGTAAAAACCTTCGCTCGGGCAGGCGTTATAACCAAGCTTGGCTACGAAAAGTTTACCGTCGATGGCAAGGATTATCGCTTTGCGCCGGGTGCCTCGCTGAACAGCAACGACAGCAAGCGGAACAGGTTTTCAGACTTCAAACTGGGAGATGAAATCTATTTCAAGGGCAAAGTACTAAACGATGTGAACTACGTCGATATCATTTATTACAAAACCCCTGAACCGTCGTAGTCACAATATTATGAGCACTGCTATGAAACACACAAAAGGCTTTTCTTTAATCGAACTGATGATCGTGGTCGCGATACATCGGTATCCTCACTTCCATCGCGATGGGCTTTTTTGGTGATAACGTGATTGCAGCAAACCGCTCCGAGGGTCGGGCCACATTAACCGCCACTGCCGGCTCGCTGGAGAAATGCAAAAGCCTGTATGGCTCCTACAACGCCGGCGCACTGCAACGTTGCCAACACAGTTACCAGCGATACCAACTATTACTCGATCGACACGACAACAAGAACCGCGTCCACGTTCACGCTGACCGCAACCCCGGTTGCCGGCGAACCCCAGGCGAACGATGCCGATTGCACCACCATGACCCTGACCAATACCGGAGTAAAAGGTGGCACTCCCGCCACCAATGAATGCTGGTAAACGCAATTATTAGCAATTAAAGGCACGGAGTCGATATATCGACTCCGTTGCTTGTTGGTATACTCCCCTTTTTCAAGCACAAGTATTCGCATGACCAGAAAAGCAGTCGCGCTGATCTCGGGCGGCCTCGACTCGTTGCTGGCGGCCAGGTTGATCCAGCAGCAGGGCATCCAGGTCGAAGGCATCAATTTCTTCACCGGCTTTTGCGTCGAAGGGCATACGCATGCCATTCGCAAGCATGATCGTAACCGGGAAAAACGCAACAACGCGCTCTGGGTAGCCGAGCAGCTCGGTATCAAACTGCACATCATCGATATCGTCGAGGAATACAAGGATGTTGTGATAAACCCGAAGCATGGCTATGGCGCCAATCTCAATCCCTGTCTCGATTGCAAGATTTTCATGGTGCGCAAGGCACACGAATGGATAAAACAGCATGACTTCGATTTCATTATTACCGGAGAGGTCGCCGGCCAACGCCCGAAATCCCAGCGTAAACGATACCTGCCGGTGGTCGCCGACGAATCAGGCGCCGATGACCTGCTACTACGACCACTAAGCGCCCTGAACCTGCCCCCCACCCGGCCCGAAAACGAGGCTTGGGTCGCGCGCGAAAAATTGAAGGACTTTAGCGGGCGTTCGCGTAAACCACAGATCGCACTGGCCGCAGAATTCGGCTTCGAAGACTTTGCGCAGCCCGCCGGCGGTTGTTGTTTTCTGACCGACCAGAGCTATTCGGTCAAACTGCAGGACCTGTGGGACAATCGTGGCCAAAAGGAATATGAACTCGATGACATCATGCTGCTCAAGGTTGGCCGCCACATCCGCCCATGCAGCGAGTTCAAACTGATAATTGCGCGCGAAGAAGGCGAGAATAATTTCCTGAGCGGCTACCGGCGACAGTTCCAGACGATTAAGACAGTGAGCCATGCGGGACCCCTGGCGCTGGTCGAAGGCGAGTCACTCAATCCACAACAACTCGAACTCGCCTGCGCGATCACCGCCCGCTACAGCAAGGGTCGTGACGCCGACTCGGTGGAACTACTCTTCAGTAACCGTGAACAGGACATACGCACGATCCACGTCAAACCGCTTGCCGCCGATCAGATCAAGTCGGACTGGGTTATAGTATGAACGATATTATCGAGCTCGATGCTCGCCGCCTGCTGTGTCCAATGCCGGTTATCCGCCTGCAGGATTGCCTGGCGAAGCAGGCCGGTGGCGCCAAGGTCAGAATAACCTGCACCGACCCGGGCACGATGAGCGATATACCCACCTGGTGCCGTATCAACGGTCATCAGGTACTGGAAAATGAACAGCGGCAGCACGAGTATATCTTCCTGGTGCAAAAGGCTACCGATGGAGCTTGAGCAGCGCCATAAAATCACGCAGCGGGTGACACTGACCGGGGCCGCGGTAAACTGCTTGCTGGCAAGCCTGCAAATTACTTTTGGCCTGCTCGGCAAGTCGCAGGCGCTACTGGCCGATGGCTTCCATACCCTGTCCGATCTAAGCACCGATTTTATCGTTCTGTATGCATCCCGCCGGGCCTCAAAGGCAGCGGATGAGGAACATCCCTATGGTCATGGCCGGATCGAAACACTGGCCTCGATGCTACTGGGTGCCATTCTTGCAATGGTCGGGCTCAGTATCGGCATACGCGGTGTAGAAAGTATCTTCAACCCCTCATCGGCCAATCCCGAGGCAATCACCATTGTGTTCGCCTGCCTGGCCATCGTCGCCAAGGAGAGTCTGTACCACTACACCCTGCGCGCCGCTCGCGCTAACCATTCCAGCCTGCTCGAATCCAACGCCTGGCACCATCGTTCGGACGCGTTGTCTTCGATCGTCGTGGTCATCGGCATTTCGGCGCAATTGCTCGGGGTTGCACACATGGACGCGGTCGCCGCAATCGTCGTCGCCGGCATGATTTCATGGATGGGATTTCGCCTCGGGCGCAAGGCATTGCACGAATTAATCGATACCAGTCTGGATGCGGAACTGGTTGCGGAGGTGCGCCAGGCGATGCTGGCGGATACGAGCGTGGTGGGTATCCACAACCTGAGAACGCGCTCGATGGGAGGGCTGGGTTACATCGATGCGCATATTGAAGTCGATCCCAATCTAACGGTTTCGGAAGCTCATTACATCGCGCACAAGATCGAGTACCAGATAAAACGGCAATTTCCGAAAATAATCGACGTGCAGATTCATATCGACCCGCTGGACGACGCCATCAAGGAATCGGTGCTGGCCAGATTACCGCAGCGCAGTGCCATCGAACAGGACCTGCAGCGCGCCTGGGAGGGAATCAGTGAAAGCGAACAAATCGTGCAGACCAAGCTGCACTACCTGGATAAACTTATCGAAATCGATCTCGTCCTGCCGGTATCTATGTGCACGCCGAATCATGCAGCGAGCATCGGCAAACTTAAGGACAAAGCGGCAGGACTCGACTACATCGGCAAGGTAAATATCTACTACCAGGACTAATTTGCACTTATTTGGTGCATTCTTGCCATATTTTTACTGAAATCAACCAATTTTGCACGATAAATTGGCATCGAGCATTTATCAGGTACAATTCCCCCCTGTTTTTTACCCCCCGATTTTGGAGATTGAATCATGTCTGCGTCTGATGTGCTGAGTAAGATTAATGAGTACGGCGTTAAATTCGTCGATTTTCGCTTTACCGACACCAAGGGCAAGGAGCAGCATGTTTCGGTCCCGGCCCATACCATCGAGGAAGATACCTTCACCGAAGGTAAAATGTTCGACGGCTCCTCGGTCGCCGGCTGGAAGGGCATCAATGAATCCGACATGATTCTGATGCCTGATGCGGCAACCGCGGTACTCGATCCTTTTACCGACGAACCCACGATGAATATTACCTGTAACGTGGTCGAGCCGGCCACCGGTGAGGGTTACGAGCGTGACCCGCGTTCCATCGCCCAGCGTGCCGAAGCCTACCTGAAAGCATCCGGGATCGCCGATACCGCTTACTTCGGACCGGAAAACGAGTTTTTCGTGTTCGACGACGTCAAGTGGTCTACCGAAATGGGGCATTGCTCCTACCAGATCGAATCTGAAGAAGCGTCCTGGAGCTCGATCAAGATGTATGAAGACGGCAACATCGGGCACCGCCCAGGTGTCAAGGGCGGCTATTTCCCGGTACCACCCGTCGATTCGCTGCATGACATTCGTTCGGCGATGTGCCTGGCGATGGAAGAAATGGCCCTCAAGGTAGAGGTTCACCACCACGAAGTGGCAACCGCCGGACAGTGCGAAATCGGTGTTGCTTTCAATACCCTGGTGCGCAAGGCAGACGAGGTGCAAACCCTCAAATACTGCGTGCACAACGTTGCCCACAGCTATGGCAAGACCGCTACCTTCATGCCCAAGCCACTGGTAGGTGACAACGGTAGCGGCATGCACGTGCACATGTCGCTGATGAAAGACGGGGTCAACCTGTTCACCGGCGAGGGTTATGGCGGCCTGTCCGATATGGCGCTGTTCTATATCGGCGGAGTGATCAAGCACGCCCGTGCAGTCAATGCCTTTGCCAACGCCGCCACCAACAGCTACAAGCGCCTGGTACCGGGTTTCGAAGCACCGGTGATGCTGGCCTACTCGGCACGCAACCGTTCCGCGTCGATCCGGATTCCTTACGTCAGTAATCCCAAGGGCCGTCGTATCGAAGTGCGTTTTCCGGACTCAACCGCCAATCCTTATCTCGCTTTCGCCGCACTGATGATGGCGGGTCTCGATGGTATCAAGAACCAGATTCACCCCGGTGAAGCAATGGACAAGGATCTCTACGATTTGCCGCCCGAAGAAGAGGCCGAAATCCCGCAGGTCGCGTTTTCGCTTGACCAGGCGCTCGAAGAGCTCGATAAGGACCGTGAATTCCTTAAGGCAGGTGGCGTGTTTACCGACGATGTAATCGACGGTTATATCGATCTCAAGAACGAGGAAGTTCAGCGACTGCGTCTGGCGACCAACCCGATCGAATTCGATCTGTACTACAGCTGCTAAACGCTATTGCTGGTGAGTTAGACAAAAAGGCCCCTCACGGGGCCTTTTTTGTCTGTTTCCCTGCGCAGCATTATTCGAATCTAAACGGCTTAAATGCAGCAATCAAACGCAAACCCGGTACCTCCAGGCGACAACGCCGGCTATCGCATACTTGATACGCTCAAGTCGGCGATTTTGTGTCTCGACGGCGAGCGTCGTATCAGCTATGTCAACGCCGCCGGTGAAGCGCTGTTTGAAAGCAGTGCGACCAGTCTTACGGGGCGTCGCTTCGACGATTTGCTGAGCCAGCAGGAGCCTTCGAGCATACTCAGCAAACTGACCCTGGACTCGATCGACTTCACCGAGCACGAGGCGATCATAACATTCGCCAGCGGCAAGTCTATTATTGCCGACTACAGTATCTACCCGTTTGGCAACCAGCCACAGAATGGCGAGATCGTGCTCGAGATTCGCCAGCTGGAGCGCCAGGCGCAGTTTGCGCAGGACGAACTTAATCAATTGCAACAACAGGCAACCCAGCAACTCGCCCGCGGACTGGCGCATGAAATCAATAATCCGCTTGGAGGTATTCGCGGTGCCGCGCAACTGTTACAGCGAGAATTCGACCATCCGGAATGGAGTGAGTACACCGAGATTATCATCAGCGAGGTTGACCGCCTGCAATCACTGACCAGCAAGATGCTCGGCCCCACCAGCAAACTACAGCGCAAACCGATCAATATTCTCGAGGTGCTCGAGCACATCCGTAAAATAGTTCAAGCCGCGGAACCCGATCGCATAACGATTCAACGCGATTACGACCCCAGCATTCCCGAGCTTATGGCTGATCGCGATTTGCTGATCCAGGCCTTTTTGAACATTGCGCGTAACGCGGTGCAGGCGATCGATGGAGCGGGAGAAATTATCTTCAGGACCCGTGTGGGTCGCCAGTTCACCATCGGTCAGATCACCCATCCGCTGGTCGTACAGATCGACATTATCGACAGCGGCCGAGGCATACCGAGCGATCTTGGTGAAACCATTTTCCTGCCGATGATTACCAGCAAGGCTGAAGGCAGCGGTCTTGGTTTACCCATCGCCCAGGATATTATCTCCCGCCACGGTGGCACCATTCATCTGCAAACCTCTGACTGTGGAACCACTTTCAGCACTATTTTGCCCATGGAAAAATTATGAATCTACCTCTTCAGGAACTACAAACAGCGATCTGGATTATCGACGACGATCAATCGATGCGCTGGGTACTCGAAAAAACCCTGTCCAGCAATGGTTACCGGGTCACGGCCTTCGAATCGGGTTCGGTGGCACTGTCAAATTTCAAGCGTACACTGCCGCAGGCGCGACCAGACCTGATCATAACCGATGTGCGTATGCCGGGAATTAACGGTTTCGAATTGCTCAAACAAATTAAAAATATTTCGCCGCAAACACCGATTATCGTGATGACGGCCTACACCGACCTTGATACCACGGTGCAGGCATTCCAGGAAGGCGCCTTTGAATATCTACCCAAACCGTTCGATATCGATGACGCGCTCGAACTGGTCGCCCGTGCCTGCGAACCGGTGGACGAAGTCAACCCGGGGCAGCAGCAACCATCATCCGAAGTTGGCGACTGGCAAACACCGCTGCGTCAATGGGCGAGGCAACAACTGTCACAGGGCGAAACCGACATACTGAAGAAGGCGGCTAAAACCTTCGAGAAAACCCTGCTTGACTGCGCGCTGGAAGCCACCCACGGACGCAAACAGGATGCCGCGCGACTACTTGGCTGGGGCAGGAACACCCTGACGCGTAAACTCAAGGAGCTGAGTTAAAGCGTAACGGGTCACCCCTGCTTTCCAGGTCGCCACCACTTATTTGAAGCCATCCCCGAGTTCCTTGAAGCCATCCCTCCATCCTTCGAGTCATCCCCGGGTTATTTGAAGTCATCCCGACGGCCCCGCGAAAGCGGGGATCTTGCAATGGTGGCGTTGTTACGAGATCCCCGCTTGTCGCGGGGATGACTCGAAGTAGCGGGGGATGACAGAAAATCCTTGCGCAGGAATGGCGACAGGATTTTAAGATGACCGCCAGGAGATCAGCCGGAGATGCATTTCATGTAGGCCTGCTCGAGGGTTGCTCCCTGGTAACGCTGCATGCAGTCAGCCGGGGTACCCTGGTACTTCATTTCACCGTCGTGCAGAATGCCGAAACGATCGCAAAGATCCTCGGCATCGGCGAGCAGATGGGTACTGTATAAAACCGTGCGCCCGGCAGATTTTTCCGCACTCATCAGTTCCTTGAAATGAAAACGCGCACGTGGATCAAGCCCGCTCAAGGGTTCATCGAGAATCAACAGGCGGCGGTCGAGCATGAAACAGCTAACCAGTCCGAGTTTTTGCACCATACCCTTGGAGTAACCACCCACCCGGGAGTCGAGCCGATCGGACGGGAAATCGAGCCGCTCGGCCAGTTCGACATATTTTGATTGGCCCGGCTCCTGGTGATAGACCGCGGCGATAAAATCGAGATACTGGCGTCCGGTGATATTCTTTTTGACGTCAAATTTTTCCGGCAGGTAGGCGAGTTGATCCCGGCTGCGCAGGTCCTGGTTATCCTTGCCTAAAATATAGATAGAGCCGCCGGGTTTGGGACGGATCAAGTCGAGGATCAACTTGATCAGGGTCGACTTCCCCGCACCGTTGACCCCGGCAATGGCATAATACTGCCGCTCTTCAACCACGAGGTCGAGGGTTTTCAGGATATCCAGCCCTGGGACCGAGTAACTGAGGTTGGATAGTGTCAGCGCCTGGTTCATAAAACAAAAATGGCCTGCCAAATTGGCAGGCCATTATCGCAGATCAGTTAGTCTGGTTACAGACGAAACGCAAGGTCATAGCGATTGGATTCGACATAAACGGAATCTGCAGGCGAAACTAATACAGTAGCAGCGTCCATACCATTTGCAGTGCCTGATACATTACCGCGCATGCGACCAAGAGCCCGGTCCCCGTCATCAAGCCTCGCCTCTAAAATTCTGGCAATGGAGCCTTCAATCTGGGCAAAGATTGTAACATGCCCGGCAATGCCCACTGCCCCGCTCTGAATTCCGATTTGACCGCCATAGGCATTAGAGGGCCGGGTTGTGTCGGTGCCACTACCACCGGGAATAAGTCCCGCTGCGCGTAAATGCCCCCAAAATCTTGAAGACTCGACAGAAGCGGCAACCATATCATTAGCTGGATCCAAAGTATCCCAGTCTGTTCCGTCCCCGATTACGCCGTCACCATCGCCATTTGCACCGGCCCCGAGTGCAGTATATACATCGAAGCGGCCATCTGCGGCACTGTCATCGCCCGGTAACTGCAAGTACCGATCCTGATAGGAAAACATTGCCGCGGCAATACCGGCGTTATCACTTTCCAGGCGTTTCAGCTTGGCATTGGTAATCATTTCCTGGCCCTTGAGGACACCGCCGATGAGCAGGCCCACGATAACCAGTACGATTGCGATTTCTACTAACGTGAAACCTTTCTGTTTTGTAAACTGCATGGAATTCTCCAGTTGTGTTTAGTGACTGAAGAAAATGAAGCATTTAGCGTGCCAAACCCGATAAAACCTTATATTTCTTAGGTATTTAGAAAATTATTATGTCAGTTATTCGTCGATTGTTGGTTATCCAACAGTTTTTGTTGGAAATCCAACAGCTTCTCCTGGAGAAAGCGTTTCTCGTCCGGGTCGTCTACCACATCCGACTGCAGCAAGGCCTGAATGATCGCGATCGCCGATTCAAATTCGTTCAGCTCGGCGAGCAGTAGAAAGCTGAAAATCCCGCGCCCACTGCGGCATTTGTACGCTCGCAGGCTGGCGCGCAATCTTCTCTGCCATTTGCAAGGCGAGATCGAGGTCATGCAGCTTATGCTTCGCGATCAGGCTGGCCTCGGCCAGGCGACGCCAATGCAGTTGCGGGTTAGTCGTCAAACTGACGCTCGATAAAATCGAGCATCAGGTGCAGTTGTTGCGGATCACTGGTCTGTGTGTATATGCGTGATGCCAGCAACATCGAATATTCGCTATGTGGACTGATCTGTGAAATCAGTTCAAGCCAGTCCGCCAGAACGGCATAATCGATCAGGTCATAACGGAAATGCTGCCCGGCCTGGTTATCATGCAACTGCAGCCGAATCGCCATCAAGTAACCCAGCAGTTGCTCCGAACCCATCGCAATACCACGATAGACTGGTGCACTCAAGGGCCTGTCGAGCGCCTGATAATTTAGCGCCATTTGCGCCCGGCTGGCATGATGATAAAGCAGCTGGCAAGCGAACAAAACCAGGAAAGCCAGCAGTAAAGGGCGGGGTAGCAACAGCAACGGACGCTCACCACGACGCACTAGAGATTGAACTCCTTACGATAAAAATCGATCAGGCACACTGCTAGCAAAAACAGGGCATAAATCGACACTGAGGCGAACTGACTGGCAAGCATTGCGATCAAATCCTGGCTCGCAAAGAAAACATCATTCTGGGCAAAAGTTCTACTACCGGGTATTACGTAAAGGATCGCACCGAATATGAACTCGATCACGCGGCTACTGACACTGCCCTCCGAGAGCTTGACCGACTCCGTCAGCATCAGGCTTATCAGGCCGGAGAATTTAGCGAGCAAATATATCGCCAGCGAAAACATAACCGCCTGTGGTATTTTTTCGAGGCTCAGGATTGCCAGTAATCCCAGTACTCCGAGCAGAAACAATTCCAGCCATAATGCCGCCGCCCAGTAGAGCCCGAGCGCGGCATCAGCCGTACAGTGAAACCAGTAATGCCACCGGTAAGTTCAGTAAAAAACACAGGCAGGCGATCACCAGAGTCTGCGCGACGATATATTGCCAGCGCGCCAACGGCATCGTCAGCAAACGTTCGAACTGACGGAGATTCATAGTCCTCGGCAACGCTGGTGGTAATCATCAACAAGGTCAGCAGCGCCAGGCTGTAACGCAAAAAATCAGCCACAAACGCGGTCTGGATGGCAGCGCCATTGATAATCGCGAGTTCGTTGATAAAGCTTCCGCTGAGCACGGCACCAAGCACCATAATCGCCAGCAGAACGAGCAGGCGTTTGCTTAGAATTCCGAGCATAAGAAAGCGAAACAATGATATAGTCTGACTGTGCATTCGGGCGTAGGGCACCTTGATTAGAGTTAATTCGTTACTGCAATTTGGCCAGCAAATCCTGGCCTCTATCCTGCTGCTTTACCATGTTTTGATCTGGGCGGTCGACGACCCGCTGTTAAAATTTGCATTATCCTTCGTATTGTATGGCCTATTCCTGCTCTGGCAACCTCTATGGAGCAAGGAAGCGCGAATCAACAAAACCCCGGTCGGACTAGTCACGGTCGCTTTCGCATTGCTCGCTTACCGCTTCCCCAACGAATCGCTGGTTTTCTTTGGCCTGATTCTATCCGGCCTGATCGGCAGCCGCCTGCTTGGTCAGGCCTCGTTTCGCTCCTTCGACTTGCTGGCGCTGCTGATTCTGACGCTGGAGATGGCCGTCGGGCTTATTCCGACCACCTTTACGCAAATCGAACTTCCGACCCTGTTTGCCAAAATCATGCAAACCCTGATCCTGGTGCCAGTGCTGCTGTTTTACCTCGCACCTAATCCCGACCACCAGAAAGCGGGGCGTAGCCAGGTTGATTTGATGCATGGATTGCTCGCCGCCACGCTGGTGGGTGTCGTTTTACTTGGCGGCATCGTCATCAACCTGCTTTACGGGGTCGATTACATAGACGGTTTGTTGCTGACTGTTTTTATCGTCGCGACCCTGACCATGGGCATTAGCTGGTTCTGGAATCCGGGGGTGGGGCATTCCGGCATCGGGGTGTTATGGAATCGCTACGCGATGACCATCGGTGGCCCGTTTGAAACCTGGATCAATACTTTAACCACCCTGATTGAGGAACGCTACCTGACTCCCAACGAATTCCTCGAGGCCGCATGTCAGCAACTGGTTGAAAACGACTGGCTGAATGCAATTCAGTGGAATTTCAAAAACTTTAAAATCAAGGCCGGAGAAAAGAACGGCCCTCGCCTCGATCACCGGCTGGACGAAAAAACAGCGGTGGTACTTTATTTCAAGGCGGACCCGGGGACGGCGCTCGAACTGCACACCATTTTGCTGATCCGCATGGCCTACCAGTTTTACCTGGCCAAGGTGAACCAGGAAAAAATGCGCGCGCAGGAACATTTTGCAACCATCCATCACACCGGCGCCCGCCTGACCCACGATATCAAGAATATCCTGCAGTCGATCAAGACGTCGATCGACATTCTCGATACGGATAACGACAACACGCAATCGCAAAAACTACTGCAGGCCAATTTAACCCAGATCGGCAGCCGCCTCGAAAGTACCCTCGACAAACTCAGGGCGCCGAAGCTGAATACCCGCGTCAACCTCGTCGATTGCCGCAAGTGGATTAAACGTATCGGTAAGCTGCACAACGCAAACCAACGCCTGCATTTTCATCGCGATATCGAGAACAATATTACGCTTCCGGTAGATCTATTCGATAGCGTGGCTGATAATTTGATCAATAACGCGCTTAAAAAACCTGACGCGACGCAAATCGATGTGCGCCTGCTGTCGAGCAAGGATATCGTCGTATTGTCGGTTTGCGATAACGGCGCTGCAATCGAGCCGGAAATCGAAAGCAGCCTGTTTGTGCAGCCGGTATCATCGGGCAGCGGCATGGGTATCGGGCTTTACCAGTCGGCGATTATGGCGCACGCGTTCAACTATGAGCTGGAGCTTAGCCAGAACGAACATGGTCGGGTTTGCTTTAACCTGTTTCAGCACCTGGTCGAGTAATAGCATCGTTTCACCGACCGGTCGCGCCGGTATAAGGATATTTACGGTAGCTGGCCGGCTTCGATCATCCTGGAAAACAATTGATTTGTCGGTAGCCATTTGACGACATCATCGAACTCGCCACCGTACCGTATCGGTTCGGGTCGAAAAAACAAACACCTTGTCCACTCACGCCTGCATCAAAATCATCGGTATTTTCCGCCTGTATGTTAGACGCGATATTGCCGCTATCCTTGCCGAGCGAAATGACTACCGCGGCCAGATTTATCATAACCTCATTGCTACCGGCCGCAATGCAATCAATTTGATTCCCGAGCACAGTGCTGTCATCGCAAACAAAAAGATCAGGCTGAACCGCCGCAATCCCGGCATTCCTGATGCCATTTGCCGAGACAAGTTCAAAAATGTTGTCCGCGAGAACATCGACATTCGATACCGCGTAGCGGTAACCTGAACCCCATGGATCCATCAGCCCTCCCTGGTCATTGAATTTTCCGTTCATGCCCAGGGTTCTGGCGGGTAGAAAACCGAAATAGGCTTCGCAATCGTTGGCCAGCGGGTCTTCGAGGCCATCGATAATGCCGGCGCCGGCGTCTGGTGTCCGGACAGGGCAGCCGACCGTTGACCTGAGAGAAGGCGATCAGCTGTTCGATGATCTGGTCAAGCTCGCGCTCGACCTGGCGCGACCGCTTCAAGTCCTGCTGCACCGGAAACATCGCTACCGTATAGCCTAGCAAGATAGTCACCACCAGCAGGACGATAGCAATCTCGACCAGCGTGAAGCCTGCCTGGAGTTGTTGATTTTTACGCATTCGTTATCTCATCACCTGAATTACGTCATTGCCGACCCTGACGGCAAAAACGTCATCACTATTATCATTCTCAGGGTCGAAAATATCAGCCAGATCGTTGTGCAAAGCCATCGCCCACAGCATCTACAAGGTTATGCTCCGCGGCCAGGGCGAAAACTGCAATCTTATCGTTAGTGGCGCCACTACTGTTGTTGACACTAATGCAATTAAAGCCTGGCGTACAGTTAACGACCGCGTTGCCGGGCGTATAGGCGCCGGCATAGGCCATCTGGATCGAATCGTGCCAGTTGTTCTCTGTCGCAAGCGCCCAGTCGGGCAGTTCGGGATAATAAGTCACACCCAGCTGGTAATTAACATTGCCCAGTAAAAAATCATCGAAAGACGCCAAATAGTTATTGTCATATTTGAAATCGACACCGATTTGATCGACGAAGGCTTCAGAGTATTCGAGATATACCCGTGCATGCTCGGTTGCAGTTGGGGGCTGGTAAACCGGATCAAGCCCGGCGCTATCGGCAAGTTGCCGGGTAAACGGCACACCGGCAACCAGGTTATTGGCATAGGTCACGCGCACCACATGTGTTGCTATCTCGTTGGGAACAATCGATGAATCAGGAACGCCTGGAGTTCGCCGCAGCCTGATTACAATCTTGCACGGTTCCTGTCACCACCGGCAGACACTCAAGCCATCCGTTGGGAGCCGCTTGTTCATCCCAGTAATAACGAACGTTCCGTGGCCCCATTCGCTACGGGAGTGATAATCAGATCGCCCGACAGTGTTAAAAGAAACATCGGCGTTGGTGCTGATCACCCCGGGATGGACTATCGGTACTGGAAAACCATTTACGTGAGGGGTTGGACACCGATCATTTCCAAGTCCGATGTTATGGTCTGGCTCGCTGCCGGGCTCGGCGCAAAATAATTCGCGAAGATAGACGGTAATCGCCCCAGCCTGGTGCCCACATCGCCATCGTAGTCATTGAGCACGGTAACCTGGGTTGAATAGTCATCGAGCCATGGGTAAGTGTCGACGCCAATATTGTTCCGATAGTTGTTAATTGCATCCTGGTAGGATTGCAGCACCGATTTTTGCGCCATTGCAATCACTTCGTCGGCGGTAATGACAATCATCTGGTCGTTGACCATCCAATCGTTTACGTTGGGAGTCGTAGATCGGTCCGAGGATAAAGCCGTCAACGTTGTTATTTGCCGCCATTGTTAAACTGGCTATTGTCGAAGCCCCCAGGGGCAGTATCCAGGTAGTTCCTGGGATCGTTGCGCTGCAGGG
>CAWCBX010000083.1:0-7219 GCA_963793595.1 uncultured Gammaproteobacteria bacterium | reverse complement strand
ATATCGCCGTTTCGAAACGGCGCTCCGTCTGCGTGCAACCCTGGCGCGGAAATACATTCGCACAACAGGAGAAAAGCGTGACTGAATTCTTTTTCGAATACGGCTTGTTTGCCGCCAAGCTGGCCACCTTTGTCATTGCCATACTGGCCGTCGTTATCGTCTCGGTGGGTGCCACACGGCGAGTCAAAAAATCGATGAAAGGCCATATCGAGACCACCAAAGTCAATGACGAGATAGAGGCGATGCGCCTTGCACTCGATGCCGGGGTATCGGACCCGGAAGCCTACAAGCTGCATGTCAAGCAATGGCACAAGGAGAAAAAACTCGAACGTAAAGCTCGCAAAAAGGCACTCAAACAGGCTGCCAAAGGCGATGCCCCCGGTGCAGCCGAAGCGGACGCGAAACCCAGGGTATACGTCCTCGATTTCAAGGGCGACCTCAGGGCCCTGGCGGTGGCAAGACTGCGGCAGGAAATTACTGCGGTGTTATCGATGGCGCGAGCCAGCGACGAGGTGGTCGTGCGCCTGGAGAGCGCCGGCGGCATGGTGCATGCCTACGGGCTCGCATCCTCGCAGCTGCAGCGGGTCAAGGCACACGGCATCGGTTTGACTGTTTGTGTCGACAAGGTCGCCGCCAGCGGTGGTTATATGATGGCCTGCGTGGCGAATAAGATTCTGGCAGCGCCATTTGCCATACTCGGCTCGATCGGCGTGGTCGCACAGATGCCCAATTTCAATCGTTTGCTGAAAAAACACGACATCGATTTCGAGTTGATTACGGCGGGAGAATACAAACGTACCCTGACGATGCTGGGTGAGAACACCGAGAAGGGGCGGGAGAAATTCGTCGAGGAAATCGAGGACGTTCACCTGCTGTTCAAGGAATTCGTCGCACAGCACCGGCCCGAACTCGATATTGAAAAAGTCGCGACCGGGGAACACTGGTTCGGACAGCGCGCGCTGGACCGCGGCCTGGTCGACGAATTGATCACCAGCGATGAATATATCGTCCGGGCCTGTGAGGCAGCGGACGTGTTCGAGGTCAAGTACGTGGAGAAAAAACCGCTGCCGGAGCGACTGGGTATTGCGGTGCAGGACTCGGTCGACGGTCTGTTGATGCGATGGTGGGAAAGAGGTACGTTTTCCCGGTTTTTTTCCTGAGCCTGTGAATTCGGAGGACTGAATTCGGGGGACAGTATACCTAACTAAACGAACGTCGAATCTTGACAGGTTTACTGTCCCCGGAATTGTTCAAGCCGGGAAAATCAACAGCCGGATGAAAGACAATCAACAGCCCCGCTACCAGCAGGGCAGCCTTAAGCACCGGATTCTTGAGCGCGATGATCGCGTAGGAGATGCACAGCAGCCCCAGGCACATCTGCGCGAAGCTGAGCAGCGCGCCGGGGAGGTCGGTTTCCAAGCCTGATCAGTTGCGGGTTGGCGATCATGCCGAGCGGGATCACGTACAGGCCGACGCCGAGCGCCATCGATTTCAGCGCCACCTTGAGCCAGTTTTCGTTCGCCATGCCGGCGGCGATGAACACCGCGCCGCAGACCGGCGGCGTGATCGTCGAGATCAACGCATACCAGAACACGAACAAATGCGCCTCGAGCGGTTGCAGCCCGAGCTGGGTCAGCGCCGGGCCCGCCACCGCGATGCAGATGACGTAGGCGGCCGTGGTCGGCACCTCCATGCCGAGCACCAGGCAGGCCAGCGCGGTGAGCAGCAGCGACGGCCACAACAGCCCGCCCGAGCCGGTCAGGATCAGCGAGGTGATCTTGATGCCGAGGCCGGTGATGCCGAGCACGCCGATGATGATCGACGCGCAGACGATGATCGCGGCGATCATCGAGATCTGGCGCGCCGAGGTCAGGCAGGCGGTCTCGAGCCGCTCAAGGGTTCGCGCCATCGAGAACTTGAAATCGGCGCCGACGAACAACAGCAGGGCGCCCGCCAGGATCGCCATCGACGCTGCGTACTGCGGCGACTTGCCAAGCGCGAACATGCCGATCATCAGCACCGTAAACGGAGCCAGGAAAAAGCCCGCGGTAATCGCCACTTCGCGCGCGAGCGGCCGGTCTTCGGCGGCGATCCCGCGCAACTGGTATTGTTTGGCGTAGGCGTTGATGCCGACCCACACGGCAAAGAAATACAGCAGCGCCGGCAACAGCGCCGCGGCGATGATGCTGGTGTAGGGAACACCGGTGAGCTTGACCATGACGAAAGCGCCCGCGCCCATCAGCGGCGGCATGATCTGGCCGCCCGAGGAGGCGACCGCCTCGACCGCCGCGGCCAGCGATTTCGGATAGCCGAGTTTGGCCATCGCCGGCAGCGTGATCGCGCCGGTAGAGGCGACGTTGGCCGAGGCCGAGCCCGAGATCGAGCCAAATAGCGCAGAGGAAATCACCGAAACCTTGCCGGCGCCGCCCGTCAAGCGCCCGGCCGCGGCGGCCGCCAGGTTCATGAAGCCGCGCCCGGCCTCGCCGGCATTCAGCACCGCGCCGAAAATGACGAAGATCGCCACCACCTTGACCGAGACGTCGGTCAGGCTGCCCCAGATCCCGCCTTCGGCGATCGTCAGCGTGCCGAGAAAACTCGTCAACGGCAGGCCCGAATGCCCGAACTCACCCGGCAGATGCTGGCCGAACAGGCCGTACAGCAGCGCGAGCAGCGCCACCAATGGCAGCGGCCAGCCGATGGCGCGGCGCGCACCCTCCAGTACCACCAGCAGCAGCGTGATGCCGGCCGCAATCTGGAAGTTACCGCTCAAGATACCGTATTGATCGCCGAGCGCGGATTGATTGATGGCGACCCACAGGCAGGCGCCGATGCCGAGCGTCGCCCAGCACCCAGCCGGAAACACGCTCGCTTAAAGGCCCCGACTGGCCGAAGAAAAACAACCACGGCAGCGCGAGCGCGAAATGCAGCGGGCGGCTGACGAGGTTCGGAATCAGGCCCTGGAAGATCAGCCACAGGTGATAGCTCACCGAGGCGAGCGCAAACACGAGCGCCGCGCCGCGCAACACGGCGCTTAAACGAGTCGTGGTCACGTAAAGATTCCCGTTAAGCCCGTCATTCCCGCCGCTACGTCGTCATTCCCGATACGTCGGACCGCGCGAAAGCGGCGGTCCGGCGTCCCGGAATCCCCCAATCCCTGCAAGATCGCTACGCTACGCTCCTAATGATCCTGGGCTCAGAGAAACCCCACTTCCTTGTAATACTTTTCCGCGCCCGGATGGATGGGCCCGATGATGGCCTTGAGGTAAGTCTTGTCGACCCCGTTCCACCACGGATTGGCGGCGCCCATTTTGGCCTTCTCTTCCCAGTAGGTTTTGGTGAGCTGGTAAGCGGTGTCGTCACTCATTTTGGTAGACGCGTAGGCGACGACCTCGAGCGTGGTGGTGGACACGGCCTGGTCCTGGCCGGCGTAAGTCCCGGCTGGAATCATCAGCTGCTTGCGCTTGCCGACCGACTTCGACTGCGCGCGTTCGGCATCGCCGAGGTTCAGCAGTTTAACCGGCATCGACGCGGCCGCCTCGACCACGTTCGGCGCCGGGTAGGAGCCCGCGGTGACGAAGCCGTCGATCTGGCCGTTCTTCAGCGCCGAGACCGCATTGGAAAGCTCCACCTCGGCAAAATTAACCTGCCCCTCGAGGCCGAGTTCGTCGATGTACTTCGCGCCCTCCTTGGCGCCGAACGAGCCCTTGCCGAGCAGGATGGTCTTGCCCTTCATGTCGGCAAACGAGCCGATGCCGCTTTTCTCCGACACCACGAAATGCATGGTCAGCGACGGAATCGGAAACAGCGCGCGGATCTCGGCGTAAGCGGGGTTGGTCTTGTCCTTGAACATGGCCTTGCCGCCCTTGGCGAGCTTGACCAGCACCGGCGGCGTGGTGAACACGTAGTCGGCGCCGCGCGCGGGCATCTGCACCACGTTCGACACCGAGCCCTGGCCTTCCTCGACGGTGACCAGGATGTCGCCGCCGCTGCCGGCCTTCATGGCCTCGGCGATCTGCACGCCCATCTGGTAGTAAGACGAGGTCGACTTGGCGGAACGGTAGGTAATGCGGGTCTCGGCCTGCGCCAACTGCAGCGACGCGATACCGAGGATCAATGCCAGCAGCATCGATGAACGGGTTATTGCTTTCATGTGCCCTCCGGAGGGGTGTTTTTTATTGAAACCGATGCGAGGCAACCGGGTGAAATTCGAGGTGAGAGGTTACCAGATCGGGGTGGGGGTTGGGGGAGAAAATCGGTTGTTCAGTGATTGCCCTTTCAGCAATCAGTAAACTGTGCTGTAAATGTGCTTTCCAGTAAACTAGTGCGCCATGATGAATCAATTCCTACTCGCGCACGGCGCCGGCCAACCTGGCGACAAACTACTCGATGATTGTCTCAATCAACTCGGCGACATTCCGCCCGAAGCCAACTTCGGCTTTTTGTACCTGAGTGACCAGCTGGCCGAGACAGCCGGGCCCCTGATCAATCGGCTCAAGCAGGCGACCGGCATCACGGCCTGGGTCGGGACAGTCGGCATCGGCATTATCGGCGGCGCGACGGAATATTACGATGAACCGGCGATGGCGATCATGCTGGCCGGCTTCAACGAGGCCGATTATCAGCTGCTGCCGAACCTGCGCGAGGATAACGCAACCCTTCCCGCCGGGCTGGCAGACTGGTCCAGCGCCAACGATTTTAATGTCGGCCTGTTGCACGCCGATCCGGCAACGGCAAACCTGCAAACCTTACTGGCACGGCTGGGCGATGACATTCCGGCTGCGTTTCTGGTCGGCGGGATTAGCTCGTCACGCGGGCGTAATGCACAATTCGCCGAGCAGGTCCTCGAGGGCGGCATCAGTGGCGCGCTGTTTTCACAGGCGGTACCGATCATGACCAATCTCACCCAGGGCTGCAGCCCGATCGGGCAGCGCCATGTCGTCACCCAGTGCGAGCACAATATCCTGCATAGCCTCGATGATCGACCCGCACTCGACGTGTTGACCGAGGATGTCGGCGAAGTCATCGCGCAGGACTGGCAGCAGGCAGCCGGATATATTTTCGCCGGTATCGTGAACAAAAACTCCGATCTGGACGACTACTCGATCCGTCAGCTCGTCGGCATCGACCCGGACTCAAAGATCGTCGCCATCGGTGATTACCTGGAGCACAACGACGAGATCATTTTTTGCAAACGCGATGGCAGCACCGCACTGGAAGACATGGAGCGCATGCTGCTGCAACTGAAAAAGCGCTGTAATTCACCCATCAAGGGCGGTGTTTATGTCTCATGCCTGGGCCGTGGCAGGGAGCAGTTCGGCGATCATTCGGAGGAGGCCCGTTTCATCCATGCCGTGCTCGGTGACTTTCCAATGGTCGGCTTTTTTGCCAATGGCGAGATCCACAAGAGCGCGCTGTACGGCTTTACCGGCGTGCTGACCCTGTTTGTTTAGGAACCGCAATTCTGAAAACTGGGACAGATTTATTAGGGTCTGGCCTAACTGGGACAGATTTATTTATTTTACTTAATTTTTCTGCGGGTAATTTTAGCTTTATGCAGTTTGAATCAAGTCAGCCATGTCATAAGTAGATCTGTCCCATTTTCCTTCTTCCTTCCGCTGTCCCCGCAATTGCGGCGCCTAGTTTTTCTTGAAGGTAAGCACAAAGCTGACCGGCACTGCCCTGCTGATGCTCGGAAGACCTGCAATCTCACGGAGTTTTTCAACACCTTCGACAAGATCAAAATCACCGGCCTGTCACCACCAGCGGCTTTTGACTCGTGACCAGCAAGCGTATCATCGGTCAACCGGGCGACGATCAGTTCTGCGGTCACCGGACTGCTCTGTCCGTGCAAGCTCAGCTCACCCTCCAGTGCGCTGACCCTCATCTGACCCGCTTTCAGCATCGAGATCTGATCCGCATCGACCGTAGCGGTCAATGCCGCTGTCGGAAACAAACTGGTGTTGAACAGCATTTCCTGCATACGCTGATCTCGTATTGGGATAGCGGTGGCCACGCTGGCCAGCTGAATGGTCAGCTGTACATTGCCCTTGTCATCGACAGTGCCTTCGAGCTGGTTGAAACGGTGCACTTCGGCGATATCACCGTTCTTGATCGAAACAAAGCTGAGCTGCGATTGCTCGTTCTTCAGGTTCCAGTCCGCGGAGGCCGGGGCGGCTCCAAGGAATAGCAGCGCCAGTGCAATCGGCAGAGAATGTTTTCTCTTCATCGCACCTCGAAGGCGGCAATAGCTGCGCTGCATCGTCTGTTTGAGAGTATGTTGTGCGTTAAAGCTGATCATGATCGTTTCTCCTTATGTGGTTTGTTTGCCCGTCCTCGTAATCGCTTTACAATATACGGTTTGTTCCAAAGGCCATCAATAGAACCAAACCGCAATCTGTCGAACGACACAGGAGGAATTCCGGGGACAGTATACTAATTCGAATTCCGGGGACTACGAATTCCGGGGACAGTATACTTAATTACTGGGGCTTCGGTTTTGGGCCCGGACGCCTGGGTGCCAGGGTTTCTCCAGTTAAAGCCTCGAGCTTGTGGACAAACTCGACCGAACCCAGCGGTCTTCCGGTGCGGGTGTGTTGGCGGATTTTCTCAGCGTCATCAGCGTTCGTCGAACCGGCGAGGTAGCTTTGCCAGTCGCTGATTCGTTCCAGCATCGGGTTTACCTTAACGAGCTTGTCGTTTTGTCCCTCGAGGTGAGCCCGGGCGCTCGAAAATTGCCAGTCCCATGGGGATTTGCATAACCCTGCGAAAACCGGATTCAGCTCCACGTACCGGACCGAGGCAAGCAGGTGCTTTTCATCCATCAGGAATGAGTGAAACCTTTCCTGCCACAGATGCCCTCGCCAACCGTGGCGGGAATTGACATGCCGGGTGTAGCGGCGATGCGTCTCCCCCAGTGCGGCCCTTAAGCCATCTTCGTGGCCTGGAACCATGATGAGGTGCACATGATTGGGCATCAGGCAATAAGCCCAGATCTCGGTTTCCGCGAGTGTCGAGAACTCGGCGAGCAGCTCGATATAGTAAAGGTAGTCATCGGCACAAAAGAATGTCTTTTGTCGACGATTACCACGTTGTGTTACATGATGAGGAAAAGACGGAACAACGACTCTCGGCATCCTGGCCATAACCTACCTCCCTGTAAGTGCTCCAATCACCCGATTATATAGCCCGAATCGTATTAGGTATACTGTCCCCGGAATTG
>CAWCBX010000082.1:0-7719 GCA_963793595.1 uncultured Gammaproteobacteria bacterium | reverse complement strand
CTCACCACCCTTAGCAGCCTTTCAACCCCTGGGTGATTACCCAAGAGCCGGGCACCTCCGCAAACAGTTTTTTCGTGTAGCCGACGAGATCAGTTTGACCCAGTCAACTCACCAAATTGCTGCGAGCAAAAGTAGCGGTAGGTAATCGGCATGTCTGGGGGCTGAAATTCGACCGGAATGATCGATGGGAAGAGGGACAATATTGGGTTTGACGGCGGAAATTAGTCAGATTTCGGGTGTTCCAGGGCTAGGCGGCTTCGCGAATCTCTTTCTTTATCTTGGTGGAATAGGGAAAATAGGGTGTTAATTCTTTCTATACTTTTTAACAAAGTTTTCAGTTTAGGTTTAAATTGTAAATATATTCAGGAAATCACTAGAGATGAAACAGGCAGAGAGAACGTTGCGGGATTTACTGGCACTGGCAGATATAGAAATCGACGGACCTGACCCCTGGGATATTAAGGTCCATGATCAACGATTTTATGCACGAGTGCTGTCAGACGCAGCGCTTGGCCTGGGCGAATCCTATATGGATGGCTGGTGGGATTGCGAACGCCTGGATATGCTGATTCATAAGCTATTGCGTGCCGGGATAGAAGAAAAAGTAAAACCCATCAAGTTAATGGTACCCATACTGGCAGCCAAACTATTTAATCGTCAAAAAGTGTCACGGGCCTATCAAGTTGCAGAGAAACATTATGACACCAGCAACGATATGTTTAAGCTGATGCTTGATGAGCGCATGGTCTATACCTGCGCTTACTGGAAAGATGCTACGGATTTAGAGGCCGCGCAGGAGGCCAAGTTAGACCTGATTTGCCGTAAGATCGGCTTACAAAAAGGCATGCGAGTGCTGGATATCGGATGCGGCTGGGGAAGTTTTGCAAAGTTTGCCGCCCAAAAATATGGCGCCAGTGTGGTAGGTGTCAGTGTCTCAAAAGAACAGACTGAACTGGGTCGAAAGATGTGCCAGGGTCTGGATGTGGATCTGCGGCTGGAGGATTATCGTAGCATTGATGAAAAATTCGACCGGGTGGTGTCCATTGGTATGTTTGAAGCAGTGGGGCCTAAGAATTTCCGTACCTTTATGAAGGTCGCAGACCGCTGCCTGAATGACGACGGCATTTTTCTGTTGCATACCATTGGTACCCACAGTACCGCTACTGCCACCGATCCCTGGTCCGAAAAATACATATTCCCCAATGGCGCGTTACCCACTCCATTGCAGCTAACGAAGGCGACAGATGGGATTTTTCAGATAGAAGACTGGCACAACCTGAATGCAAACTATACCAAGACTCTGTTAGCCTGGATGGAGCGTTTCGACCTCAACTGGAAAAAGATAGAGGCGCTCGGTTTCGATGATCGCTTTTATCGCATGTGGCGATATTTCTTACTCACCGCTGCCGGTACCTTTACCGCCAGGCGCAGCCATTTATGGCAGGTGGTGTTTTCCAAAAAAGGTATTGAGGGCGGGTATGAGGCTATTCGATAGCCTCACCCTGCAAAGGTTGATTGGTTCCCTGGGGCCCAGGCGCGGAGACGCGAAGGATTTACAGAGGAAAACAATATCAATCTGCCCGCACGGGCACGGTAACACTGATCCAGCGGTTTGGTTCCGCACTGAACCTGAATATTCACTTTCATATGCTGATCCGGAATGGGGCATATGTAGACCGCCTCGACGGATCAGCTCGATTTCACTGGGTCAGTTCACCGACCACTGAACCTTCTGTGAGTGTCCGAAACTGACCGAAGATTGTCTCCTGGCCAGGCAACTGAGGGTCTCCTTTGGAGAAAATAGACCCTAATCGCAAGTATTTACAGGCGACCCTGAGTCTCCCGTACTTCAAGTCATTCCCGCACAACGAAGGCCCACACTGATTATTCGTCGGCATCGAAAAACTAATTTCTTTAATCGAACTTGATAGCCTGTAATTTCCTGACCTGGTCGCGCAGATGGCCGGGCGTAAAAGCGATGGCTGCCGGATCATTCTGTACCGCTCGAGTGCAGACTACGAGGCTGCGTAGCAACACCGGCACGTAACGCAGCGTTAAACCCGATCTGGAAACTGCGGTTAAACAAATTTTTTCGGTGATCAGTTCTTCGGGCAGGCTGGCAATGATACGGCTATCGACCTTGTGAATCATGCGACTGAGAAACTCATCATCCCAGAATATCGCCCACGCGCGGAAATAAATATTCGCGTAATGGCGTTTTCTCTTCACGGGATCGAGCTCAAGGCGTTTCAACGCTTCTCTCGTTAAGTGACTTTCCAGGTAACTGGGTTTATGCCGGTTGCGCATTAGTTGCCAATGCCGCCTCGACTCGCCAATGGAGTAAAGATTTTCAGCTAGCTCAAAAATCTCACTTGTCATGGTGTAACCGGGCAGTTTGTCCACCTCATCAAGGCTGCTTGCGACGACTATCTGGGCTACTTGCTTGATTGAGACATCGCCCTTTCTGCACAAATCTGACAAATCGTATGCTTCACCGGTTTTGACGTACTCGGCCAGCAAGCTCGCGTCCAACATCGATGGTGGCAGGCTTCGTACTTCAACGGCCAGCATTCTGGCATTGTCATTATTCATATCCGAATTCTTTAGCGTGGCAGCAGAATGTGTTTCAAACCAGGCTCTCCGGTTTAGCCCAGCCCGTATTAAGTCACTTGCTAACTAACTCGGGCACTTCTCTCCAACAGAAATATAAATCCAGAACCTTTGTAAATATTGCCAGGGTAAACAGTAGCGTTATAATTTTTTTATCGGATAAAATTTTAACACTTTATTGTCAGGCGTTCGCTTCTGGCCGATTGTCGCGTCTGAACCTCTACATTACGACTGCATGCGCTTCAAACCTGATACCAGAAATCTATTCCCATTCCATTTCGGTAAAAACTTTTTGTGCATTTCTGCCGGCAATTTCCTGATAATTCAGGAGGTAGCTGAACTTTGTCTGGTCCAGGCTGCTTATTGCCGACATGTCACCACCATTTTCCATGAAATCAGAAACCGATCTGCGTAAGAAAACCAGATAATCATAAGTATCTTTTTTGGCCCGGGCCAAATCCGTTGCATGACCGTGTCCTGGTATCAAATATCGTGGTTTGAACGCAGCCATAGTTTGAAAGACCTCGATCCAGCTTTTGCTGTTGGACTGTGATCCAATACCTAGCATACGCTCGACATAAACGATATCCCCGGTGAACATGACTTTTTGCTGTGGAAGCCAGACAAAACTATCACCGGGGGTGTGTGCCTGGCCCGAATGGCTCAGCTTGAAAATAGTGCCACCCAATCCAAACTCGAAATGTTCGTCGAATGTTCTCTCGGCATAAACAGGATCTGTTTCTTTTACAATTTTTTCTCCAACCAGATTGCCAGCAGAATAAATTGATCCTGGGTGCGCGCTTTCTGATCCTTCACTGCTGCTGCGCTGGCAATAATTTGTGCACCTTGATTTTTAAAATATCCATTACCCAGCCAGCGATGATCCTGCCCCCCGGTATTGATCACCCTGACAACAGGTTTGTCGGTAACACTCTTGATGAGCTGGTCAATTTTTTGCGCGCCCTGATAAGTGCCACCCGAATCAATGAGCACAACACCTTCGCTCGTGATCACGAATCCAAATGTTGCATTATTTCCCAGGTTGTCTGCGGTACGGTTACCCAGCTCACCAACGATTGCATATACGTCTGCAGTTACTTTCTCGAGTTCCAGTTTCCCCTCTGCCCGGAGCTGGCCAAAAGGCAAGACTAGTACCGCTACCAGGAGCAGTACTAACGACTTCAAAATCCTCATCTGATGAATCTCTCTATTAATTGCTAACAGCCATAAAAGCGGCCGACCAAATGCCGGGGCGGCGTTTGCTTGGCAAGCGCGCACGGCATTGTTCAGGTAATGTGGTGTTAGCCCTGGTTGTGATGCTATTACAGTGTTATTACCTGGTCTGGCATATTTCCAGCTAACCCCTCATATAGATTTGGAAAGCAACCTATCACGGCGCCATCCACAAGTTTCCCGTCAATTTCGCGCTCCCAGCAGCACTGGTCGCAACCCATCAGCATGATGTTTTGTTCTTTAGCTACCTTCGCCAATCGCTCCCCGATGGGATTTCCCTTTACCAGTACATAATTGTTGTCCTCGAAAAAGAACATGCCAACAACTTCGGGGCCGTGAGACTGTTCCTCGAGTTGGGGAAGAATCATTTTCCCAAGTTTGAATGAAACAGTGTGCCCTTGACTGGAAAAGATATATGCAACTTTCATTTAATATTCCTGTTTTTGGTTGTTGGATTTGCATGGTCAGGTGACACGCACGAAAATCGTGATATGCCACAAAATATTCCAGCGATGTTCTCATGCAAGATTTTTTATATCAATGACTGCTTAGTGCCGGAAGCAGGAGTAAGGAATAAATACTGAGTGTCGGCTGTTTGCCGCAGATTGCCTACTGCGTCAGTTGATCCAGAGTTTCCCTGGTAGCCTTCAATCGAAACCCGGGAAAACTGTATTGTGTTTGACCTGCCCGAATGCGAAATGGGTTTCCAGCTTGCCAATTCCCGGGGTGCGCGACAGTTTGTCACGAATGAAGGCTTCGTAATCCTTGAGCGATGGGCTCAGCACCTGCAGCAGGTAATCTGATGAACCGGACATCAGGTAACAGGCAATGATTTCGTCGAGGTCGCGAATACCTCGTTCAAAAGCCTGGATAGTCTTGTCGGTCTGCTTTTCCAGCCGTATTGAAACGAAGGCGGTGATGTCTAGCCCGCAGGCTTCCTGGTTGACGATCGCAGTGTAACCTTCGATCACGCCATCCTGCTCGAGTTGGCGCAATCGACGCAGGCAGGGTGATGGCGACAAAGACACGCGTTCACTGAGTTCCTGGTTGGTCAGGCGCCCGTCGCGCTGAAGTTCGCCGATGAGTTTTCGATCAATTCTATCCATAAAGACGGAATATTAGCAGAAAATGCCAAAATGTATTCTAATAGCGGCAGTATATGAAAGATAATTGCGTGGCTTTATTTTTATACTGTTCTGTCGGAACGGGGGAAGTCAAGATGGTTCAGCCTGCACCCGGGCAGTTAACGCTGTCTGATAAAATGTCCTTTAATCACCGCCGACCAGCGCGGGATCGCTCCAGCTTCATAGTCAGCATTCACGCTATATACACCAATAAATATATCAACCAGGAGGGAATTCTATGAAACCTACACTATCCAGGTTAGTCGGAACAGGCATGCGCAGTTTCAGCATCGCATTGTTAACCTTGTTTACCGGCATGCTTACGGGCGTTCAGGCAGACGAAACCTGTCAATCGCCCTACATGGCCAAGATTGTCGGCCAGGAAGACTTCGTTTACGTCTGGACGCTGGGCGTAGAGGGCCTCGGTGATGGGCAGGATAAACTCGTTACCGTGGACGTTAACCCGAATTCATCCAAATACGGCCAGGTTGTTCATACCTTGTCGGTAGGCGGCAGAAACGAAGCTCATCACTCCGGATTTACCGATGATCGCAAGTACCTGTGGGCAGGCGGCCTCGACACCAGCAAGATCTTTATCTTCGATGTTGCCTCCGATCCGGCAAAACCGAAATTGTATCGAGTCGTGACCGATTTCGTCGAAAAAAGTGGCGGTGTTGTCGGACCGCATACGACCTACGCGTTACCCGGACGAATCATGGTCACTGGCCTGTCTAATAACCAGGACAATGGCGGGCGTACCGCGCTGGTCGAGTACACCAACGAAGGCGATTACGTTACCACCCACTGGATGCCCACTGATGAAAACCTGCAGGGCGCGACCAAGACCGGCAAGCTGGCCGATGGCTACAACTACGATTTGCGCGTGCTGCCACGTCGCAACATCATGCTGACTTCGTCATTCACCGGCTGGTCCAACTACATGATGGACTTCGGCAAGATGCTGCAGGATCCTGAAGCGATGAAGCGCTTCGGCAATACCATGGTGCTGTGGAATCTGCACAGCAAGAAGCCGAAGAAAGTTTTCGATGTGCCCGGCGCACCGCTCGAAATCCGTTGCGCCTGGAAGCCCCACAATAACTGGTGCGTCACCACTACTGCGCTGACTTCGAAAATCTGGCTGATCTATGAAGATGAGCAGGGCGAATGGCAGGCCAAGGCGGTTGCCGATGTCGGCGATCCGGCGTCAATTCCGTTGCCGGTCGATATCTCGATCAGCGCCGACGACAGCAGGCTGTGGGTCAACACTTTCATGGACGGCAAAACCCGCTTGTTTGATCTGAGCGATCCGCATAACCCGAAGCAGGTTTATGAAAAGGTCATCGGCAGCCAGGTGAACATGGCATCGTCCAGCTGGGACGGCAAGCGCGTTTACTACACTTCTTCGCTACTCGCCAACTGGGACAAGAAGGGTGAAGACAACGAGCAGTACTTCAAGAGTTTTGTCTGGAACGGCAAGGAGTTGGTCGAACAGTTCGCACTCGATTTCAACAAGCTGAAGCTGGGCCGTGCGCACCAGATGCGCTTCGGTGCTTACTCGCTCTACAGCGGCAAGTCTCCCGAGGCGAATGCTCTGGCAGCGACGGATACGGGCCTGGAATCTCTGTTGCAGTAGTCTTGTAATGCTTGCGGTGCTCTTCTCCACACCGCGGCTCAACTGAAACCCCGGAGGCTGATTTTTTGTTCTCCGGGGTTTATTCTTGCCAGGATCATGCTTGCCCGGATACCACTTTTTCTGATTTTGTCGGTGCTGCACATTACGGCAGCGTCTGCGCAGGCTCTGGCGCCTGGATACGGCGACCTGGGTTACGATGTGCCTGCGGCCGGAAGTTATGCGCTGCCGCCGCTGGGTCATGCCGCTGACGGCGATGTCCTCGATGCAGAAGGTAAGCCACGGCGGCTCTACGAGCTATACGGCGACCGCTATGTGCTGCTCGCATTTATCTACAGCAGCTGCAGCGACGTCAATGGCTGCCCGTTAACCTCGCACGTGTTTTACCAGATCAAGGCGGCGATGAAACGCGATGCCGAGATCGCACAACGACTCAAGCTGATCAGCCTCAGTTTCGATCCCGTAATCGATACCCCCGAAGTCATGGCGCTGTATGGCAACAATTTTCGTTATGCCGGCAACGCGGGAGAATGGCAATTTGTCACCACCGCGTCGGAGCAGGGCCTGGCGCCGATTCTCGATGCCTACAACCAGGATATACAGCGGCAAACGACCAGTGACGGCCGTTACTCCGGTGCCTTTGCACACCTGCTGAGAGTCTTTCTGATCGACCCGGAAAGGAAAATTCGCAATATCTACAGTGTCGAATTTCTACACCAGGACCTGATATTGAATGACTTCAAGACCCTGTTACATGCGGCGCGTGGTGGCGGTCTGCAGAGTGTGGCCAACCAGCCGACAACGTTGTTGTCCGGTCCGGGCGATGACAGGCGCGGCTACGAAACCGGCGATTACACGACCCGCTCGCGCGCGCTCGAGCTGCGCCGCGGGCAGGCCACCGATCTGCTTGCCCTGGTGCGCAATCCGCCCCTGGGACTGCCGGCGGTGCCGGGTGGCGACGATGCCGATCGGGCAAAAATCCAGTTGGGTAGAAAGCTCTTCTTTGACCGTCGCCTGTCGCTCAATGACACTTTCTCCTGTGCCATGTGCCATATACCCGACCAGGGATTTTCCAGTAACGAACTCGCCATGGCGGTCGGTATCGAGGAGCAATACGTGGTG
>CAWCBX010000081.1:0-8341 GCA_963793595.1 uncultured Gammaproteobacteria bacterium | reverse complement strand
GGAGAGCAAACACCTTTTACCAGGATTGCTTTTTACAGGCCTTTCCAATGATCGTGGATGAGGTCGAGCCCACGGCCTGGTCAAGCGCGGAAGATGACCTGCGGAGTTGCTTCGATCACAGGGCACTGAACTTGTTTCTCGATTTGATGGGGCTCGCCAGCTTTGAGAAAATACGTGGAGATGAACCCTTTTCGCGTACCGTCCAAATCAGGAAACGTCCATTGCTGGACGAGGTGGTGAAGTTTGGATTCCGTTTTCGCTAATTTGCACGTTGATGGATATGGCTGATTCGGAAAGGGAGATCCTGAAGTCTGTCTGCATCCGTATCGCTACGCCCATGAATTAAAGTGACAGTTTACTTAATTCAAGTCCGCATAGAGATAAGGTAACTGTCACCTTAATTACCCACAGATTTTCTTACGGTCACTGTTCCAGTTTCACCAACCCGGGAAGAGAAAGGCCGCAACTATCCCCATGTTGGTCAGCAGTACCCGGGCCAATGACGACAGTGGATCGCATAGCCCATCGATTACGTCGAAATGGTGTCGGCCTTCTGCCTGGTGAAACGAAGCCTTCACGCCCAGGGGTCTATTTCGTTAATTAACCTAAATTTTACTAGACGCTATAACCTAAAAATGATAAAACATGAAAACCTGTATATAGGAAGACAGAATAACCTAATAAAGACAAGAGAAGCAGAACAATGGCAAGCCCCTCAGAAAAACTGGCAGAATCGCTTCAGGCTCTCCGAGACCTGCAACAGGCCGGCGTTGTTGCAATCCGCTCCTCTAACCTGACTCGCACTCATCGAGAAAGGTTGATAAAGAACGGCTTCCTGCACGAGGTCATGAAAGGCTGGTATGTTTCGGCTCGCCCAGATGAAAAAAAAGGTGAAAGCACGGCCTGGTATACCTCTTTTTGGAGTTTTTGTGCCGACTATTTAAACAGTCGTTTTGGCAAGAGATGGAGCCTCTCTCCCGAACAGTCACTATTCCTGCATTCGGGAAACTGGGCAGTGCCACAACAATTGCTCGTTCGTTCACCCAAAGGCGGTAACAAACCAACAAAGCTTCCGCACGGTACCTCGATATTTGATATCCGAACCTCACTGCCTGAAAGCAAACAAGCCGAAACGATTGAAAATCTGCGCGTGTTTTCTTTGCCGGCATCGCTTGTTCATGCGGGTCCAGGAATGTTTCGCACTAATGCAATCGAAGTTCGCGCCACCCTGGCGATGATCAGCGACGCTTCCGAAGTTCTGTCAATTCTGTTGCAAGGTGGTCACAGCACTATTGCCGGCCGGCTCGTTGGCGCTTTCAGAAATATAGGCCGCGACGAGATTGCAGACGAGATTATCAAGGGCATGAAGGCCGCTGACTACACTGTCAATGAAATCGATCCCTTTGGAGAAGTAAGCTCTCTAATCCTCGGAGCGCGAGAACCCTCCCCCTATGTCACGCGGATTCGCCTCATGTGGCAGAAAATGCGCGATCCTGTAATTGAGGCTTTTCCTGCACCCCCCGAAAAAGCAACCGACAATGAAGTCTACTTAAGAAATGTTGACGAGACCTTCGTAACTGATGCCTATCATTCCTTGTCTATCGAAGGTTACCGGGTAAGCGAAGCATTAATCGAAAGGATACGCGACGGTAACTGGGACCCAGATAATGACGATAAAGACCTGGAAAATCGTAACGCGCTTGCGGCAAGAGGATACTACGAGGCCTTTCAGCAAGTAAAAGACAGCGTAAAGAAGGTGTTGGAAGGCGCTAATGCCGGTGAAATCGCGAAACAAGACCACGGTGATTGGTATCGGACGCTTTTTGCCCCTGGCGTCACAGCAGGCATCATTCGCCCGGCTGATCTTGCAGGTTATCGAAACGGCCCGGTATTCATCCGCCGGTCGATGCACGTGCCACCACCAAAAGAGGCAGTTCGCGATCTTATGCCGGCTTTTTTCAATCTCCTGCGAGATGAAGAACACCCGGCAGTCCGAAATGTACTGGGGCATTTCATTTTCGTATATATCCACCCATACTTTGACGGCAATGGCCGCATGGGCAGATTCTTAATGAATGTTATGATGGCGTCGGGCGGCTACCCATGGGCCGTTATCAAAGTCGATGAACGAGACGCGTACATGGGGGCTCTTGAACAGGCAAGTGTGCAAGCAGATATTGTGCCGTTTGCCAAATTCCTGGCAAAACTCCTTTAATGCTCGGCGGATTTACCATTTACCTGAAATCCCTGGACAGATCTATTTATGGACGAGCGATTAAATAAATCTGTCCCGGTTATCCAGGTATCGGATCGTCTCGATTGCTGATCGAGTATCAAAATAGGATAATTTCGGCGACGCAATACGCAGCAGGGATTTCTGGTACCTCAAAATCATGCATCGAAATAAAATCCGCCAGTTCTTCAAACATTATCGAGTTCGCTATCCTGAAGAGACAGCGGTGGTGGAAAGGATTTCCTCGTTCGTCGATGCCAATACAGATTGTTTTTCGCGTGAGTTGTCGGTCGGTCATATTACCGGTTCAGCCTGGATACTGGATTCCACGGGTACGCGGGCGCTATTGACGCATCATAAAAAGCTCAATATCTGGGTTCAACTGGGCGGGCATGCCGACGGTGATCCCGATGTTGAGCAAGTGGCGTACCGTGAAGCCATCGAAGAATCTGGCCTGGACGGCCTGGAGTTTGTCGATCAGGAGCTGTTTGATATCGATATCCACCAGATCCCATCCAGGGGTCATGAAGCAGCACATTATCATTACGATTGCCGTTTTCTTTTTCGAGCCCTCGATGATAATTACATCGTGAGTGACGAATCGCATGATCTGCTATGGGTTCCGTTAGACGATATGTGCAGTGTTACCACCGAGCCATCGATCACGCGGATGGTTGAAAAGACGCAGATACTAATGAGGGTCTCCAGTTCCGGGGGCCCGTCAGGGTAACTGTCATATCAGGGGACACACACTTTGTTAGCGTACACCCAGTATCCTTGCAGCTGGATATCTACGTTCGTTAAAAGATTTCGATCGAAGTCGTAGCGAAAGCGTGTGTCCCTGCGAATGCCCCAAACTATAGAATCTACGCATCAACAAGATCTTTGTACAATTCAGGAATTCGATGCGTCAGGTAGCGCTGTCCGAAGTTTTCTGGCCGATGCGGAAGATGACAAACTCGGCTGGTTTCACTACCGCAACGCCGATCTGGCAAATCAGGCGACCATTATCGAGATCGTTTTGAGTCATGGTGGTGCGGTCACATTTCACAAAGTAAGCCGCATCGACGCGGTCACCCTGGAATCCCCCGGATCGCCATTCGCTGTTCAAGAAATTTTCGATCGCTACGCGAACCCTGCTCCACAGTAGTTCGCCATTATTCTCGAATACGACCCATTGCGTACCGGCGTCGATCGAGCGCTCCAGGTAGGAGAGATAGCGGCGCACATTAATGTACTTCCATTCCGGGTCGGAGCTTGCCGTGCGCGCACCCCAGACACGATAGCCACGGCCTGGAAAAAAGCGCAGGCAATTAATCCCCTCTGGATTGAGCACATCTTGCTGAGCAGATTCAATCGTAAACTCCAGGTCGGTTGCCAGCCGGATCACCTCGTTGGCGGGCGCCTTGTGCACGCCACGGTTGATGTCATTGCGCGCATAAATGCCGCAAATGTGCCCGCTCGGCGGGTTCAGCATTGACAAGTTGGTCAGCGGGTCAAGGATTTGCACCCAGGGGTAATACAGGGCCGCACGGGATGAGTCGATTCCCTGGCGGGCTGCACGAACTTCGTTTGCTGTCGCGCCCTGGGGTGAATCCAGCACCGCCATTCGGTAACGCTGCTGCTCACAATGCGCGATAAGTGCACGCGCTATCGACGCAGCATCCGCCGCACCGTTGGGTGATGCCGATGCACCAGGTGCAGCCACAATCGCAATGTCAGCGAGCGCCTGCAGCGCCTCCAGTCCTTGCGTTACATCGGCATTGCTTGAGCTACCGCTATAGTCTGCTGCGGTTGGCGCGCGCCCGTCGCTGCCGTCGGATAATTGCAGTGTTACCGATCTGGCCGTGGGATTGCTGCTATCGAGACAGTCAGCGATTGTGGTGCCGTCATCGTCATTCGGTAATCGCGCGAACGCCGCCGCGATTTGATCGCCACTCGCCCCGTCCGCTGCAAGAACCAGCGGAATACTGCCACCGGCAACGCCTGCACCGGGTTGCGGCGCAAACGCCTGGGAGAGGGAGTTCGCCCGGGCCGGATCGAATACCATGTCAGCCAGGGCCTGCCCGCTCCAGGCCTGACCAGGCGCTGTCACGCGAACGGTTACCGACACTGCGTTCACCGTCTCGAACAAACGGGCCTTCAACAGTTTGCCGGCAGCCGAACTGTCGTTACCCAGGCGCAGCCCACGCCGCTGCCGCTGGACACGGTAAAACCGGCCCGGTACTGGCGGCGTGTTGGCGGCTGCTTCGAGGGTTTGCGCCCAGACCACATCGCCTTCCTCCACCCCGGTCAGTTTGGTCTTGCCCCTGCGGTTGACACGAATCTTACTCTGGCCCTTTTTAAGCTCAAGTGTTAGCAACATGTTCCCGTCCGCACCCGCATAGCGCGCGCTCAGTTCGATCTTGGCCTGCGCTGACAAACTGGATGCCGAGTGATTCGATGTCCAGCGCGCAATCCCGTCGCTGCCGCCAGGTGGTGAATAGACGCGCGCGACGTGCAACTTTTTCCCACCCTCTTCAAAAAATACGCGCACGGCATGCGCCAGGTAATTCGGTGCGGGATCTGTTATGCCAAAATCGAGCGCGGCCAGCCCACCATGCAAACGCTCAAAGTCTGCGTAGCTGGTTAACAATTCGGGCACACCCCCAACCGGGCCAAACCGGCAGGGGCCGACAAATGCCGTAACATGCGTATTGACAGCGGCAATCGCCGGGGCGATAGAACTCGTTTCTTCGATATACACCCCTGGTGCGCGATATTCAGGCATTTGTGGTTCTCGTAAACGTAAAGACAGGGTGACAGTTTACCCGATTCGTTGGTTTTGGGCTTCCAGGGGCAAGTCAGGGTAACTGTCACCCTGAGGGGCCAGTGTTTATGCTCCCTGTACCCCTGACCCACCCGATAATCAGAAATTGTGAATCGGCAGCAGAGTTCTTATACTGCCCCGCTTTATTCACGAGACGAGACTAACTATGTCACTGCACAAGCTGGTGCTGACCGGCGCCCTCCTTTGCCTGCCGTTCGCAACCACAGCCGCCACCGAATGGACCCAGACGCTGAAACGAATTAACGAGACCGGTGAAATGAATCTCGGTTTCCGCCAGGATCAGGCTCCAATGTCTTTCGACCGCGGTGACGGCGAAGCAGCCGGTTATTCGGTGGAGCTGTGTAAATACATCGCCTCGATGGTGGTCGAGACCCTCGGCAAAACAACCATTCAGGTGAATTTCGTACCGGTCACAGCGGCTACCCGCTTCGAGGCAATCCAGTCGGGGAAAATTGACATTCTTTGTGGCGCCACCACCAAGACCCTGTCGCGTGCCGAGATCGTCAGTTTTACCCAGCTCACCTTTGTCACCGGGGGATCGCTGCTGGCGCGTAAAGGCTCGGTCATCAATCAGATAAGCGACCTGGCTGGGAAACGCGTGGCCGTGGTCGACAACACCACTACCATCGAGACGCTTGAAAGGGCGTTGACGAAACTGGAAGTAGAAGCCGAAGTCGTACCGGTTACCTCGACCAGCCAGGGCATGAACCTGCTGGATAGCGGGGAAGTCGATGTGCTGGCCGCTGATCAGGTGGTGCTAATCGGGCAGGTCATCGCTCGCGATGGACGCGAGCGCTACGCACTTGCCAAGCAGTTGTATTCATTCGAACCCTTTGCGCTGGCGATACCCCGTGGCGACGTCGATTTTCAGCTGGTGGCCGACAGGGCACTATCACGCCTGTATCGCAGTGGCGAAATTATCAAGGTGTTCAATGCATGGTTTGGCATCTTTGGCGAAGAACCGCCCGACATGCTGAAAGCACTTTATCGGCTGCACGCCTTACAACCGTAAAGGGGCGCACAGGGTCAGGAATCATCGAAGCATTCCAGGGAAATACGTGTCAGAGAGCAATTGTTTCTAATATTAGGGAAAATTGCTCTCTGACACCTATTAGCTGGGAAACCTATTAGCTGTTCACTGACACCTATTAGCTGTTCAACCAGGGCATGGTGGTATAAGTGGAAACAAATTTACGGAGTTTTTATGGCTGATTCCTACCAGGTACTATCCCTGGGTGGCGATCACATCGGCCCTGAAGTCGTCGATGCCGGCCTCGAGGTATTGCGCTGCGCGGCCACGATCGCTGATATCGAGATCACCATCGATGAAGACTTACTCGGGGGCGCCTCATGGGATCGACATGGCAGCTTTTGTACCGATGCAGTGCTGGAAAAAGCGCGGCGAGCGGATGCGATACTGGTGGGTGCGGTCGGTGGCCCCGAATGGGATAGCCTGCACATCGACGGACCCATCACCGAAACCGACGGGCTGACCCGTTTGCGCATAGAACTGGAAGTGTATAACGCGATGCGTCCGGCACGTGCCTGGAAGGCCCTGCATCACCTCACCCCTTATCGGCCCGAAGCCATCGATGGTGCGGATATCATGGTGATTCGCGAAAATTGTGGCGGAATCTACTACGGCGAACCTCGCGGGCGGGAACGGTTGGCGGATGGTCAGACCCGTGCGTTTGAAATCAGTGAATACACCACGCATGAAATCGAGCGAATCGCTCGTTGCGCGTTCGAAGCCGCGCGCACCCGGCGCGGCAAGGTCGCCTCCCTGGAAAAATCCAATGTCATGGAAACCGGCAAACTGTGGCGCGAAACCATGACTCGAATCGGCCAGGATGAGTACCCTGACGTCGAACTCACTCATTTATTAATGGATTACGCCCTGTACGCCGTAAGCAAAACGCCTAAAGCCTTTGATGTGGTGGTCGCCGATAATTTATTCGGTGACCTGATTTCCGACATGGTCGGTGCTTTTGCGGGTTCGCTGGGCATGCTGCCTTCGGCGACACTGCCCGGCCCGGCCCGTGCGGGCGTGCCGATAAAGGGTGGCTTGTTTGAGCCTACCCATGGCAGTGCGCCCGACATTTCCGGCAAGGGCATTGCCAATCCGCTCGGAACCTTTCTATCAGTCGCCATGATGTTTGAATACGCCTTCGCCAGGGCGGATATTGCCCGACGGATCGAGCACTCGGTTGAACAAGTGCTGAACCAGCAAATCTTAACGCCCGACCTGGGCGGTAATGCGACAACCCTTGAGATGAAAGAAGCGGTTCTGACTGCATTAACCAGGGCTGACTAGACATGTCGCAGTTTGTGCTATTACACGGCAAACACAGGGTCAGGTCTTTGATTGTTAATTCTTTGGTGATTGACATCAAAATCAAAGACCTGACCCGATATGTCCGGGTTAACGGCCAGCGTATTAGCGCGGTTTTTGCGCGACAAATATCGTATGCCGGCTGCCCTTGCCCGGTCGGGCTCTTACGGTGTGGGCCTGGACTTTAAAGCCGGTTTTTTTGAGCCGGCCGGTGAAGGCATGATCTGCCCGCACCGACCAGATCGCGACGATGCCTTCGGGGCGGAGTTTTTCGTAGATAGTTTTTAAACCCCCTCGCGTATAAAGCCAGCCGTTAGCGGAAGCCGTCATCGCCTCGGGGCCATTGTCGACATCGAGCAGGATTGCATCGAATTTCTTACCCGGGTGTTTTAGCAGCGCTACCACGTCGCCCTGGTGTATGCGCGTGCGCTCATCGTCTATCGGTCGGCCCGCGCACAGCCCCAGCGGGCCCTGATTCCATTCGACCACCTTGGGCACCAGTTCCGCCACGATTACTTCGGCCGACGCCGGAACGATGCGCAGTGCCGCCGCCAGCGTGAAGCCCATACCGAGGCCACCGACAAGTACGCGCGCATTGTCGATCGTGCCAAGGCGTTTACAGCCGAGCTCGGCCAGCACTTCCTCGGAGTGGTACATGCGGCTATTCATCAGGTCGCCCTGCACATCGGAGATGCGAATCGCAAAATCATTGTCGCGCTGCAACAGGGTCAGCTCGGCATCGCTACCGGGAACAGGGGCGCTATCGATTTGTGTCCAGGGGTCCATAGGGATTCTTCAAAGTGACTCGCTTATTTCGAAGTGCACGATATCAGCAAATTGCGGTGGCCGTTAATTTATAGCAATCGCCCACCTGGGTGCCGTGGGTGTTAATCACCTTGATGCGGCGGCCTTTTTTCACCAGGGCTGCTTTCGCATGCCGCGCCGG
>CAWCBX010000080.1:0-16261 GCA_963793595.1 uncultured Gammaproteobacteria bacterium | reverse complement strand
CGCAACGACATGATTAAAGGTTGGCAGGTTGCCGCGTTGCGCGTAAGTATTCCAGCCATCTATGTCACCACCGAAAACCAGGCCGCCCTTGTCTGACTGGCTAATGTAAAAATGACCCGCACCAAAAGTGCAGACGGTATCCACCAACGGCTTGATGCCTTCGGTTACGAAGGCCTGCAATACATGCGATTCGATCGGCAATTTCATCCCGACCATAGCAAATACGCGACTCGAGTTACCCGCCACCGCGACTCCGACCTGGCCTGCGCCGATAAAGCCGCGGGAGGTTTCAACGCCGATCACCTTGTCGCCATCGCGTTTGATACCGGTGACTTCGCACTTCTGGATGATGTCGACGCCGAGCCGATCAGCGCCACGCGCATATCCCCAGGCGACCGCATCGTGACGCGCAGTGCCGCCACGCGGTTGTGCCAGGCCCCCCTGAATCGGGAAACGCGTATTTTTTGAGAAATCAAGATGCGGCATCAGTTTCTTCACGCCTTCCAGGTCATGCATGACGGCGTCGACTCCGTTCAGGTGCATCGCGTTACCGCGGCGAGCGGCGGCATCTCGCTGGGCGTCAGTATGAATCAGGTTCAATACGCCGCGCTGGCTGAACATGACGTTGTAGTTCAAATCCTGGCTCAGGCCTTCCCACAGTTTCATCGAGTGTTCATAGAACTGCGAGTTGGGATTCAGCATGTAGTTCGAGCGCACGATAGTCGTGTTACGCCCGGTATTGCCGCCACCGATATAACCCTTTTCCAGTACTGCGACATTGGTGATGCCGTGCAGTTTCGCCAGGTAGTAGGCGGTCGCGAGACCATGCCCGCCGCCACCGATAATGATGACGTCGTATTGCTTCCTGGGTTCCGGATTACGCCAGGCCCTGGTCCAGCCGCGGTTGCCGGTTAATGCCTGTTTTACCAGGTTAAAAGCTGAATAATGCATAAGCGCCGTTTTGGTTGAGTCTGCTATCAGAATACCGGGTGCCGGGCACCCGTAGCCTGCAGTTAGAGCCAGGCTAAGGAGGTATCCTCTGCGAATGACAAGTTTAAACAGAATGAGAATATCGCAGTCAACCGATAAACGACCCGGCAGAGCACATAAACGACATTCGTAAACGCGATCGAAATAGAAATAATCAATCACGAATTATTCTATTGTAGTCCTCACCTACGCAAACCCGAGCTATATTAACAGGTAAAGCCATGGGCAGGGCTTTCGGGAAAATATATTAAATCATCTGGCAAACATTACCTGGCTACCGGCGCAATCCTTTCGTTGCTTGTCTGGATTGTCTCGTACAACTTCGTCGCCCGGGAAGAAGCGATGCGTTTTAAGGACGCCGCCGACCAGGCGCATCAAATCTCGGTATTTTTCGAACGTCACGTGGTAGGTATTTTTGACTACGGAGATGCGTATCTCAAGCTAGTAAGGCGTGAGTACCTGAGGAATTATGACCTCGCCGAGGTCGAGCAATTGATGGCCGAGGTCCCGCTCGACAAATCCATCGCATCCCACATCACCATCATCGACGAAAACGGTATACCGTTGCTTGTTTCCGGTCACGAGATCAAGCCTGGCGTGACCGCCAGAGACCGCGATTACTTTAAATTCCAGCAGAATTCGACAGGTGATGAATTACTCGTTTCGAAGTTACACAAGGGACGCAACAGCGGTAAGCTGATCGTCAGGCTGGTGCGTCGCTTTAACAAACCCGATGGGGAATTCGGTGGGGTGATTTTCCTCGCGCTCGAGGCCAGGCACATCACCGAATTTTTCAACACCATGCAGATCGGGCCGATGAGTTCCGCCACGCTGGTGGGTGAAGACAAGTTCGTTCGCTCCAGATCTTCCTATGGACCCAGCGGTCCCGGGCAGAATATAAGCGGCTCGCAGATCTGGCAGCGGCTCGAAGAAAGTCCGACAGGCCTGTATCTGCAGACCAGTGTGGTCGATGGTATAACTCGATACTACGCCTATCGGAAAGTGCCGGGTTTTCCGTTTATTGTCGCCATTGGATTATCGGTTGAGGACTTTCAGCATTCCATCGCGACTGCCCGATTTAATCATTACTCAATCGCTTTACTAGCGACCTTGTTGATTGCGATTACATCGCTGTTCTTTTTTCGGCAACGTCAATTGCTATTGCAGATCGAGACCAAAAACCGTGAGTTAGAACAGCGTGCCGATGAGATCGAGGACAAGAATATCGAGCTGCAAACTCAAAATGCTGAACTCGAGCGTTTTAACTACACGGTGTCACACGATTTGAAAGCACCGCTGGTTACGATCAAGGGTTTTCTCGGTTTTCTGGAAAAAGATATTGACACCGATAACCCGGAGGCGATGGCCAGGGATGTCGATCAAATCAGTGCTGCCGCCGATAAAATGACGCAGCTGCTGGACGAATTACTCGAACTGAGCAGGATTGGCCGCCAGATGAATGCCCCGGAAGTTCGAGATCTGGGTTTGCTGGTGCACGAAGCCGTGGAGCGGATGACGATGCAAATAGAAGCACGGGGCGTCGAGCTGCAGATTGCGGCTGACATGCCCCAGGTTTACTGCGATCCGGGCAGGTTGCACGAAGTGTTGCAAAACCTTATCGATAATTCGATAAAGTTCATGGGCGACCAGGAGAAGCCACGCATTGAAATCGGGGCCGAGCGCGAAAATGGTCGGGTTCACTGCTGGGTGCGTGACAATGGTATCGGCATTGCGCCCATGTTCCATGAGCGGGTATTCGATTTATTTGATCGCCTCGATACAAAGATTGATGGCACTGGTATCGGTCTGGCGTTAGTCAAACGTATCATCGAAGCACACGGTGGTCGAACCTGGGTCGAGTCCGCGGGCGAAGGTCATGGCAGCGCTTTCCATTTCGAGCTGCCGGCGGCTGGCGATACGGACGAGTCGCCATGACGATATGCAGTGAGAGCGAGAGATTATCAGCTATCTAATCTTGAGACGTCGATGCTGTAATTGACGAAACCGTCGGTACCACCGGTAATCTTGTCATATAAACCACGCGCAACCGAATTATGATCCTGGGTATGCCAGTAAACCTCGCTCCAGCCCTGCAGCTTCGCCTCTTCGACCACTGCATCAATCAGCAACTTGCCGATGCCGGCGCCTCGAATACCCGGTAATACGAACAGGTCGTTGAGGTAACAGACCGGGTTTACATACCAGGTATGGGCATGCGGAAAGAAGTGGACCAGTCCCAGCAGATTGCCGTCACCAGTTGCGGCGACCCGGCACTGAATTTGATGTGCCGGATCCATAATCCGCTGCCACAGTAAATCGGTGACCTCGTCCGTAAGCTCTGATTCGTAAAATGCAAGATAACCCTGCCAGAGAGGATCCCATTGTGCGCGGTCTGATGCAGTGGCCGAGCGTATATCATATTGAACAGGGGACATATTATTCGTGCTTGAGAATGACTGGCAGACGGGCAATTATATCTTGCCTGACATCGATGCGCTGGATAAAATCGCTGCCCGCTGGCAACGATGGCGTCGCTGCCCTTCAAGCGGATACTTTGATCCTGTACGCCCGGATATTTTCGGAGTGATTATCATGTCTCAAAGCCAACGTCTCGAGTTCTTCGCACTGCAAAACGGTGCCAAGGCAAACCTGCCATTTTCCGATGCCGAGTATGCAAACCGCCTCAGCCGGCTGCGCCAGCTAATGGACAGCTCCGGGGTCGATGCGATGCTGCTGACCTCGATGCATAACATCGCCTACTATTCCGGTTTCCTGTACTGCTCGTTCGGCCGCCCCTATGCCTGCGTGGTAACCGCCGAGCGCTGCGTTACGGTGTCGGCAAATATCGATCTGGGACAGCCCTGGCGACGTTGTTACGGGGAGAACGTGATTTATACCGACTGGCAGCGCAATAACTACTGGCGCGCGGTGAAATCACTGTTACCAAATGTGCGTCGAATCGGTATCGAGGGCGATCACATGACGCTGGCATCAAGGGAGTTGATGGATGCATTCCTGAGTGGCGTCGAAGCCTGCGATATGAACCGCGAGGTTATGGGTTTGCGCATGATCAAGTCGGACGAAGAAATTGAACTGATCAAGGGTGGTGCGCGTACCGCCGACATCGGCGGTGAAGCGATTCGCGATGCGATCAGGGTCGGAACCCGCGAAATCGATGTAGCGATGGCCGGGCGCGATGCGATGGAACTCGAAATTTCGCGCGCTTATCCCGATAGCGAAATTCGCGATTCCTGGGTCTGGTTTCAGTCCGGACTAAATACCGACGGGGCGCATAACCCGGTGACGACCCGCGTGCTGGAAGCAGGCGATATTCTGAGCCTGAATACCTTTCCGATGATTTCGGGTTATTACACCGCGCTTGAGCGTACCTTGTTCGTTGGCGAACCCGATCCCGCCTCACTCAAAATCTGGCAGGCCAATGTCGGCGCGCATGAACTGGGACTGTCGCTGATCAAGCCGGGTGCCACCTGCTCGGGCATTTGTGCGGAAATCAATCGCTATTTTGCCGACCTGGATCTGTTGCAGTACCGTACCTTTGGATATGGGCATTCTTTTGGTGTGTTGTCGCATTACTACGGGCGTGAGGCGGGTCTGGAATTGCGTGAAGATATTGACACCGTGCTTGAACCGGGGATGGTGGTTTCGATGGAGCCGATGTTGACGCTACCCCAGGGCTTGCCGGGTGCCGGAGGTTATCGTGAGCATGATATCCTGGTGGTCGGTGAAAACAGCGTCGAAAATATTACCGGCTTCCCCTACGGGCCCGAGCACAATATTATTGCGGCTTGATCCTGTGTAGTTGGCCTGTCGTCCTCGCGTAAGCGGGGATCCCGCAAGCCAGTCGTATAGTGTTTTAAAGATAGCCGTTTGTGCGGTGAATACCCATATTCGCCGATCTACGATCACAGCGGGAATGTTATTGATTTAGACCGAGGTCATATGTCGGAAGAACGCAGCCACCCGGAAGTACGAGACGCAGTCGGTCGCCTGTGCGGTGATTACCCGGATCAATACTGGCGTGACAAGGATCGCGACAAGGCTTACCCCGGTGAATTTGTACAGGCACTTACCGATGCCGGTTACCTGTCGGTACTGATTCCCGAGGAATACGATGGCGCAGGTATGGACCTGGCAGCCGCCTGTGCGGTACTCGAAGAAATTCAGCGTAGCGGTGCCAATGGCGCCGCCTGCCACGCGCAAATGTATATTATGGGAACTCTGCTGCGTCATGGTAGCGCCGCACAAAAGCAAAAATACCTGCCGGATATTGCTGCTGGGACTTTGAGGCTGCAGGCCTTCGGGGTCACCGAGCCATCGAGTGGAACCGATACCACGCGTATAAAAACGCGCGCACGGCGCGATGGCGAGCATTATGTTGTCAGTGGGCAGAAGGTGTTTATTTCCAGGGTCGAACATTCCGACTTACTGTTATTACTGGTACGCACCACGCCACGCGACGAAGTTGATAAACCTACCCAGGGGATGTCGGTATTGCTGGTTGATTTGCGTGAGGCCGTGGGTAATGGATTGACCGTGCGCCCCCTTGAAACCATGTTGAATCACGCTACCACCGAACTTTTCTTTGATGAATTACGCGTTCCAGCGGAGAACCTGATTGGCGAAGAAGGCAAGGGCTTCGGCTACATTCTCGACGGTATGAATGCCGAACGCATTTTGATCGCGGCCGAGTGTATCGGTGATGCGCGCTGGTTTATCGAACGTGCCAGTAGTTACGCGCGTGATCGCGAAGTATTTGGCGCGCCGATCGGCAGGAACCAGGGCATTCAGTTTCCAATTGCACGCGCCCATGTGCAAACCGAGGCCGCCGCGTTGATGGTCGATAAGGCCTGCCGCCTGTTTGACGCCGGTGAAGCCTGCGGTTCGGAAGCCAACATGGCGAAGCTGCTGGCAGCCGATGCGTCCTGGGCGGCCGCAGACATGTGCCTGCAGACTCATGGCGGTTATGGCTTTACTGTCGAATACGATATCGAACGCAAGTTTCGTGAAACCCGTCTCTACCAGGTTGCTCCGATTTCGACCAACCTTATTCTGTCGAATATCGCGACACATGTACTTGGCCTGCCCAAGTCATTCTAATGCTGAAGCTTGATGAATTGCTGGTGGTTTCGCTGGAACAGGCGGTGGCCGCACCGTTTTGTTCCAATCGGCTCGCGCATGCCGGTGCGCGCGTCATCAAGATTGAGCGCGCGGAGGGTGATTTTGCGCGCGCCTACGATAGCGTGGTACACGGTGAATCGGCTTACTTTATCTGGTTGAACCAGGGCAAGGAGTCACTGCAGTTGAACATCAAGCAGGAAGACGATGCCGAGCTGCTGCATCGGATTCTGGCGCAGGCGGATGTGTTTATCCAGAACCTCGCGCCTGCGGCCGCACGACGCGCCGGCTTCGGTAGCGAGGAACTGTGCAATCGTTATCCGCGACTGATTTGTTGCGATATATCGGGTTACGGCGATCAGGGCGAATACAGCGAGATGAAGGCCTATGACTTGCTGGTGCAGTGCGAGTCGGGAATGGCCTCGATCACCGGTACGCCGGAAGCGCCGGGTCGTATCGGCGTTTCAGCCTGCGATATTAATTGCGGGCAACAGGCTTACGCGGCAATCCTCGAGGCCTTGATCGAACGCGAGCAGAGCAATAAAGGCTGTGTCATCAAGGTGTCATTGTTCGATGGTATGGCCGAGTGGCTGGCGGTACCGTTGCTGCATTACGACTATGCGGGCAAAATTCAACAGCGCGTGGGAATCAATCATGCGACGATCTCTCCATATGGTGCTTACCGCTGTCGCGACGGTCTCGATATCGTACTGGCGATTCAAAACGAGCGGGAATGGGCCAATTTTTGCGACCGGGTACTCGGTAATGTGACTCTGGCCAGCGATGCCAGGCTCAATTCCAATCAGGCACGGGTTGAAAACCGGGCATTTGTCGATGAACTCATCAGCGGGATACTGTCGCAGCTCGATCAGGCTGAAGCCGCTGAACTTTTGCGCCTGGCCGGCATTGCCTATGGCCGCCTCAACGATATGGCAGGCCTGTCGCAGCATCCGCAATTACGCCGCGTGAAGGTCGAGACGTCGGCTGGAGACGCGCAGGTGGTCGCAGTTGCGGCGATTCGCTCCGACAGGACTGAAACCCCGCGCAAGGTGCCGTCGGCAGGCGAGCACAGCGAAGCGATTCGTAACGAATTTTCGTGAGGACGAACTAAAGTGGAAACCATAGACTGGAATGACTTCGAAAAAGTAGAATTACGCGTCGGCACCATCGTCGAGGTCGAGGATTTTCCTGAAGCGCGCAAGCCCGCATACAAGCTCAGGATAGATTTCGGGGATGAAATCGGAATGCGTAAATCGAGTGCGCAGATTACCGATATCTACACCAGGGAAGAGCTGATCGGGCGCCAGATTGTCGGCGTGGTGAATTTTCCCGCCAAGCAAATAGGCCCGATGCGTTCGGAGTGCCTGGTGACCGGTTTTCATCGTCACGACGGCGCGGTGGTACTGGCAAGACCCGATAGCGAAGTACCCAACGGCGCAAAACTCGCCTGAGCCAAACTCGGCTATACTAGCCGGATCATGAATCCGTAATTTGAGGAAATGAAAATGTTGGTTAAAAAACTATTACAATGCCTGTTTTTCGCAGCTGTAGTTGCTGCGGTTAGCCTGCCGAGCCAGGCCGCGATGGTTGACACTGCGCAGCTGCAGGCGAGCCAGGTGAGCATAGACTTCAGTAGTATTACGGCAAAGCGGGACTGGATAAAAGAACAGTTGGTGAAAGGCGGTGTTGACGCCGCGGATGCTTCGCTGCGGATTGCGGCATTGACCGATGTCCAGGTATTGAAAATTCATCAACGTATCGATAAAGAGCCCGCCGGGGGGAGTGCTACATTGGTGATTATTTTCCTGATTCTGGTGATCACTGAATTGATGGGCGTTACCGATATAGTCCCCAACTGGCCTGCTAAATAGTTGAATTTCGTGATCAAGCGCGCTCGCCTGGTTGCCTGCGCGCTATGCTTACTCGCTTACCTCGGCGGCTGCGCGACCTCTCCGCAAACACGGTTGCTGCTAGATAATCCACCGGATATTCCGCCGCAGGTGGAATTGACCGATGTCCCGTTTTTCCCGCAACAGCAATATCACTGCGGCCCCGCGTCGCTAGCCAGTATCATCAACTATCGCGGCACCCCGGTGGAGCCCGATCAGATTGCGCAAATGATTTACGTACCCGGGTTAAAGGGTAGTCTGCAAATCGAAGTCGAAGCCGCGACGCGCCAGTTTGAAATGTTGCCGGTGCAGCTCGATGGCAAACTGGAATCGCTGTTGCGTGAAATTGCGGCCGGTAATCCGATTTTTGTTTTACAGAACCTGGGACTGGATGCAGTTCCGCTCTGGCATTACGAAGTCGTCGTCGGTTATGACTTTGACGAGCGCGTTTTTATTTTACGCTCGGGCGTTAATGCGCGAGTGTCGCGCTCGTTCGCGGTGTTTGAGAAAACCTGGCAGCGGGCTGATCATTGGGCACTGGCAGTCGTGTCGGTCGACTCGATTCCCGCCACGGCAAGTGCCGATGCTTACCTGGATGCAGTAATCGGAATGGAGCAGGTAGGCAGGATTGAAAGCGCGAATCATGCCTACTCGACAGCGTTGCGACGCTGGCCCGAAAATCTGCTGGCGTCCACGGGGCTGGGTAATACTTTTTATGCGATGGGTGAATTTGTCGACGCCGAAGCAGCTTACCGTTCGGCATTAATGATTGATCCGCAAAAGGCCGAAGTCTGGAACAATCTTGCCTATACGTTGGCCCAACTGGGCCGACACGAATCATCGATAGACGCTATCGGTCGAGCGCTCGAACTAGAACCTGATAACCAGAATTTCAAGGACAGTTACAACGAGATTGTAAACTGGTAGCACTACGGGTTATCGGGCTGGTAGCTTTTTCCCTTTCACTATTTGATTAACGCCACGGTTTCTACCCCGCGAAAACAGCTTGTTTTCTCCTTCCCCAATCATCGTAATCGCACCGTTGTCATCCACGTAGTAGTGGCACATCGGTTTCCAGTTTTCAACCTTGATGCATACGTTGCCGTCATCGGCTACTTCCCAGGTCCCTTTGGTTCTGACTTTGCGCCACACCATTTCCATCTCGCCATCCGGGTTATAGTATCCGGTACCCTCTATCCATTTTTCGGTATTCCCGGTTATGTGGGCCCTGGTCTCGGCTTCATTCAGGCGGGTGACGCCGGGTTCACTCAAAATCCTGGGAGGTGTTGATTCGCAGGCTGTAACAAACACTATCAGTGCCAATACAGCGATCAGGTTGAATTTTACTTGTGGCATTGCGCGCGCTCCATTCCATTTTTGAAACCCATTTGAATTACCGGGCCGCGTTAAAATTCTAGCGAAATTGCGTCGATACCGATAGCTTTGCCTGTTTATATCTCTCTTTGAGGGATTCAATCGCGAGGTTTCACGAAAAACAAAAATGGCAGCGCCAATGGTCCAAACAGCAATCCCATAGTTACCCAGAACGTGATATTCGCCTTTTTGCTTTTTGCAACCGAATAGCAGAGGTAAATACTTAGCGCACTAAACATCAATAATGCAATTGAAAGAGCCATGTCGTATTTTTCTCGTCTAATTTCCGTCAGTTTAAAAGAAAGGGCGATGCTTTACGACTGACGGCAGGCGCATCAACCCTGCTCCTGCACTCCTGGAGTCTGAGCAGGGGAGTGTTGGAACAGATGTTCGGCTAAGCTTCCACCAATATCTGGATGTAGATATCGCCAGCGTGGATTTGCACCGGGAAGGTTTTCAGATCGACACAAACCGGGGGGCTGAGTGCTTTACCGTTGCGCACATCGAAACGTCCCTGGTGCAGCGGGCATTCGATCACGTTGTCGATGACGATACCATCGGCGAGTGGCTCTTCTTCATGGGTACACATGCCGTCACTGGCGAAGAAGCCGTCGATGGTGTGATAAATCGCGTACTCGCGGCCGTTAAACTCGAATGGCATGACGTCTTCCTCGTCGAGTTCGGCTGCCGGGCCAACGCGTTGCCAGCCGGGACCGGGTATGCTCATATTTATTCTCCTCGAATGACTAGCCGATAGTGATGGATTTGCCCTGGTTGCTCATGGGTAACTTGCCGAGACTGCGCGAAATGATCGCTTTCAGTACGCGGTAATTGGTCAGGAAAAACCCGGGGTCGGGTTCGGGCAACTGTTCCCTGACGGCCTCGCCAAGCGCCGGCAGGGCGTGAAAGGGCACCGTCGGATACATGTGGTGCTCGACGTGGTAGTTCATGTTCATGTACAGGAAACGGCTGAACGCGTTGGTTCTGAAAGAGCGTGTCGAGCGGCGCAGATCGAGCTGGTCTTCCTCCATGTCGACGTGTTGAATAAGCGTATAGAGGAACAAAACCGGGTTACCGAGGATGCGAGGCAACACCAGGTACCAGAACAGGTAGTCGGCACCGAGTATGATGGCCAGTGTAATCGCCAGGTAAACCGTCAGGAATGCCCGGGCTCCCCACTTCAATTTCGGCAATTCGCTTGCCGGGGTAAATTCGCGCACCTGATCGTTAAAATGGCCCAGGGCGTTGGCGTACATGGCTTTGCTAATGAAAATAAAATATCCGATACCGGTTATTTCGAGTAACCAGCCCCTGAATGTCATCGGGGTCTCGAACGGCATCTGCGCATCGAGCCCATTGATCCAGGTATAGGTGTGGTGCCGGGCATGAGCGTAGCGGCGATAATGGGGTTCTTCGTAGTAAATCAACGATGAAATCCAGAACAGGGTTTCGTTGATCCAGCGGGTACGAAACGCGGTGCCGTGCGCGCATTCGTGTGACAGCGCGTAGGCCGGCACGGCAATCGCGCTGCCGTAAATGAACAACATCGGGATAAACCAGGCGCTACCCTCGGAGAGATACAATAGATACCCGGTAACCAGTAACAACGCGATCCACTGCCCGAGCCAGACCAGGCCGGGGCGGTCCGAGCGCTTCATTAACTGCTTGCTCAACTGCCTGTCAATGGACACCCCGGATGACGCCGCATTGGTAGGTGCAGGTTTATTGGCTGCTTCAGGCATCGTTGGCTATAGCTTGTAGTCGGGTTCTTCGCGGTCGAGGATGGTGCGTATCTCGCGCAGGTGAGCGTCGCAAAATCCGACCCTGTCCATGTAATCTTCCCACTGCAGCGCCGTTTTTTCCGCGATTTCGTCGCTGACAATGCGCAGTGGCTTCTGGGTCATCAGCGCCTTGATATAATTTTCGCAGGCTCGTTCGAAGTAAAACAGTTCGTCGAAGGCGCGTGCGATAGATTCCCCGATTGCCATGACCCCATGGTTACCCATGATAACGATGCGATTATTGCCGACGCCGCGAGAAAGTCGTTCGGCTTCATCTCCAAGCCCCATGCCATCAAAACCATCGTCAACCGTGACGCGATTGAAGTAGCGCATGCTGTTCTGGTCGATCGGTGGCAGACTGTCCTGCTTGATCGAAGCGAGAATTGTCGCGTACCTGGAATGCACATGCAGTACGCATCGCGCCTGTGGCACATTACGATGCATCGCGCCGTGTATCGCCCACGCAGTCGGATCCGGTTTGTCAGGCTGATCCATGTCGGTTGCTTCGTGCGCGTTAAGCAGTAACAGTTCGCTGGCGCGGATATTGGAAAAATGGCGGCCGAAAGGATTCACCAGAAATTGATTGCCGTCATCCGCAACCGCGTAACTGAAATGATTGCCCACGGCTTCGTCCATACCGAGACGTGCAGTCATGCGAAATACCGCGGCGAGATTGATACGGTCTTCGTAGTGTGGATCGTTGTCGGGATTGACCGAACTGGTATCAACGGCAGAAATAGCCATACTGAGCTCCGGCTGTCTGGATTAGTGACAAATTAAAGCGCAGCCTTGCTGACTGGACAATCAATTTATTCTGACCCATGATATAAGTTTAACTAATATCTAACTTATGCATGGAGTCGAATGCGCGATTTACCTCCTCTGCAATGGCTGCGGACGTTCGAATCGTCGGCACGCCACCTGAGTTTCACCCAGGCGGCCGATGAGTTGAATGTGACCCAGTCGGCCGTGAGCCAGCAGATCAAGCTGCTGGAGAACTTCGTCGGCGAGCCACTGTTTATCCGCGGCGCGAGATCCCTGCAGTTGACTAACGCCGGCAGTACCTACCTGCCGGATATCCAGAGCGCGCTGCGCATACTGCGACAAAGTACACGCTCGAACTTCGTCCGCTCCGATCCCGATCGCATTACGATTCGAAGTAACTGGTCATTCAGCGTGCTTTGGCTGACACCGCGAATTGCCTCATTCATGCAAACCAATCCCGGTATTTCGTTAAACATTGTGCCGGCCATCTGGGAGACTGATTACAGCGCTAGATCGGACGATATCGAGATTCGATTCGGCACCAGATCGGGCAAGGATAATGAATATCTGTTAAGCGCAAAGATGTCCTGCTTCCCCCTTTGCGCTCCGCAACTGGCGGCGCAGATATCGAGGCCGGAAGATTTATTCAGCTTTGGCCGCATCAATTCACTGGGTGCGGCAACCCCCTGGGATAGCTTTTACCAGCTTTGCGATGTAAAGCCTCCGGATGGTTTGCAACAATCCGAGCTCAGCACGCATGGCTACATGTTGGCAGTGGAAATGGCACGATGTAAGCTCGGTGTCATGCTTGGCCTGTCTTTTATTTCCGATGCGCTGCTCGCCAAAGGTGACCTGGTACGCCTGTTTGATGTCGAACTGGAAATTCCGGAAACCTATTACCTGAAAGCCGATCGCAGTCGCCTGTCGGATAACGAGAACAAATTCTGTGACTGGTTGCTGGAACATGGTGGTGTCACCTGAATGAACCATTTCGCGCACCTGGTGCTGGCGCAGCCGACCGTCGAATCGACGGTCGGCAACCTCCTCGGCGATTTTGCACGAGGTCTGGACCAGGCATCCCTGCCAGCTGCGGTAGAGGCCGGACTGCTCAATCATCGTGCCGTCGACCGATTTACCGATACCCACCCGCTAGTGCTCGAAATGAAGCGCGGTTTCAGTGCCAGGAGGCGCCGATTTGCCGGTATCGCACTCGATATCTACTTCGACCATCTGTTGATCACTCACTGGGACAGGTTTGAGCAGCGCAGTCTGGAAGACCTGATCGTCGGGTTATACCAACGCATGGATGAAGGCCGGAAAATGATGCCGCATGACGCTATGCAGCGTGTCACCCAACGCATGATCGAGTACGACTGGTTTGGTTCCTACCGTGACCTCGACGCCGTCGCCGAAGCGCTCGATCGAGTTGCCGGGCGCATACGCTTTGCCAATGATTTCGATAACGCGATCGAGGATTTACAGCGCAGCCATGACATGATTCTTGCAGGGCTTTCTTGAGTTTTATCCGCAGTTGCAACAGCACGTAACAGAGCAGGCGATCGAGTCGGCTTAACAATCGACAACCTTGCCCGGGTTCATGATGTTATGCGGGTCGAGCGCCGCCTTGATTGCCTTCATGACCTCCACCGCGCCGTCACCATGTTCGTTACGCATGTGTTTCAGCTTGCCCATACCGATGCCGTGCTCGCCGGTGCAGGTGCCGCCCATATCCAGAGCCCTTTTCACCATACGTTTATCGAGCTCGAGCGCCTTCTCGAACATTGCGTCATCGGCGGGGTCGATAAACATGGTGGCATGAAAATTACCATCCCCGACATGTCCGATGACCGGGGCATACAACCCAGAATTCGTAATATCGGCCTGGGTTTCGGTAATGCAATCCGCGAGGCGGGAAATGGGGACACAGACATCGGTTACATAGCCACGATACCCGGGGTAAACCGCGAGGCCTGCATAGTAGGCGTCATGCCGTGCGCGCCATAGCCTGTTGCGGTCTTCCTCGTGTTCCGCCCACTGAAACCCGCTCGCGCCAAATTCCTGAGAAATTTCATCGAACATCTGTACCTGCTCGGCTACCGCGGCACGGGTACCATGGAACTCGAGAAACAATGTGTCCAGTTCAGCGTAATCGGTTTTACTGTAGGCGTTGATCGCTTTCATATACGCGCTGTCGACAATTTCAATGCGTGCAACGGGAATTCCCATCTGAATGGTCTGAATCGTCGCTTCCGCTGCCGAACGCACATCCGGAAAATTGACGATAGCGGCCGACACCGCCTCTGTCAGACCGTGAAGCCGCAGGCAAATCTCGGTAATGACACCCAGTGTTCCCTCGGAACCGACGAACAGGTGTGTCAGGTCATAGCCCGCCGCCGATTTGCGCGCCCGGGTTCCGGTTTTGATTATCTCCCCGCTCGCGGTAACCACGCTCAGGCCGAGCACGTTTTCGCGCATGGTGCCGTAGCGTACCGCGTTGGTACCGGAGGCGCGTGTCGCCGTCATGCCGCCGATCGAGGTATCGGCGCCGGGATCGATCGGGAAAAATAACCCGGTATCTCGCAGGTACTGATTCAATTCACGTCGCGTTACCCCGGCCTGCACGCGACAGTCCATATCTTCGCTGTTTACCTCGAGGATTTGATTCATCTGGCTCGTATCGATACAAATGCCGCCATTGACGGCCTGTACCTGGCCCTCCAACGAAGTGCCAGTACCAAATGCGATTACCGGTGTCGCCGATGCTGCGCAAAGTTTGACGATGGCCGCGACTTCGTCGCTACTCCGGGCGAAACATACCGCGTCGGGTGCCTGCACTGGATGCCAGGATTCACCGTGGCCATGTTGCTCGAGCACCGAGCTGCTGGTTGAAACACGTTCGCCGAGCATCGCGCGCAATTCTTCGATGAGTGTTTCGATGGTAGAGATTCTCGATGCAGTTTGAGTCATGACGTAAACCCTGGGGGTATTGTGCAGACTTGCAATTATGCTACAGGGAGTAATTTTTATCACTCAGATAGATATGGTTGGTGGTATCAGCTGTGGAATTGTCTTTTGCCTGTATATTGTCTACTGCGGGCGCATATAAATTTCTCTTGATATCGGCATTTCACCCGTAGGCCCGGGCAAGGCCTCGTGCATGGAAAAATTGATATTGACGCCTATACTCATTGCCTACACCACGAAATAGCCAACAGAATAATTAAATGCCGACTATTGAGTCGCTGGTATTAGCGCGACCGCTACAAACATCAGATACTGAATTTTCCAGTTTGACCCGGGCTGAACTCGAACTCGAACTGGGCAGGCTGCGTCGTCGGGAATCACTATTTAACGCGACCGAGCAGGCCGCAAAAATCGGTCACTATGAGTGGGATTACGAGCTTGACCGGCTTGCATCCTGTTCTGAAGAATATGCAAACCTGTTCAATATGACTATCGAAGAGGTGATGCAGTCACAGGATAGCTGGCAAAAAACGCTGCAGTATATCCATCCTGACGACCATGAACGATACAGGCAGGCAGCAGAAGAGTTGCGTGCTAACAGGTCGCTCAGTGTTGGTTATCGTATCCTGCTTGCCGATGGTTCGATAAGGCATGTGCGTGAGTTCGGCATTGTAGTGGCTGATGATGAGGGTGCAGCGCGCGGCAGCTTCGGTCTGCTGCAGGATATTTCCGATCAGGTGAAATACGATCGTGACCTGGAGTACCGCGATGAACTCGCGCGTCAAACCGAAGCCATTACCGATATCGGTCATTTCATTTACGACGAAGAAGATGAGCGCTATGTCTATATCAGCGAGGGTTGCGCGCGAATATACGGCAGCACTGCTTCGGCTTACAAGAAAAGGATGAACAGCTTCGAGGATGACCTTGCCGATGTCGTTGCGGAAGATCGCAACCGGGTTAAGGAAGAGTATCGGCATTATATCGAGAATGGTCAGGACTGCGCGCTCGAGTATCGAATACGGCGTGCCGATGGTGCGGTGCGCTGGGTGCGCGAGCTTACCTCTGCCAAGCTGATAAAAAACGGGCGTGTCAAACAGACGCTCGGAGTGGTGCAGGACATTACCGAGCGGGTCGAGCGTGAACAGGAACTGATGTTCAAGGATGCGATGGCCAGCCAGGCGGAAGCCATAACCGATATCGGTTACTTCCTGTTCGACGAAATAAAGAACAGGCATCTGTTTGTAAGCCCTGGTCAGGCGCGAATTGCAGGTTTGGGCGTCGAGGAGTTTATGCGCGAGATCCGCTCCAACGAAGATTACTATGCTTTAAGCAATACGCAACCGAACCAGTAGACTACAC
>CAWCBX010000079.1:0-5563 GCA_963793595.1 uncultured Gammaproteobacteria bacterium | reverse complement strand
ATTCACGAAGAGTTCGGCGTCCGAATTTCGGGTGTCGACCTGGCGCAAACCCTGGACGAAAAAACGTTCGCGCAAATCGGCGATGCAATCAACCGCTATTCGTTAGTGCTGTTTGAAAATCAGCAGATGAATGATTCCGCGCACCTCGCTTTCACGCGCCGCTTCGGCGAACTCGAAGAAGAGCATGTGAGTTACTACAGTCTGGGTAAAGTCACCTATATCGGGCGGGTTGGAAACATCGATGACGATGGCAACAAGGTTTCGCCGCGCCAGATCAAGGCCTCGACCGGTAACGAGATGTGGCACTCGGACAGTTCGTTTCGCGAAATCCCGGCCATGTATTCGATCCTGGCAGCCTATGAAGTGCCCGCCGAAGCGGGGGAAACCGAATTTGCCAGCGCACGGGCTGCTTATCAGCGTCTCGACCAGCAAACCCGGGAACTCATCGATTCAAAAATCGGTATCCATGACTATATCTATTCGCGCACCAAGGTCGGCGAAGACGCGGTAACCCAGAACCAGCGCACTTATATGCATCCGGTGCGTCAGCGCCTGGTGCGGCAGAATCCGGTGACGGGGGAGAAGAATATTTTCGTCGGTTCCCACGTCAAGCAGATCGAGGGAATGCCCGATGCGGAGGCTCGACCGTTGATCGAGCGCCTGATCGATGAGGTAACGCGAGCTGAATCCGTGTATCGCCATCGCTGGCAAGCGGGAGATGTGATGATCTGGGACAATCGTTGCATCCTGCATCGGGGTTGTGGCTATGACGCGGACAGGTATCGCCGCCGCATGCACCAGACGCGGGTGCGCGGACGCGGGCCGTCGATTGCCGAAGTACTCGATAACGACTGACCTGTTCACTGTTCGAGGAGTCAGGCGCGCATGTTGAATCCATTGTTTGATCCCGAGCGCTATCATGCGGTACGCAAACCACTGCTCGAAGCGGACACTTTGCCGCCTGCCTGCTATACCTCCAGCGACTTTTTCGAGCGTGAAATTGAACAGGTGTTTTTGCGTAACTGGCAGTTTGTCGGCCGCGAGGAGCAGCTAGCCGAAGCTGGCAGCTATTTCTGCCACGAGGGTCTCGGTGGATCGGTGATTATCATGCGTACAGCGGATAGCCAGATCAAGGCCTATGCCAATAGTTGCCGTCATCGTGGTTCGCGTCTGTTGAGCGGCAGTGGTAGCTGTAAAAGAATCGTCTGTCCTTATCATAGCTGGACTTACCAGCTTGACGGTAAGTTGAGCGGGGTACCGGGGATGCAGGAAACGCAGGATTTCGATCCCGCGGAGTATCCGTTGCTGGAACTACACCTGGCGACCTGGGATGGATTTATTTTTATTCACTACAGTTCGCCCCTGTTATCGCTATCCAGCTATCTTGGCGATATGCGGGACAAGTTTGCCTCGCATCGATGCGCGGATATGCGTCATGTCGGTAGTATCGAGTTTGATATCAACGCGAACTGGAAGTTACTCGCCGAAAACGCGCTGGAAGCCTATCACACCGGAACCGTGCATCGCGCGACCCTGGGGCAGCAGGCTTCGAGTGCGTTCACGACGACTGGCAACTGGACCGGTCTGCTGGTGGAAGATGAGCGCAGCGTGGCGACCATGCCGGGAAAGACAGAACCTTTTCCTCATATTGACGGACTCGATGACGATGCCATTCGGGGGGCTTATTTCACGATGCTGTTTCCGTCGACCCAGTTGGTATTTGCCCAGGATTGCATGTGGTGGCTGGCTTTCAGCCCGCTAGCCGTAGACCGTACCCACCTTATCCTGGGGGCCTGTTTTCCCCAATCCACAATCGATCTTCCCGGGTTTCAAGACAGGGTTAAACCCTATTTTGAACGTTGGCGGCTCGCCACGGCAGAGGACAACGCGATTTGCGAAGCGCAACAGGATGGACAGAAATTTGCGCGTCCCGCGGGACGTTTTGCGGCCAGTGAATTTGCCGTGCATGCGCTATCCAACTGGGTGCTGGACCAGGTGCTGGGCAGTTAGCTTCAGGTTTTTTCGCCAGGTACCCGGCGCGGTCGTCCGTCCACACCAAGCGCGACAAACTTAAAATTCGCCTGGGTCACCTTGACGGTGTTGCGGGAACGATCACGTTGCACCCATGCCTCGACGTGAATGTCGATCGAGGTATTACCAACGTGTTCGATTTCAGTGTAAACACAAAGGATGTCGCCAATCTTGACTGGTCGGATAAAATGCATTCCATCGAGCGCCACCGTGACGGTGCGGCATTGTGCCCGCTCACTGGCACAGATGCCCGCCGCGATATCCATTTGCGACAGTACCCAACCACCGAATATATCCCCTGCCGGGTTGGAGTCTGCCGGCATCGCCATGGTGCGGGTGGTGAGTTCTCCCTGCGGCTTATCGGACATGGTTAATATGCCTGGTGAGTAATAAAAGGTGCATTATACAGTTTAACTATCCCGGTAGCGGAACTGTCGGATCGTCGAATTTGGCGTCCAGCGGGAATATCGGACGCGGAACATTATGATATTCAAGCCGTTTATAGTCGGGGGTGCATAATGCGCTACTGTCGCAGACGATGACGCGCGCCGCAATCGATTCGAAATCAGCGCGGAAATGCTGCATCGATTTCAGTGCAATCACGCTTTTTGATGTCGGCTCGATGCCGAAGCTCCTGAACTGTTGCAGATCCAGCATTTGCTGGGCATGCGTAGTAACCAGCAGCTCGATGCCGTTAATCTGAACTACCGCGGTCGGTCCGAATGAGCCCTGCAAGCCACCGATCATGGCTCCACTGCCGACGAAATGGCCATCGCTCAGGGATACCAGTTCCACCTGCAATCCAAGCGGAGCTCCGCCGAAGCGGGGATCTACTTTGCCCCCTAACTCGACCTGCACCAGATTGCCGGGTTCGTGCTGCGACAACTGTTGCACCGTATCTCCATCTACCATCGGACCGAAACAGGCGTTTGCCACCCCGGCGTCGAGCAATGCCTGCAGCAGGTTGGTGGCATCGCCATAACTGCCCGCACCGGGATTGTCCGCATAATCGGCGATGACCAGCGGGCCCTCGCTCGAGGTAAACGCTGCGGCGATGGCCGCCGCCTCGTCAACGTCGAGATAGTCGTTCAGTACATCATGGCGATGCTGCCAGATGTCGGCGGCAATACTGCCGGCAAATGTCCGGTGAGCATCCATATCACCTTCCCCGGTGACCAGCACCGTGGGGCCGACTGCGGTGATATCGGCGCTTGCGAAACCACCGTTAATACTGACCGCAAAGGTATCGTCGCGCTGTTCCCATTGCCTGGCCGACCTGATCCAGTCGGTCATCGGCCCCATATCGGTGCGCGCGCCGTTAACCTCTTCGAGCATCGGGCAGCCAACGCGAATGGTGCTGGGACTGATTTCACCCTGCAGGCTGCGTTGCAGTATTTCTCCGGCATGATGGGCCGTTTCGCGCATGTCTATGTGGGGATAGGTTTTATAAGACACGATGATGTTGGCGAGCTCGCACATTTTGCAACTGACATTGGCATGCAGGTCGAGAGTAATCGCAATCGGTATCCTGTCTCCCACCACCGCACGCAGGCGTTGCAGCAGCTCGCCTTCGCCGTCATCGCAGAATTCAGTCACCATCGCACCATGCAGGCCCAGTAGTATGCCGTCATATGATCCGGTTTTTGCCGCGGCGACGATGGGATCGGCCAGCCAGTTGAACGCCGCGGAGGTCACCTTACCGCTGGGTCCGGCCGCTGCGCTGAGGACATGCTCGATCTGCCAGTCGTACTGCCTGCCGATGTCGAGAAACCCGGCCAGTTCCGTGTTTTGTTCGCCGCGCTCTGCGATAGCCCTGGCGCCCGCCAGAAAATAGCGATTTCTGAATGCCTGTTGATCGGTTTCGATGCGGCTGAAGGTATTGCTTTCATGCATGAACTCGGCGGTTAGAATTCTGTATGTCATAAATCTCTCACGGAGTGGCAGCTTAACCCGGGTGTCACACTAGGTGGCTGCTCCTGATATCAGTAACCAGATCAACAATAGCATCGCCACGGAATAGAAAATCAGCGCAAACCAGTAGGAGTGGGGTTCATCTTCACGGCCACGTTTATGCGCCATATTACGGAAACTGAAAAGCCCGGTACGACTGCCTTTCACCCAAACCGAGTGCGTCAATATGCCATCGAGCACAAGTGCGCAAAGTAGCACAATGACAATGCCAACGAACGCTGACTGCAGAGTGATCATAATGGCAGGTATAATCGCAGCAAATATGATGACAGTTAACTAATTTTTGTAATGTGTCCGACTGAAATCATGATTGAATATATTCTGTTTGCCTCATACCCTGAGATGCCAGGATCTAATCACAGGGCTTCCACTAGTAAATGGGCTTGAAAAAACACGGCATCACTGTCGATTGCGAGCATTGTAAATACACTTCGTCGGATGATCGAGGTGCCTTCGATATTACGGTTCCTATCGTCGATAGTGAGACCGGCGTTTCCGGCCCTGCCCGAATACACTGCACTATCTCCACAAAACGGCACGCTGTTGAACTGCTGGAATGGAGTAATTTTGATCATCACCCCACCGAGTCTCTAGACAGTCTTCGACAGCGAGTCTCAGCCACACTCGACTTTGTCGCAGATCGTCAAGTTTGCGGTAACCTTGAAATCTGCCCTGCAGAAGTAATCCGGATCGTCGAAAAAAACACCAGTTCCTGAATTTCAGCGCATGCGCCACTGGCAAGCGCTGGCTCTTTCAAATCATGGATCGGGGCGCGTCGGTCGGCTTAGCCGTCGGCCAGCATCGATAAATCGCGTGCCGCTTCGCGCAGTAACGGTACATACTGGTCTTTGCTTTCGATGGATATGCGTGACGCCGGCGCCTGGATCGCGAGCGAGCTGTAAAACCGACCTAGCTTGTCCGTAATGGGCACCGCGATGGCGATGATGTCATCGTACAGTTCCTGATTATCGATCGAGACCTGCGTCTTTTCGATCTGGTCGATTTCGGCGAGCAGGGTGTCGGGATCGGTAATTGTGTTCTTGGCGTGGGCTTCGAGTTTTAGTTTACTGATTACCGTCTTGCGCCGGGCTTTGGGCAGGGTGCTCAGGTAAAGCTTGCCGCTGGCAGTACAATACAACGGAACCCGCATGCCGATCGAAAACTGCAGTCGCAATGGCGCCTTGGTTTCGACGCGGTCGGAGTAAGCCATATACAGGCCATCCGGGTAGGCAATGTTGCAGGTCTCGCCAACCTTCTCTGAAAGTGCGGTCAATATGGCCTGACGCGAAGCGCTGAAGCGTGAATTCGCGAGCACGCCGACGGCGACATCGTAGAGGCGATTGCCAGGCTGGTAGCTTTTACCATTGATTCTTTTGAGTAGATAGCCATGCGCTTCGAGTTCGGAACAGAGCCGGTGGGCTGTGGCCTTGGGCAGGTTAAGAACTTCATTGATTTCGGTGGCGCTCAATGGTTTCGGGGACGCCGCCACGGTGTCGAGTATATCGAGTACCCGTTCTATGGTTGAGCCACGTTCGCGTTTCATACGTGCCGGCCTTTGTCA
>CAWCBX010000078.1:0-6196 GCA_963793595.1 uncultured Gammaproteobacteria bacterium | reverse complement strand
CGAATCGAGAATATGGTATTGCCCGATCTCACGGCTTTGCTGAAAGATGGCGTCAGTCAATTCTTCGCTGGCCGGGCCACCGTTAGCTGCATTGAATTTAATGCCGAAATCAGCATCGGCACCGCCAGGATTATGGCTGGCGGACAATATAATACCGCCAAAGGCCTGGTATTTGCGGATTATGCAGGACGCGGCCGGGGTGGACAGGAGTCCGTTTTGTCCGGCGATCACGCGGCTAAATCCGTTCGCGGCAGCCATCTTGATAATCGTCTGCAGGGCCTCGCTGTTATAAAAACGGCCGTCGCCACCGACCACCAGGGCTTTGTTGGCGAAGCTGTCAGCACTGGTTACGATAGCGTCGAAAATCGACTGCACAAAATTTTCCAGGTAATGCGCTTGCTGAAACACGCGTACTTTTTTGCGCAGGCCGGAAGTGCCCGGTTTCTGATCGCCAAACGGTTGCGTGGCTATCGTTTCACAACTCGTCACGTCAGTTTACCTTTGTAGGTGGGTTGCCTGGTGCAACATATCGGGTGTCACCAGCACCACGCCTTTTTCGGTGACGCGAAAACCGCGCTTTTTGTCCTCTTCGTGATCTTCCCCGATCACCATGCCTGCTTCAATGGTGCATCCTCGATCGATGATAGCTTTATTGATACGGGCGTTGCGGCCGATTTCGACATCGGGAAGTATGACGCTGTCGATAATTTCAGCGTAGGAATGGATCCGCACATTGGAAAACAGCAGCGAGCGCTTGACCAGGGCACCCGAAATCACGCATCCACCCGAAACCATCGAGTCGATCGCCATGCCGCGCCGATCTTCCCGGTCAAACACGAACTTGGCCGGCGGTAATTGCGCCTGGTGCGTCAGGATCGGCCAGCTCTGGTCGTAGAGGTTCAGTTCCGGCGTTACGTTGACGAGCTCCATATTAGCTTCCCAGAAGGCATCCAGCGTGCCGACATCGCGCCAGTAGGCGCGCTCGCCGGTGGCCATGTCGCGAAACGGATAAGCATATACCTGGTACTTTTCGATAATCGACGGAATGATGTCCTTGCCGAAATCGTGTGAGGATTTCGGGTCGTCGGCGTCCTTGATTAACTGCTCGTAGAGAAAATCGGTGTTGAACAGATAATTACCCATCGAGGCCAGGCAGAGTCCTGGTTGACCGGGTATTGGTGCTGGATTGGCGGGTTTTTCATTGAATTCAACGATGCGACCGGATTCATCGACCGTCATTACGCCAAATGCGCCGGCCGCTTCCTCGATCGGCACTTCGAGACACGCGATTGTCATGTCGGCCTTGCTTTCAACATGCGTGGCGATCATCTCACCGTAGTCCATTTTGTAAATATGATCGCCCGACAAAATCAGCACGTACTCGGGTTTATGCGTACGCATAATGTCGAGATTTTGATAGACCGCGTCGGCAGTGCCCTGGTACCACTCGCCACCGGCGCGTTGCGAGGCGGGAAGAATCTCTACGAACTCATCGAGTTCACTGTCAAACCGGGTCCAGCCACGCACCAGGTGGCGGATCAATGAATGCGCCTTGTACTGGGTTAACACACCAATGCGGCGAATCCCGGTGTTGATGCAGTTCGATAGCGGGAAGTCGATGATGCGGAATTTACCACCGAATGGCACCGCTGGTTTGGCGCGCCAGTCGGTCAGCTCGTAAAGTCGAGAGCCACGCCCCCCGGCAAGCACCAACGCCAGAGTTTGCCGCGTGAGACGGCTAACGAAGCGGGTATTATTCTGTGTATTTATCATGGGATCACTTATCCTGGAATTGATCGACTACTGGTTTACCTCGGAAAACTAATGCACCTGCAGAACGTATCATCGCTAGCTTAATCACAAAATGGTACTAGGTTAACGGAAAAAAGATACTTCGGGGGACCTGAACAATATTAATGGGCGTTTTGAATTGCAGCTAATACACCGCGGGGTGGCTTGCCAAATTCCGCAACAGTGGTAACAAAGGGCGACCTGGATTGCCCTGAATTAGTGCAGGCGGCAGTAAACAACCCGACCCGGGTTCAAGCATCGTAAGTCGAGGAGGCGGTGTTGCCGCCACGACCAGTCCAGTTGGTATGAAAGAATTCACCGCGAGGCCGGTCGATGCGTTCGTAGGTATGTGCGCCAAAATAATCCCTTTGCGCCTGCAGCAGGTTGGCGGGCAAACGCTCCGAGCGGTAGCCATCGAAATAGCTAAGCGCGGAGGTTAACGAGGGCGCAGCGATACCGTGACAAACTGCAGCCGCCACCACGCGCCGCCAGCTGGCTTGTGCACTTTCGACTTTTCCCCGGAAGTATTCAGATAACAATAAATTCGACAGGCCCGGGGTTTCGTCAAAGGCCTCTTTTATTCTGCCGAGGAAAACCGAGCGAATGATACAGCCACCCCGCCACATCAGGGCGATGCCGCCATAATCCAGATTCCAGTCGTACTCCTTCGCAGCTTCGCGCATGAGCAGGTAACCCTGCGCATAAGAAACGATCTTGGCGGCAAGCAGGGCTTGTCGAATATCTTCGATAAAGGCCTGCCTGTCCCCCTCGAAGTTTCGTTCAGGGCCATTCAGCACCCGCGATGCCTGCACCCGCTCTTCCTTTTGCGAGGATAAAAAACGCGCAAACACCGCCTCCCCGATAAGAGTCAGCGGAACTCCAAACTCGAGGGCTGATATACCGGTCCATTTGCCGGTTCCTTTCTGGCCAGCGGTATCGAGGATTTTCTCAACCAGGGGCTCACCGTCCTCTTCGTAGGCCAGAATATCGCGTGTAATCTCTATCAGATAACTGTCGAGCTCGCCCTCGTTCCAGCTGGCAAAGACTTTATGCATCTCGCTCGGGGACATGCCCAACAGCTCTTTCATGATTTGATACGCTTCACAGATTAGCTGCATATCACCATACTCGATGCCGTTGTGAACCATCTTGACAAAGTGGCCCGCGCCCCCGTCGCCGATCCAATCGCAGCAAGGGGTGCCATCTTCGACCCGGGCCGCGATGCTCTGCAAGATCGGTTTGACCGATTCCCAGGCAGCCGGCGATCCGCCGGGCATAATGGATGGACCGGTCAAAGCGCCTTCTTCCCCACCGGAGACGCCGGTGCCGATAAACAGCAGACCTTTGCTCTCCAGGTACCCGGTTCTGCGGATGGTGTCCGCGTAATGTGTGTTACCGCCATCGATTACGATATCGCCGGGATCGAGGTGCGGGATCAATTGTTCGATAAAATCATCGACGGCTTGCCCGGCTTTCACCATCAACATGATCTTGCGCGGGGACTCGAGGGATTCCACCAACGCCTCGAGGGTTTGAGCCCCCCGTATATTCTTGCCCGCAGCACGACCATTGATAAAGTTGTCGACTTTATCTGTCGAGCGGTTATAAGCGGTCACGGTGTAACCCTTGCTTTCCATGTTCAGGATCAGGTTTTCACCCATTACAGCCAGGCCTACCAGGCCGATATCGGAAAGTTTTTTCATATTTCGAGGGCTCGTCACCGGTTGATCACGGCATAGTACCACTGGCTTGTTCCAACCAATATAAAAGATGAATATTCGCTTTTTAAAATTTTTGACAGTCCCTGTTACCAGGCGGTTGAGGTTTACGGGTTGCGATCAATAATGCTACTTTCACCGTTTGATCACCTGTTGAGTAAAGCATGTTATACAAAACCAGCGAGCATCATGGCCTGCAGTAATTATTGTACTATCGGGGTTATCAGGCCGGCGATACGAATCCGTGCACGACAAAAGTAAACCACCCCCGCCCGTTAAGACCCGCGAAGACTTGCGCGCGGCATCGTTATCGAAAGCGATAGATGCGATCGGGCAGGCCAGTTTTCTGCCCAACCTGCTCGATTACCTTCGCGTCGATGTTCCTTTCGTCGGTATCCTGCTACTGCTGCTCGACCAGAAAAACAGGCCTCATCATATTTACGATACGATCCGCAGCACGTTTCGCATCAACCTGGATATGTACCTCGATGGTGTCTACCAGCTGGATCCGTTTTACACCCGCTTTTGCAAACACAAGCGCACCAGTGCAATGCTGATCCGGGACGTCGCCCCGGATCGCTTCCAGCTCACCGAGTACTATCGACGCTATTACAGGAACATCGAACTGCGCGATGAACTGGCAATCTTTACGGATTTACGCGATGGCCGATACCTGTTCTTTTCAATCGGACGCCGCGGCGCCGAGCCCCGCTTCAAGCCTAAAGAATTGAACGCGATAAAGCGCGATTTACCGGTCATGGCGTCGCTTTGCCGGCAGCATTTTGGCGAATCTTCATATAACCAGGAAAGCCTGTCGGGAGGCGTGGACGAACAACGCCTGGAATTCGCACTGGAACGATTTGGTGAAGAGGCGCTGACGCCACGCGAACATGAAGTGGCGGTCTGTATTCTCAAGGGGCATTCGTCGAAGTCACTAGCACGTGAAATCGATATCAGCCCCGAAACCGTGAAAATTCATCGCCGAAATATTTATCGCAAGCTCGACATATCGTCACAAAGCGAACTTTTCCTCAAGTTTTTGAATACCTTAGGCTAGTTGTTCCGCATTAACCCTTTTAGGTTATATACAGCTTACCCGCATCGAAACTAAGCTGCTGTGCATAATAATCAGCAATACCGGGGAGCAGACGTGTCGAAACCGACGGCAACCGCCGCCATCGATATCCGTGAAACATCCAAGATCTACGGCAATGATCGCGCCAGCGGTGTGGTCGCCCTGGACGAGGTTTCGCTGGTCATCGAAGACAATGAATTTTTCACGCTACTGGGGCCATCCGGTTGCGGCAAGACCACCCTGTTGCGCTTGATCGCCGGATTCGAACAACCCACGCATGGCGAAATCGTTCTGTTCGGCGAGCACCTGGAAGGCCTGCCGCCGTACAAACGCCCCGTCAATACCGTATTCCAGCATTACGCACTATTTCCGCACATGACGGTGGCTGAAAATATCAGCTTCGGCCTGGAAATGCTCGACAAGCCAGCATCCGAAATTTCATCCGTGGTCAAGGAGGTGCTTGGCCTGGTGCAGATGGATCATCTCGCCGATCGCAAGACCGATCAGCTCTCCGGCGGCCAACAGCAACGCGTCGCGCTGGCACGGGCACTGGCACCGAAACCCAAGGTACTGCTACTCGACGAGCCACTGTCAGCACTCGATTTCAAGCTGCGCAAGGAAATGCAGGTCGAACTGAAACGCCTGCAGAACGAAACCGGGATTACGTTTATTTTCGTAACCCATGACCAGGAAGAAGCGTTGACCATGTCTGATCGCGTCGCGGTCATGCGCGATGGCCTGATCCTGCAGGTGGGTACACCAAGTGAAATTTACGATCGACCCGCACGGCGCTTCGTCGCTGATTTTATCGGCGACATCAACATTCTCAAGGGCAGCATTGTCAGCCGGAACGGTTCGCGCGCAAAGGTAAAACTCGAGGCCGGACACGAGGGAGAAGCGGGCCTGCCGACAAATGCGGAAAGCCTGGGGCAGGAAGTCAGCATCGCAATTCGGCCCGAGCAGCTCAGTTTCGTCACCGAGGCAGCAGCAGCGCACCTGTCGGGCGCGATTGAGCATATATCCTATTTCGGTTCGGGTTTTGACTACCAGATCCTGATGCCGACTGGCGAAAAAGTCATGCTGCAATCACAAAATCGCGGCGGCGAAAATCTGGCCTTCCAGTTAGGGGACCAGGTACACATCGCGATTAGCGACAACAGCATGCAGATTCTGGCGGACTGACGGGAAACGGGATGACTGATCAGCCGACAACCCCTGTCCCGCTTTCCAGCAGTGTTGTCGCCGAGGCAAAACGCCTGCGTAACGCGCGCTACGCATTGCTGGCGCCCGGCATACTGACGATCTTCTGCATCGGCATTATGCCGCTTTCAATCGTACTGGTTTATTCCTTTCTCGAACCCGGCGATTTTGGCGGGGTCAGCTGGGTGTTGTCGTTCGACGCCTATGTCCAGCTAATGTTCGAAGAAGATATCTTCGATGGAACCCTGTCGTTTACGACCGATTACATGGAGATATTCATGCGCTCGGTCAGTCTGGCCCTGTTTACCACCGTCGCCTGCCTGCTGGTCGGTTTTCCAACCGCCTATTTTATCGCCACCCAACCACCGGCGCGGCGCAACGCATGGCTGTTCCTGATCACGATTCCATTCTG
>CAWCBX010000077.1:0-7008 GCA_963793595.1 uncultured Gammaproteobacteria bacterium | reverse complement strand
CTAGCGCATTGACCAATGCTCGCGACAACACGCCGGTACCCGCTGCTATCTCCAGCACTTTTGATACCGGATTCTCTCGTGTTCGTTTTGCCAAATCTTCCGCATAATGTTCAAAGATCAATGGTACGAGATATTTTTCGTAAATTTCGGGAATTGATCCGGTGAAAAGTTTATCGGAGTGTTGAGTTGTCATTATTTTTCGTTTCCGTAAAGTATTTTCTGATGTAAATGCGTGGCGCGACATAACGCTCCGTAGCAGCGACCTGGCATAAGCAGATTCGCCATCATGTGCCTGCCAGGCGCCTATGGCTCACTCTGTCGCGATATCATCAGGTGTAAAATACCCGACTATGTCGAAACTGCCTTTATGATCAGGCTTCAAGACTAGAAAGCCACCGGGTTCCACAAGCTCTAGTGTTAGCGCATCAATATTAGGCGAGTGTGTAATCATGACAAGATTATCTTTGCCCGCATAAGTGCTAATACGTTCTGCGACAATTTCCGTCCTGGCATCTCTATCCTTTTCAGGAAGCGCAAAGAGCAAATCCAGGGGTTGCCAGGTTGTTACGCGACCAAAAGCCAGTTCTGCGGTTTCCCCGGTACGACAGTATCGACTCGATAATACTTCAGAAACGGGAACGGATTGACTGCGAAATACCTGACCAATGAGTGCCGCCTCTTTCCGACCTGGCGCCGATAAATTTCGCTGTACGCTGCAATCGTTGACCTTTAAGGCGAGAGGGTCACCAGTTTTCTCGGCCTTAGCATGGCGCATCAAGACAACGTAGCCACCCTGTTTCAAATTTACCCATATGTCCTCGTCGCTCATACCAATGGCCGGATACGCAACGATAGCTATGAAATAAAGGATATAAAGAATGCTTAGCGGCCGATACATGTCAGTTGCGCCTAACGCTCACATTGGCGGCAAACTGAAGGCGCAACAGCTGTTCTATCCGCTTGCGGCGGCTGGTCAGGTGGCAAATATCTCATTTGACCTGGTAACCCGAGTGACATGCCACACAAGCAGAAGTGACTTCGGAGAGCGCCTTGTAAGCGGCTAGCACTTCACCTTCCTCTGCCTTTAATGCGAATCGACTTGCTGCCTTGTGCATAGCAGTTCCTGCCTGGCGCATTCCTTCGGGCATGAAACTGGCCATGTGACTGGCGCCATGAGATTCCAGCGAGCTCATGCCTAATCGATACTCGGCAGTCTCTGCTGCTTTATCCAATTGACCACTGCCCAGGTAAACAAGAATTTCATTTATGGCAACCAGGTGATCACGCATATTAGATAGCATGTGTGCCCGCATCATTTCAGGTAATTCTACGAGTACCCTCGTATCGCTTGATGCTGCTGAGTTAGCAGAGAAACTTGTAACCAGTACTGTTAGAACAAGAGAGAGAATTTTACTCATGTTTTTATATCCTGATTGTCTATTAAGAATTTTTTCTGGATTTTTAGCAGGTACAGGTCGTTATAGATTCTGCTTCACCAAAATTAATTTCCCGGTATCAAACCCCAGAGCTTTTGATTTTTCGATAAAGTCGGTGATAACTTCTCTGGACGCTACCGGCGTCCTTGATAAAAGCCATAAATAGGATAAATCCGGGCCGGACACGAAAGCATATTGATAATCCTCTTTATCTAGTTCGAAGACAATATATGAACCATAAAACGGACCAAAAAAGGAAACTTTCAGATATCCTTCTTCTGCGCTATTGACGAAATAAGCCTTTCCGTTAGCTTCGCTCCATTCATTATCTGCAGGTGAGAACCCTCGATTTTTGACATTAACTCCACCATCTTCTCGTAAAGAATAATCAGCGGTTATATTTTCAAGACCTCGCTCAAAAGAGTGATCCAGTCTTGCAATCTCGTACCATTTCCCCAGGTACCTGTCTAATTCAAAATCTTTTACCGGGGAGACATTCTCCGGCATCCCAAGACAACCGCTTATAATTAAACATGCCAGGGCTGTTAGTATTTTTCTCATGATTTCTCCCTACCAGTGCGCTTAACGCGCGGTTTAGCGGCAAAGCGCACAGCTGGCAGCAATTTACCCGATTACATGCGCTTGCTAGGAGCCGCTCCTGTTCCAGAAACCATGCAGCACGATACGGGCCATGCTCGGATTTGTGACGGTGAGTTCCAGGTTCCTTTCAAGCAACACTCTTTCGCCAGGGGAGCCAACATAACCCTGCACGTCCCTGGTATGATAGGCCATTGACCAATCGCCGAATTCTCGCTCTTTAATAGTTTCTCGAGTTACCAGTATTATCCCAGTGTGTTGTTTGTCTTCCCGAATTATCTTGTATATAACTTCGAGATTATCCGCCGGACCTTCAATGTACTGCATGAAGTTGCCCCCGATGTATAGCAGGACACCAGTGATACCGTATTCTTCATTTCGTTCTCGTGCCCGGGTTAACAAATACTCAATTTCTTCGGAGCTCAAAAGCTTTACGGCAGAAGAGACGTAGACGAGAGAATCTAGATCTGGCTCAGACATCTCTGTTCCTGACGATATAAATCACAGGCGGATAGAGGCATAACTATGCCCGACTGCAGCGCCTGATGATATGTTTTTTCATTAAACAGTTTTTCACTTGTAAGCCTGACCCTGGTCTCTATCAGTTTGCGACTATTCCCCTGATTGCCCAGGCTCTGGCAGCGAGTAAAATCTCGCCCTCTGGTCCCGTTGGTAATCTTTCCTTGAGCGCCATTTTTACCTTATTTCGAACCGACTCCTCCAGGGAAACACAATACTTTGGCGCGGACCCGACTCCACCGAGAAAAGGGCTCCAGTAATCATCGAAATTATCGAACGGTGTCGTAATATCGAGCGCGTTAAGTGATATGTTTGTCAAGCCGCTTGCAACAAACGCTTCTTTCAGTGCTGACGGACGGCAGATCGGAGCTTTGATGCCATCATCGAAATCGGCGGAATGTGCATCAAACAAAACTGCCGTGTCGAAGAAGTAGCGCATGATCTGCATATGCCCTGCATAGTCCCAAACATAGAGTGCAACTGATCCACCGGGCCGTACAACACGGACCATTTCTTCTATTGCTGCATGGGGATCTGGCACAAAATTCAGTACCAGTCCGCTGACTGCGTAATCGATCGAATCACTCGGCATACCCAGGTTATCTGCACTGCCAATACGAAACTCGGCATTTTTTACTCGATTTCGCGCAACTTCAATAAAACCTTGCGCCGTATCCACGCCGACAATCGAACAAGCTTGGCATTTCCTGGCTATTAGTTCAGTGAGACCTCCGGTTCCACAACCAACGTCAACCCATGATTTACTGGCTGGTGCATCGAGCCATTGTAAGAACAGTGGTGCTACTTTCTGACTCCATCGGCCCATGTAAATTTCGTATGCATCCGTATCACCCCAAAGACCAGTTTTATTGTTCGTCATAGCCGTTTTCTCCAAATTTTGCTGGCGGGTTCAACTGCTACGCATTCTACCAGGAGATTATTGAGGTGGGGCCGCCGAACGGGTTTCATGGTGTCTTCTGCCACGACCCCAGGCATAACTACCGCCTACATAGGTTAGAGCTTTACGATATATGCTGATCCGGTTGATTTTCATTTTCTACTTACCGCTGACAGGTCATTTCAATTGCTATAGGCCAAATAACGCTGCGCACATCATGCAGTTTGTCTGGCTACAACCGCTTGTTAGCGGGTTTTATTCGCGCCAATGCCGAGGCTGGTTTAATATCTTTGAGCACCTGACCCTCCCGTCGACACTACCGATTACTCCTGCAATCAACTCCTGAACCATCCACGCATCTGCGTGCTCCGAAGGAATTGGATAAGGCGCTTGAAATCCAAGTAGACCCGCGGTTTGAAACCCAAACTTCGGATAGTAACCAGGATGGCCGAGTACGAAAACCAGGTCTACGCCTGACACTGCCAACTCTTTCAGGCCCTCTTTAATCAACGCAGCTCCAATGCCCTGGCCTTGAAAGTCGCTTGCAACTGCCAGAGGCGCAAGAATACGAATTGAAACCTCCTGATCCTCGGGCTGGAGTTGTGCCACTGTGAAAAGGATATGACCAACCGGCTTTCCGTCTTTTTCTGCCACCAGCGAAAGCAAAGGTTTTGCCGTCTCATCGTCCAGCAGATCATTGACGAGCTTCACAATCTCCTGGCCTTGCGGCTGTCCAAAAGCACTCCTATGGATACGATTAATTGCAGTGCGATCAGATTCAGTAGAGTGCCTTATCTTCACGATGGGCTCCTCCCAGCTCTTCGCAGGACACCTGGTCTTTGGGCGCACCCCCCGCTAAAACGATCTCTGCCCAAACCAAAATAAAAATGCCTGCAATAGATCTACACATATTATTGAATGATTCGAAACGCTCTCTTTAGTATCTCAGCTGCGCCCGGCCCGACTGAAAACGTTTGTCAGGCGTCTCGCCACTCGTATCGAACCGTGGGAAGGCCGCTGATCGCATTGGTCGACAAACCAGTTTCCCGAAAACCATGCTTTTCGTAAAACTCCCTGGAACGATAGTTGATTTCAAGTGTAAACAGATATATTCCTTTTTGGCACCTGTTTTTGGCCCAGTTTATCAGTGCGGTACCAACGCCATGGCCTTGTTCCGATAGCCTGGTGAAGAGTTGAGATAACTCGGAGGTTTCGAGATTCAAAGTGACGAAACCCAGGATCTCATTATCTGATTCAGCCACTGCGATTTCGTGTTTTGGGGTGATCTCGGAAACCCATCGATATCGCCACTCGGTTTTCGAGTGGGGATGGACAAGTTTCGCGTTAATCGAATGCCAACCCTCGTACCAAATATCTATGATCGTGTCCATGTCTGCTGCGCAATACTTTCGAACAAGCATCTAGTGACGCCTGAAGGGCATTTTGTCCGACTGCATGCGCATCTCATAGTGCGTCATGAACCAGGCCCGTTACGAGATTATTTTTGAGGCCAGAACAAACCTGACCTGCCCAAATGCAGCCGTCCTTAATAAACTGCTCGGATCCATTGATATCTTTTCCTATCCTGCTCGCTTAAGCGAGCCCCGCCTTCCCTGGGGCCGACGGCATTTACCTGTCATGTATTCTAGTGCGTATGCGCATCGTTTTTCGTTGGTGCCAGGGCCGGAAATTTATGCGTTGCAAATATTGAATGGCAACCAACACAGGATTCATTCATTTCGGAAAAATAAAAATTTATTAATTCTGGCTTTTCATTTTTTGCAGCATGTTCAAGCATTCCTGCAAGATAATGGAACCTCTGATCTTGCTTAATAAATTCATGTGGTAATACTGAATGCAGTTCCTTTACCTGGTTTTCTGTCAGGCTTTGTTTCAATATATAGCTGCTCTTCATTTTTTCTGCGGTAGTTTCGATTTCGCCCCAGTTTCCAGAAATAAATGCCGGGATGATGGACATCATGCCGCTCTGTAAGGCCTGCATTTCTTTCGATAATAAATTGCGTAAATCATGGGAGAGCATTTCTACTCCAGAAGTGTTTTCGTGTTCTTCATGTGATTCGTGCTTGGGTTTATCCCCTCCGAAACTGATTGTTGGTAATAGAATGGCGAGGAGTGTGATGCGAGTAAAATATTTCATGTGTTTTTCCAGTTCAGATTGAATATACAACGCCCCGGATCAGCCGCCCGGCTTTGCTGCGTTCGACTACAGGTGCTCATTATGCGGCTGGTGCTTTGATGCTAACATCACTATTTTATGGCCGAAACTAATCCTGATGTCTACTCCTGTATCTGAAACAGAACGAATTGTGCGTATCTTCCACGAATCCTGGGACCTGCGGGATCCTGACCGTGGTGCAGCTGTTATTGCCGAAGATTGCCAATTTGAAGATGTCGCCAGAAATGAGCTACAACCACGGGCCCGAAGCCTACAAACACGATTACTATCGATGGCGGGAGGCTTTTCCCGATGGAGAATGTAAGGTGGTGAATGTCATTGTCCAGGATAACTGGGCTGTGGTGGAGTTTGTTAACCGTGGGACGCATACCGGGCCACTTCAAACTAGTCATGGTACTTTTGCGCCCACTGGACGCAAAGTGAAGGTGCGCTATTGCAGTGTTATGCGCGTCGAGGATGGCAAAGTCGTTGAAGGCCGCGATTACTATGATTCGGCCGGTATTGTTCAGCAGCTAGGACTTACCAACGAGTAGGGGTTCCTGTTCGCCACATAACGTTGCACTCAGCGGTAAAATACGCGTAGCGGGCACTATGTCTGCCTGCAACCGCCAGTTATGTCAACCTGCGTCAATCCCGATCATTTGATGAATCATGTGGTTTTCTTACCCCTAAATCATGCGGACTCGGATCCCAGGCTTTTCCCAGGAACAGGCTTGTCCTGAATCGGAAATGAAAAAAAGCGACACCGATGAATGGAAGGAACACGAGGAATGTGCACCATAATATTTTACTTTTTACTGAGATAGATGTTCGCAAAGTAGTTGTGACTGGAACGACTACCAGTAATAAGTGCGAGATTCCAAGTACTACCAGAAACCCTGTTAATGCTTTGTCCATATGCGCCTCTGACTATTGATATAACGCCGCACATCAGCGGCCCTGCGTTGCTGGGTCTGACGGCATGCGTTTGTTAGAGATTACATTGTGATATCCATTTTTTCGCATCAGAAAATCCAGATTCTGGTTCAAACATAATCGTTTCGATTCCTAATTCCCGTGCGGCAACTACGTTCTTTTGTCGATCATCAATGAATAAAATTTCTTCAATCTTGAAACCACTTGATTGAATCAGGGTTTCGTAGATTCCTTTATCAGGTTTTCGAATTCCTATATCACCGCTGATGACTGATCCCCTCAAAAATTTCTCAATACCTAGATTGTTTCGAATCTTATCAGACCAGCGGCCAACATCATTTGATAAACACCATACTGAAATGTCCTTGCTCTTTGCTTCGGACAAGAGCTCTACGATCCCATGATTTAGTGTGTGCCTGGAAAGAAAATCATCTTCTAACGCTGAT
>CAWCBX010000076.1:0-3288 GCA_963793595.1 uncultured Gammaproteobacteria bacterium | reverse complement strand
GGAGCAGTACCAGTGGAGTTATCGACGATTCTCAGACAAGGTTTACCGGCCGGGCAAATAGGGAATTCAGTTCATGTCGCCTAAATTTATCAGGTTTTATGATCGCGTGGTGCTGAAGCATCCACTGGCCACGCTGATCGCCGTTACCATGATCGTGGTTTTCTTCCTCTTGCACATACCCGAGTTCGAACTTGACGCGTCGGCCGACTCGTTGGTGCTGGAAAACGACGCCAGCCTTAAATACTATCGTGGAGTTCGCGAGAGATATGGTTCCGACGAATTTCTAATCGTTACCTATAGCCCTGAGAACGCGCTTTTCAGTGGGCAGGTACTGGCGGATATCACTCACCTGCGTGATGAACTGAGCAGCCTCGATCAGGTTGCTTCGGTCGTCAGCCTGCTCGACGTACCGCTGGTAGACAGCCCGCCCATGACGCTCGGAGATATCGTCCGTCAAGTGCGCACGCTGGAAAGCGAAGACGTCGATATTCAGCTTGCCGAACAGGAATTGAGGCAAAGCGCGCTGTACGGAAACCTGCTGGTCAATAGCGAAGGCGACACCACCGCGCTGCAGGTAAACCTGGAAGTCAATAGAGAACTTGTCGACCTGCTTAACAACCGTGACAAGTTATACCCGAAGGCGGCCATGAACCCGGACTCGAAGGCGCGGCTCAAAGAGTTGTCGGCGCAGATAAAAATCGAGAACCTGGCGCATAAGATCAGGCTGGACCAGACCATTGTAGACATTCGTAAAATCATGGATGGCTATCGCGACAAGGCGCTCCTTTTCCTCGGCGGAGTGCCGATGATCACCTCGGATTCGATCGCATTCATTCGTAGCGACCTGAAGGTGTTCGGCGTCGGGGTAATCCTGTTTATCGTCGTCATTCTGGCCTTTTCTTTCCGCCACAGCCGCTGGGTCGTGTTACCGCTGGGAGTCTGCCTGATCAGTGCGGGGACGATGATCGGTTATCTCGGCTGGATGCATTGGCCGGTTACCGTGGTGTCTTCGAATTTCATATCGCTACTGCTGATTATCACGCTTTCGCTGATCATCCACCTGATCGTACGTTACCGTGAACTTGCGGCAATCAAGCCCGGGGCCAGTCAATACCAGCTGGTGCGTAACACCGTCTACAGTAAATTCGCGCCGAGTTTTTTTACCGCGATCACTACCATGGTCGCCTTCGGGTCGTTACTGGTGAGCGGAATTCGCCCGGTCATCGACTTTGGCTGGATGATGGTAATCGGTATCGTGGTTTCGTTTCTGCTCGCGTTTATCCTCTTCCCCGCCGCGTTGATGCTGCTGCCGCGGCTGAACACCCCGGTTACGCAGGATATGACCGGCGCAGTCACTTCGGGCATCGCAAATTTTATCCAGCACCGGACGCGCGCTGCACTGATGTTGTTCTTGGTTCTGGCTGCTATTGGCCTGACCGGGATACCGAGGTTATCGGTCGAAAACCGCTTCATTGACTATTACAAGGACAATACCGAAATTTACCAGGGCATGAGCCTGATCGATAAAAAGCTCGGTGGCACGACGCCGCTGGACGTCATAATCGATGCGCCAGCTGAGGAAGTGATCGAAACCGAAGATCTTGGCGAGATCGTTGATATAACGGCAAACAGTTACTGGTTTAACCGCGATGGACTGCGCGAGGTCGCCCGAATTCATCAATACCTGGATCAGCTGCCGGAAACGGGCAAGGTGTTGTCGGTCCATACTGGCATGCAATTGCTGGAGTCACTCAATAATGACAAGGCCTATAGCGACTTCAAACTCGCGGTCGTTTACAAGCGCCTGCCGGAAGATGTCAGAGATGCGTTGATCACGCCCTACCTGTCGAAAGATGGAAATCAACTGCGCTTCAGCATTCGTCTGTACGAATCGGACAAGTCGCTGCGCCGCCAGGAGTTACTCGACAAGATTTATTTTGACCTGATCGATAAGTTCAACCTCGATCCGGAGCAGGTGACGATTTCGGGGGTGGCAGTACTTTTCAACAACCTGTTGCAAAGTCTCTTCAGGTCACAGATCCTGACCCTCGGTGCCGTCTTCGTCGCGATCCTGCTGATGTTTATCATACTCTTCGGCTCGGTGCGCATGGCTTTGGCCGCGATAGTACCGAATATCATCGCCGCTGGTTTGATTCTCGGTTTAATGGGGTGGATCGGTATCCCGCTCGATATCATGACGATTACTATCGCAGCGATCGCCATCGGTATCGGGGTGGATGATTCGATTCACTATGTGCATCGCTTTCGTGGCGAGTTTCTGCAGGATCGCAACCACTGGGCAGCAGTCAGGCGTTGCCACAACAGTATTGCGCGCGCGATGTATTACACCTCGGTAACCATAGTGCTGGGCTTCTCGATTCTGGTACTTTCCAATTTTATTCCAACCATTTACTTCGGTTTGCTGAGCGGCCTGGCGATGATAATCGCCCTGCTGGCCAACCTGGTGCTGCTGCCGATTCTGATCGTTAGCTTTCGGTTGAGCTGAACCGATACCGCGGTTAACATTGTCGACCTCCAGTAAAGCAGAACTCGATAGCGTGAATGAAATCCTGATTCCGATCTCTCCCGGCGAGCTACTCGACAAGATCACTATTTTGCAGATCAAAGTGGAACGCATGACCGATCCGGTCAAGGTGGCGAACGTCAAAACCGAGCTCGACATGCTAAGCAAGGTCTGGAGCGAAGCGGTTGAGGTCGATGCTGAAATCGCCACGCTCACCGCTGAGCTCAAGGCAGTAAATGAGGCGCTATGGGAAATCGAGGATGATATCCGCGATGAGGAACGCAATAAACGATTTGACGAACGCTTCATCGAACTGGCGCGCGCGGTTTACGTCACCAATGACGAGCGCGCCAATGCCAAGAAAAAGGTCAACCTGCATTTAAACTCGAGCATCGTCGAGGAAAAGTCTTACCAGGATTACAAGTGACGTCGCCCTGAGGCTTCATCATCCCGGAAAGTCGCCAGCGTTACCGATGCGTCGGACCGCCGGGATCCCGCAATAGCGTCATCGTTACAAGATCCCCCGCTTGCATGGAATTGGTAAAATATTAATTTTTTAACCATCAATTGTGATTTGCCTCATGTATCCAGCGATGTTATTTTCCCACATCGAAAATCCGAAATCGGAAGTATTCATAACCATGGGCTCTAGCGACGGCAAGACCCGCGATCTCGTTTCCACCATACCCGGTGCCGGCTGGGACTTTTCCCTGTCGCGCCACCCCTACCATGAAATCGAGCGCCCTTTGGGCCCAGCGATGACA
>CAWCBX010000075.1:0-59009 GCA_963793595.1 uncultured Gammaproteobacteria bacterium | reverse complement strand
CGCCTTTTCCAGCACGAGTTCCTTGAAATGCGCGGTTTCCTGGTGCGCCTCGAGGCCGCTGACATCGTGATACATCTCGTAGATAAAGACTCCGCGGATTATCCGGATCAACGTGGGTCGTATAGGCAACCACGCCTTCTTCCTGTCGTGACGCCTCTCCCATCCTGGTCAGGATTTCGTGCACTTCCTTCTCGTTGCCGGGTTTTGCGGTCCAGGTAACTGCCAGTACAAATGCCATGCTGCTTTTCTCCGTTATTTTTGCCTGTATCATCTTAGCAAAGGATCAATACCGAGTGACCAGTGATTCCTGTTGCTCGAAAACTGTTGACTGCCTGTGTAACACCGACCGCTATTATCCAGCCAACAAAAGATTTCTGCTCAGGAGTTCGTCAATCAGGCTATGCAAATCACTTTCGATACTACCCCTTTCGAGATCCGGAAAGGCAGTCATCAGCAGATTCGTTATCTCATCTGCGGTCATCGGTTCGGCCAGTAGCGACCATATTGCAGCACCAATCGGATTGAGATAGTGAATGGTGGCACCCTGCCCATCGGCGAGAAACACCTGATCCTCGATCTGGGCAATACTGATGCGGCACCATGCAGGCAAAGCAATTGCCTGTATTCATGGACATAGGCGCGCATGAGCTCGGCAACCAGCAAGCAAATAGGCATCTGCTCGCTATATGCCAAGCTTTTCCAGCCAGTCGCTTTCGAGAACATATTGATCATCATCCCTGGTCAAACTGAGAACGGGGAAGAATGTTCAGCAGATACTTCGATAATCTGCCAACCCGGAAATATCAATGGAAAAAATTGATCAAATGCCCGCAATTGATCAACTCGACCGAGTTAGACATATCGTCAAAGATCAGATACAGGTTGTCTTTGCGCATTGCAGGTCTTTCAACGGGCCGCTTCTGGACTCAAACCCATAGCATAAGCGATACACACCGGTTGTAAAAACAACCGGTGTGATTTCGAGAGGGAAAATTGTATGTTAGTGGATCAGAATTGCAGGAGCCGGGGCAGCAACATTACCTCCAGAGCCATCGCCGCCACTGCCAGAGCCGCTGCCGCCCGACGACGCGCTTGAGACGTTCTTCATTATCAATTACATTCTCTTCAGGCATGGAATTATTTCATAACTTGTCACCTCATTGTGAATAAAGATTAATTGGGATTTTATTCCCATAACAATAGTTTAAACAGTTCTAGCAAAAAATCAATACCTGGTGGTTCGAATGACCTTCGTGATCTTTTCTGATGCGCACAAACCAGATGCACTCAGGCTCGCTTATCGGTGACGGTCAGAGTCGCCGAACACGCAACGTAGTATTAATTTTCACCACTACCAACTTATATTTGGCAGAAACTGCATAAGGAGATAATAGCAGCGCGCGTTTCTTAAAGGAATATTGATTCACGAGGACGTATAAAATACGCTCGTAATGCAGGTCGGCGAGCAATCCTGTGAATGTTCGAAGCATCTGATTTAGCTAGATGCCCACTTCAAACACGGCGCTCAAAGGGTCAGCCATGGGAACACAAACGGGTGCATTTATTTGTGAATAACAATATAAATGCACCCCTTGTTTTTACGTCTGGCGAGGATGATTCAATTTACTGGCGAATACCCTCGACTATCAGTTCGATTTCAACATCCCCCACCCAATTTGCATGTACCCGATGCCTTTAACATGATATCGCCCGAAATCGCTTCGATAACCGCCCGTGGTCCTTACCTTCACCAATCTGTTTGACGTCGATCTCGACCTTTTTGGTAACGCCACGCATAGTCAGATCACCGATGAGCTTATCGGAATCCGTCATGCTTTGGTACTGGCAAAAGTGATTGTAGGGATTTTACGTCAAAAAACTCTTCGCTACGCAGGTGCTTGTCGCGCTCGGCATGGTTGGTATCGATACTCTGCGCATTGATGGTGACGCTGACTTCGGAGTGTCCGACCGCCGGCATCGTGCTTGAACTCTCCGGATTAATTTCGCCCGATGATATAAGAATAACCAAGGGCGCACTCGCCTTGAACGTGACAAAAGCATGTTGCCCCTTTTTATCAATTTCATAACTCGCCGCCATTGCCTGCGATGAAATCTGAACAATCCAGCCATCAGGATTGCGCCAATAATTTTTTTTACTTGCATCAAAATAGCTCTGTATGCTTTTTTTGTCAAAGGTGTACTTAAGTCATGGTATAAGCCGCATACCCAGCATTCTGCGCAGGCTGTTGTCCCGATCTACAAAGCGACGGTTTCAGCGTAACCGCCGCGTGCACCAGTACCAGCCCAATCAAGATGTAGGCAAGGTATTCATGAATCAACCCGGCAATGTCTTCCTGTTGCGGATACGGTGATCGTTGCTGGTACTGCAAACACATTGAATACATCGATACCGGAACCGTCTGGTGGTCGAGATCAAGTAACCACTTAAGATGATCAGGGCAATCAGAATATACAAAATCGCATGCATCAGCCGGCTGGCGATAATTTCAAAACGACTGCTGCCCTGTAGCGGCTCGGGGCGGATGGACCCGTAGCCATACGATCCTGAACAAAAATACCAGTGCAACCAGCATACCAACAATCTCGCGAGCTGGTAGCGTATTGTAAAGCGAGTCGTAGTAGGTCAGGTCAACCATGTACCAGCCCAACGCAAAACAGTCCGAGCACCACTGCGGCCATAAGCCAGTGCAGAAGATTCGAGACCAGCCCGAAATGTTTGGTGGTGTTGAGTATCATTGCCGGCAACAGGTTTTGCGTATCAAGGGTTCGGCATCAATTGATCACCATCAGCTTGATTCGCAGCAGGAGTAATTGTCAAGTAGACCCTGGCCCCTCTGAAAAAGTTCGCTGGTTGCTGTGATCAGCAGTGATGCAGTCAGTGCTGGTGATAACCTCAAGGGCCGCTTCAAGATCTGCGCTTGACTGCTCGGCAGTTCTTCATCTCGATGCCGTTGCGCCAGGTATGCAGTGGATGGCCGGTAAAAACCAGGGACAATAGGGTCGACCAGAAATTTTAATGGATTATGGTTCGCTCGATGGGTGCAGCAGCAGGCCATGAAAATATAGTAAAAGTCTTTATTAATCGAATTGAATATCAGTTAAATACGAATTATCCAGAAGTCAAATACGCAATAGAATCTACCGGTTTTGCAGAGTGGTTTTTCGACTGCCAATAATCCGGGACAATTCTGCGCTGCAACTCAATATTAACTATTTACTCGTGTTTACATTGCTTGGTCTGTTCGTATCAACGCCAACGCAGAGCGGTGGAATCCCTGTCACTGAGAACGGGCGTTGCATTGCGAGTATTATTCGGCTGATCGAACCCTGCGCTACATCCGGGTTAACTTTTATTTGACGGTGCAGTAGCCACCGACGAGCGCGTAACGCTTAATCTCGTAGCGGCCGAATATCAAAAGAAGAAACCTATGCTGAACGCGCCATACGCACCCGGTTAGGCAGTTCGACTCGGATCTTTATGGCCCGTTGTTTTATGCTGAATTCTGTCTGGGCGCGCCCGTACCACTGGCTGCAGTAGTCCATCATGCCGTTGCGAGTCTCCAGGACCGGTCAGTCTTCAGAGCAACCGGTCTCGGCGCGTGACCTGGTCCAACACCGCGCGAGCATTACCCCTGCAACTGCCGAAGCGCGCGTTGGTGAAAGCACTGCGCGGCCGGCCGGCGAGAATACTGATTCTCATGATACTGCTAGCTATTGCCTGTGGATCTGGTCGGGCCTGTTCAAGCCATTACTATTGGCATGAGGTGCCTTGTCCTGCCTGTTGACTTTCTTCGTGGTACGGCGCATGGGTTACTTCGACGACGAATAACACTCGGCGCTTCTCGCTTGGCCTGAGCCGTCGGGTTATGCCTGGGACGCGAGATCGATCGAATATTGGGTCGCGTGGGTGGGTCAAGCTGCCGATCAGCCCCTGCGAAATCGAAATCAAAGTACTCTAGAACCGCTCGACCAGGTCATTCTGGGTAACTCGATCACACTGACCCCCGGTACCCTGGCCCTCGATCTGTACCAGGGGGTCATGCACACGCTCACTGAAGCCGGGGCCAAACAGTTGCTCGAGGGTGAAATGGACCGCCGGGTCTCTGAGTTGAGTAGTCGGCTGAATGTATTACGCCGTCACCTTTGCGCTGATTGCGACCATGAGCCTGGCCCTGCCCGCCGTGCGCTACTGGGACCCACTGTTTACGATCGCGCGCCTTGCAGTAAACATGTTCGGCACCAAAACCGTTTTGTTGCTCGCAGTCATAGCTTTTCTTTTTGGTCGACCTGATTTCCTGGATCTGGCGCTGGCCTACGCGCTGATTAATTTTCGGCGCGCTTGCTCGAATTTTTTCGCAGTCGCGCGTTGGAGCAGTCCGACGGGTGGACTCGAGCGGATGATTGCGACCTTACTTGATATTGCCAGCTGGTCGCGATCTCGTCGGTGGATTTTTTGTCGTCGTCGGTGGCATTGGAGCACTGCGCATGCCCGATCTTTATACCACGATGCATGCGGCCAGCGTGACCGACTCGATCGCCCCGGTGTTAATCATTACTGGCATTATGCTGCAGGCCGGTGCCGACGCGCTTGCGAGCGTAAAACTGGCCGCGATCCTGCTGTTCCTGTTATTCGCAGGGACCAACTGCTTCGAATACCGGCGAGCGCGGCCCTGCTATCCGGCAAGAAAACGATTGCAGTGGCCGCTGCACGACAAGGACTGAGCAGATGACGGTGCTGTTTGGTGTTTTCCTGTTGACTTTGCTGGTGATTACAGCAATCGCCATCGTGCGCACGCGCAACGTGTCGTTGCGGTGATGCTGAGTGGTATTTTCAGCCTGTTAATCGCGGCCATTTTTTTTCTGCTGGATGCCGCCGATGAGCGTTTAACCGAGGCTGCTATCGGTGCTGGGATTTCCACAGTACTGTTTCTGTCAGCGCTGGCGTTGATTGGAGAGCATGAACAGGCGCCCTCAGCGAATCGGCTGGAGCGCTGGTGGTTGTCGTTACAACTATGGCGACCTGGAAGCCCGGCTGGGTGATCCGACGCCCCGGTGCAGCGTCATGTCGGTCCCGTACCTTGAAAAAACACCAGAGTATATCGATATTCCCAATAGCGTCACCGCGCGCTTGAGCTTTCGGGGGTATGCGACACCCTCTTGGTGAAGTATTCTCGTGCTCACCGCGGGGATTCGCGCGCTGTTTCTGCTCGGTAAGGCTGCGCCTCCCGGATATTATAAAAAGACCCATGCGGACGATGCGGGTGGGCTGCGTCACTACCAGATTCCACGCATGGTAGGACGCTTGTTAATTCCTTTCATATTACTGTTCGGTTTTTATGTTCAGTTTCCAGGTGAGTATCTGGCCCGGCGGCGGTTTCCAGGCGGGTGTGATCATTGCAGCGGCAATTATTCTGTACGCGCTGCTGGAAGGTGAACGTGCGCTGACTGTCCGGCGCGCGGATTTCTACTCGGCACTGATAACCGCAGGCGCACTGCTATACGGTCTGGTCGGCCTCTGTCGGACTGGTATCAGGTGGTAATTTTCTCGACTACTCACTATTGTCCAGCCACCAAGGGGCAGTACGGCATCATATTGATCGAGGCGGGTGTGGGCATCACCGTCACCGGTGTATTGCTCAGCATCTTCCACGCCTTCGCAGCACGCGGTAAAAGCTGATGGAATTGTTCGGTCTCTACCATTACTGGGTATTTGCAGTGTTACTGATGATTCGCTTTTCATGCGGTCACTAACTCAATCTGATCAAAAAGCTCCTCCGGCTCTCGCTGTTCCAGATGCTGCCGTTTTTCTGCTCTATATCACCATGGGGAAGTCGAAGGCGGTACCGCTGTTAATTTGTCCGGCGGTGAGGTCGACTGAGTTCTTTATTCAAATCCGTTACCACAGGTATTGATCCTGACCGCAATAGTCGGCATATCGACCACCGCCCTGGGCCTTGGCATCGAAATTGCATAAAGGAAGAATACGGCACTATCGAAGAACAGAAGATTCAGGAAATCGATCAGCTGTGAACGGACGAACAGCATTTGCAGTGGTGGTGCCGATGTTAAGTGCGGCAGTGGTCATGCTGTCGAAACCGCGCGGCGCTGGGCGGCGGAGCACTCACCAGTCTTTTTGCTTTCGCTATCGCCGTGACCATGACCCTGGCGATGCTTGAGGGTGAAACGCTTAGCTCATCCGATGGGAAGCGGCCGTGCACCTTATGGCATCGAGCTCAATGGTCGACGCATTCAGCGCACTGCTGCTGCTGCTGGTCCACCGGGGCTTCGAGTATTGCTTTGCTGGCCGGGTACCAGGTTCGCCAGAGACATCGAAACGAACGCCTGTCACTAGTGCTGGCCTGGGTCTGGCGGGATACTGGTGGCGGCTGACGCGTTCAATATTTTCGTCGTTCATGGAAATCTCGTCTTTGGCCAGTTACATACTGGTGGCCGGAGGACCGGACCGCCGTGCCTACCGGCTGTCTTCAAATACCTGTTGATGGGTACTATTGGCGCCACTTTCTACCTGATTGGCGTCGGGCTGATCTACATGATGACCGGCACACTCAACCTGCGGACATGGAACTCCGCATTCATGAGGTCGCTGATCAGAAACCGATCCTGGTCGCTGCTGGGTTTATCACGGTCGGCCTGGCCCTGAAGGCCGCTGTATTTCCGTTACATGTCTGGCTACCGAACGCCTACACCTATGCACCTCATGCGGTGACCATATTCCTGGCGGCCTGTGCCACCAAGGTTTCCATCTACATCCTGCTGCGCTTCGATTTCATCGTATTCCAGCAAAACCTGGTGGGTCACGAGGTCCAGTTTGCAGCGTTTCTGATGCCACTCGCGATACTCGCCATCCTGGTTGGTTCCGGTGTCGCGCTGTTCGAATCGAACCTGAAACGTTGTACTGCCGTCGGTCGCACAGATCGGTTATATCACCCTCGTCCTTGAGAACGGCTAGCGTACCCGGCATAACTGGCTGTGTTTGCGCATTTTCAATCATGCGCTGGCCAAGGGCGGCGCCGTTCTCTGGCAGTGGCCTGCCTCGGCATTCGCGCGACGCTCATACCGAGGCAGGCCACTGCCAGAAACAGCGCACCCTTGGCCAGCGCGTGATTGAAAATGTGTAACAACGCCGCCGTTATGCCGGGCACGCTAACCATACTGGCGCCGAGGGTGATATAACCGATCTGTGCAACCGACGACCAGGCCAGCAGACGTTTCAGATTGGGTTCGAACATGGCGACGCCGGAAGCGACCAGGATCGCCAGCAGCGAAAGCGGCATCAGAAAGTAAGCGAACTGGAAATCATGGCCAACCAGATTGGGTTGAAACACGAAAAAATCGAAACGCAGCAGAATGTAAATCGAAACCTTGGTGGCGCAGGCCGCAAGGAATACCGTTACCATGTTCGGCGCATAGGTATAGGCATTTGGCAGCCACACGTGTAGCGGGAACACGGCTGCCTTGAGCGCCAGGCCGACCGTGATGAAGCCAGCGGCGACCAGAATCGGTTTCTGATCGGCGACGTCATGAATTCTGAATTCCATGTCCGCCAGGTTGAGTGTCCCTGTCATCAGGTAAATCAGGCCGACTCCGATAAGATAAAAGGTCGCGCCGATCGTACCCATGATCAGGTACTTGAACACGGCCGGCAGCGCGCGTCGATCGGACCCGCCTGCGACCAGCACGTAACTGGCCAGCGACGAGATCTCCATGAACACGAAAATATTGAACGCGTCAGCGGCCACCAGAATACCGCAGAGACCAGCCAGCGCTAGCAGCCAGGCGGTATAAAACAGCGGTTGGCGTTCCGTTTCGATATCTCTGGCGATACTCTGGTACCCGGCCAGCAAGGCAATACTCGAAGCCCCGGTGACCACCAGCAGCATCAGTGCGCTGAATGCGTCGACCCTGAGCTCGATGCCATAAGGTGCCGGCCAGCTTCCCATCAGGTAACTAAGCGTTTCACCCTCGAGCGTCGCCAGGGTCATGGTCACGGCGATAGCGAAAGCACAAAGACTCGTCGGCGGTACTCGCCGCCCAGGCCAGGCCACGCGGTTTCAACAGCATGACCACTGCCGCGCTCAACATCGGCACCACCACCTGCAGTGCCGGCAAATGCTGTTCGATTCCGTTCACAGTTGATCGATTTCCTGAATCTTCTGTTCTTCGATAGTGCCGTATTCTTCCTTTATGCGAATCACGATGCCAAGGCCTAGAGCGGTGGTCGATATGCCGACTACGATTGCGGTCAGGATCAATACCTGTGGTAACGGATTTGAATAAAGCTGATCGACCACACCCGCCTGAAAAATCGGCGCGGTACCGCCTTCGACTTTGCCCATGGTGATATAGAGCAGAAAAACGGCAGCCTGGAACAGCGATAATCCGAGAAGCTTTTTGATCAGATTGAGCTTGGCGACGACCGCATAAAAGCCGATCATCAGTAGCACTGCAAATACCCAGTAATGGTAGAGACCGAACAATTCCATCAGCTTTTACCGCGTGCTGCGAAGGCGTGGAAGATGCTGAGCAATACACCGGTGACGGTGATGCCCACACCCGCCTCGATTAATATGATGCCTAGCTGCTGCCCCTTGACCGGGTCGTCGGACAATAGTGAGTAGTCGAGAAAATTACCACCTGATACCAGGCCGACGAGGCCGACCAGACCGTACAGCAGTGCACCTGCGGCTATCAGTCCCAACAGAAATCCGCGCGGCAAAGCAGTCAGCGCGCGCTGTTCACCTTCCAGCAGCGCGTACAGAATAATTGCGGCCGCAATGATCGCACCCGCCTGGAAACCGCCGCCCGGGCCATACTCACCGTGAAACTGAACATAAAAACCGAACAGTAATATGAAAGGAATCAACAAGCGCCCTACCATGCGTGGAATCTGGTAGTGACGCAGCCCACCCGCATCGGCCGCGTGGGTCTTTTTATAATATCCGGGAGGCGCAGCCTTACCGAGCAGAAACAGCACGCCGATGCCCGCGGTGAGCACGACGAATACTTCACCAAGGGTGTCGTACCCACGAAAGCTGCCGAGCACCGCGGTGACGCTATTGGGAATATCGATATACTCTGGTGTTTTTTCAAGGTACCAGGGACCGACATGACGCTGCACCGGGGCACTCGGATCACCCAGCCGGGGTTTGTCCAGGGTCGCGTAAAGGATCGCCGCCATAGTTGTAACGACAACCAGCAGCGCTACCAGCCGATTCGCTGAGGGCGCCTGTTCATGCTCCCCAATCAACGCCAGTGCTGACAGAAATAGCACTGTGGAAATCCCAGCACCGATAGCAGCCTCGGTCAACGCCACATCGGCGGCATCCAGCAGGAAAAAAATGGCCGCGATTAACAGGCTGAAAATACCACTCAACATTACCGCGACGAACAGGTTACGCGTGCGCACGATGGCGATTGCCGTAATCACCAGCAAAGTCAACAGGAAAACACCAAACAACACCGTCATCTGCTCAGTCCTTGTCGTCAGCGGCAGCTGCAATCGTTTTCTTGCCGGATAGCAGGGCCGCGCTCGCCAGCGCATTCGAAGCAGTTGGTCCGGTCAATAACAGGAACAGCAGGATCGCGGCCAGTTTTACGCTCGCAAGCGTGGCGCCGGCCTGCAGCATAATGCCAGTAATGATTAACACCGGGGCGATCGAGTCGGTCACGCTGGCCGCATGCATGCGGGTATAAAGATCGGGCATGCGCAGTGCTCCGATGCCACCGACGACGACAAAAAACCCACCGACGAGAAATAGCAACCAGCTGGCAATGTCAAGTAAGGTCGCAATCATCAGGTCGAGTCCACCGAATCGTCGGACTGCTCCAACGCGCGACTGCGAAAAAATTCGAGGACCGCGAGCACACCGATAAAATTAATCAGTGCGTAGGCCAGTGCCAGATCCAGAAAATCAGGCCGACCAAAAAGAAAAGCTATGACTGCGAGCAACAAAACGGTTTTGGTGCCGAACATGTTTACCGCAAGCACGCGATCGTAAACACTGGGTCCCAGTAGCGCACGCAGCAGGGCCAGGCTCATGGTCGCAATCAGCGCAAAGGTGACGGCGTAATACATTCAGCGACTACTCAACGCAGAGACCCGGCGGTCCATTTCACCCTCGAGCAACTGTTTTGCCCCGGCTTCAGTGAGCGTGTGAACTCTAATCACACCCTGGTGCAGATCGAGCGCCAGGGTACCGGGGGTCAGTGTAATCGAGTTACCCAGAATGACCTGGTCCAGCGGATTCTGCGAAGTTGCTTTGATTTCGATTTCGCAGGGGCTGATCGGCAGCTTCGGGTGCAGAACCACCCACGCGACTTCAATACTGGATCGAATGATCTCGCGTCCCAGCCATAACCAGTAGCCGAACAGGCTCAGGCCGAAGCGAGGCGCAAATATATCGTCGTCGAAGTAACCCATGCGCCGTACCACGAAGAAAGTCAACAGGCAGGACAAGGCGCCTAGTGCCAATAGTAATGGCTTGAACAGGCCCGACCAGACCAGCCAGGCAATGGCTAGCAGTATCATGAGAATCAGTATTCTCGCCTGCCTGCTGCGCAGTGCTTTCGAAGACACGGCGGGTAGCCTCAGGAGTCGGCGTCGGCAGGATCTGCCTTGCAGGGGTAATGCTTGCGCAGTGTCGTATAGACCAGGTCACGCGCCGAGACCGGTTGCCCGGAAGACTGGCCATCCTTGAGACTCGTAACGACATGATCGACTACTGCAGCCAGTGGTACGGGCGCGCCCAGACAGAATTCAGCATAGAACGACGGGCCATAAAGATCGAGTCGACTGCCTAGCCGAGTGCGTATGGCGCGTTCAGCATAGGTTTCCTCTTTTTGATATTCGGCCGCTACATTCAGCGTTACGCGCTCGTCGGTGGCTACCGCACCATCAATAAAACCCTGGATGTAGCGCAGGCAAAAGATCCCGTCTTTTCCCGTTGGATCAGCCGAATAATACTCGCAATGCGACGCCAGTTCTTTGGTGGACAGGGATTCCACCGCTCTCGTTGGCGTTGATACGAACAGACCAAGCAATGTAAAGATCAGTAAATAGTTAATCTGGTGCAGCACAGAATTGTCCCGGATTATTGGCAGTCGAAAAACCACCCTCAAAACCGGTAGATTCTATTTGGTATTTGACTTCTGGATAATTCGTATTTAACTGATATTCAATTCGTATTATTCGATTAATAAAGACTTTCACTATAATTTCATGGCCCGCTGCTGCACCCATTGAGCGAATTCTTGCCGGGAGTCAACTTAAAATTCCTGGTCGACCACCTATTGTCCCTGGTTTTTACCAGGGCCGCATTTTCCGCTAATCCGCCTGGTACCCTGGCGCAACGGTATCGAGATGAAGAACTGCCCGAGCAGTCAAGCGTAGCTTTCGAAGCCGCGCTTGAGGTTATCACCAGCACTGACTGCATCACTGCAAGCTGAATCACAGCAACAAGCGAACTTTTTCAAAGGGGCCAGGGTCTACTTGTCAATTACTCCTGTTGCGAGTCAAGCTGACGGTGATCAATTGATGCCGAACCCTTGATACGCAAAACCTGTTGCCGGCAATGATACTCAACACCACCAAACATTTCGGGCTGGTCTCGATCTTTCTGCACTGGCTTATGGCCGCAGTGGTGCTCGGACTGTTTGCGTTGGGCTGGTACATGGTTGACCTGACCTACTACGACTCGCTTTACAATACGCTGCCATTTATTCACAAGAGTATTGGCATACTGGTCGCGGGAGTATTTTTGTTCAGGATCGTATGGATACGGGTCAGTCCCGCCCCCGGTCCGCTACAGGGCAGCAGTCGGTTTGGAATTATCGCTAGCCGGCTGATGCATGCGGTTTTGTATATTCTGATTGCCCTGATCATCTTAAGTGGTTACTTGATCTCGACCGCCGACGGTTCCGGTATCGATGTATTCAATGTGTTTGCAGTACCAGCAACGATCACCGGTATCCCGCAACAGGAAGACATTGCCGGGTTGATTCATGAATACCTTGCCTACATCTTGATTGGGCTGGTACTGGTACATGCGGCGGCAGCGCTGAAACATCACTTTGTAGATCGGGACAACAGCCTGCGCAGAATGCTGGGTATCGGGTAGTCCTTTACATAAGTACACTCTTTGACAAAAAACATACGGAGTTAGTTTGATGCAAGTGAAAAAAATTATTGGCGCAATCCTGATGGCTGGATTGTTGATTTCATCGCAGGCAATGGCGGCGAGTTATGTAATTGATAAAAAGGGGCAACATGCTTTTGTCACGTTCAAGGCAAGTCACCTTGGTTATTCTTATATCATCGGGCGATTTAACGATTTCTCCGGAGAGTTCAAGCACGATGCCAGTAATCCGGGCGCTTCCGAAGTCAGCGTCACCATCAATGCGCAGAGTATCGATACCAACCATGCCGAGCGCGACAAGCATCTGCGTAGCGAAGAGTTTTTTGACGTATCGAAATACCCCACGATCACTTTTGCCAGTAGCGCTTACCAAAGCATGGCGGATTCCGACAAGCTCATCGGTGACCTGACTATTCGTGGCGTCACCAAAAAGGTCGAGATCGACGTTAAACAGATTGGCGAAGGCAAGGACCCCTGGGGCGGTTATCGTAGCGGATTTCAGGGCGATATCATGTTAAAGGCATCTGATTACGGCATGCCTGACTGGGTGGGCGATGTTGAAATCGAACTGATCGTCGAGGGTATTCGCCAGTAAATTGAATCATCCTCGCCAGACGTAAAAACAAGGGGTGCATTTATATGTTTATCCACAAATAAATGCACCCCTTTTGTTCCCGGGGCTGACCCTTTGAACGCATATTTGAAGTGGGCATCTAGCTAAATCAGGTGCTTCGAACATTCGCGGGATTGCTCGCCGACCTGCATTACGAGCGTATTTTATACGTCCTCGTGAATTAATATTCCCTTAAGAAACGCGCGCTACTATTTCCTTATTCAGTTTCTGTCAAATATAAGGTGGTAGTGGTGAAAATTAATACTCGTTGCGTGTTGGGTGACTCTGACCGTCACCGATAAGCGAGGCCTGAGTGCATCTGGCTTTATCAGCATCAGAAAAGGCTAGCGAAAGTCATCGAACCACCAGGTATTGATTATTTGCTAGAATTGTTTAAACTATATGTTATGGGAATAAAATCCCAATTAAATCTTTATTCACATTGAGGTGACAAGTTATGAAACACGATAAAATTTCCAGAATACCTGAAGAGAATGTAATTGATACTGAACGTCGCAGGGTCCTGTCCCGCCTCGGTTTAGCGGCTACGGTTGCTTATGCTGCACCTGTGCTGATGACATTAAGCCAATCAGCACATGCTTCTAGTGGAGGCTCAGGTGGAGGCGGCAATGGTGGAGGCGGCAATGGTGGCGGTGACGGTGGCGGTTCAGGCGGTGGCTCAGGCAGCGGCGGTGGCTCAGGCAGCGGCGGCGGCTCAGGCAGCGGCGGTGGCTCAGGCAGCGGCGGTGGCTCAGGCAGCGGCGGCGGCTCAGGCAGCGGCGGCGGCTCAGGCAGCGGCGGTGGCTCAGGCAGCGGCGGTGGCTCTGGAGGTAATGTTGCTGCCCCGGCCCCGCAATTCTGATCCACTAACAAACAATTTTCCCAGCTCGAATTCACACCGGTTGTTTTTACAGCCGGTGTGAATCGCTTATGCTACGGGTTTGAATCCAGATGAAATCGGCTGGAAGACCTGCGATGTGCAAAGACAACCTCTATTTGATCTTTGACGATATGTCAAACTCGGTCGAGTTGATCAATTGCAGGCACTTGATCGACTTTTTCCCATTGATATTTTCTGGTTGGCATATTACCGAGGTATCTGCTGAACATTCTTCCCCGGTCCTCAGCCTGAGACTGGAAGATAATAATTATGTCCTCGAGAGCGACTGGCTGGAAAAGCCGGCGTATCGCGAGAACGCCGATGCAGCCATTTGTTTGCTGGTTGCCGAGCTCATACGTGCCTATGTTCATGAAGACAGGCAGCTGCTTTGCCTGCATGGTGCCGCTGCCGAGTTCGACGGCAAACTGGTACTGTTTCCGAGTAACTACAGGTCGGGCAAGAGTATTCTCTCAGCCTGCCTGGCTGCCTCTGGTGTTCGGTTGTTCAGTGATGATGTATTGCCCATTAGTTTGCGCGAAGCCGAAGGTATTGCGCCGGGATTCGCACCACGCTTGCGCTTACCGTTACCCGATAACCTGGATTCCGCGACGCGTGAGTTCATTAGTAAACATAATCGACTGCAGGGAGAGCAATACCTTTATCTTGATCTTGAAAATGACCTGCTTGCCCCACGAGGATTTCAATTGCCTGTCGGGGCGATCGTGCTGCTGGAAAGGGGGGAAGGCGTCAGTCTGGGTATGGAGACTGTTGCAGAAGCGGAAGTTCTGCGCCAGATGATCTGGCAGAATTTTGCGCGTGAAACTGAGGCGCCCAGAATCCTTGCCGTTCTCAGTGAGCTGGTTGCCAGTTCGCAACGCTTTCGGCTGCGTTACGACAGGGCCGAAGATGCCGTCAGACTGTTGCGTGATAATTTCAGTGACTGGTCGACACAATCCGGGAATGGAAATTACGCTAAAACCTTAGCGGATGGCCATACCATGATCATCGACCACTTGTTGCCGGGACACTACTTGCGTAATCCGGACATCAGTATTGCCCAGATCGAGGATCAGGTGTTTCTCGCCGATGGGCAGGGTGCCACCATTCACTATCTCAATCCGATTGGTGCTGCCATATGGTCGCTACTGGCCGAACCGATGACCGCGGATGAGATAACGAATCTGCTGATGACTGCCTTTCCGGATCTCGAAAGGGGTAGTATCGAAAGTGATTTGCATAACCTGATTGACGAACTCCTGAGCAGAAATCTTTTGTTGGCTGGATCATAGTGGTCGATTTCGCAAAGGCAATCCCGAAATTTCGAGCAGCAGGAACAACTGATCATTCGACACTGAACCTTTGATAAGATAATGCAGGTCAAAATACCGGAGGAAGTAGCATGGCATTTGTATTGGCGGTCACCTGGACCGCAAAACCCGGCAATGAGCAGGAAGTGCACGAAATTCTGGCGAAAATGGGAGAAATGTCGCGACAGGAAGAAGGCGTGGTTACGTACACGACACATGTTGATCCGGATAATCCGCGGGAATTCTTTATCTACGAGATGTATCACGACGTCAGCGGGCTAGAGGCGCACCAGGAAACCGCGCATTTCAAGGAACTCGTGCTGGAAAAGGCGATACCCCTGCTCGAATCCAGGGTGCGCAGGCAGTTCGTTGATTTCTGACCCGGCAACGGGGCAGGTATATAAATCTGTCTCGAGTTAGCTGTCAGGCCGGTGGGCGCGGTTCTGCCCCCTGTGTTTCAAAGGCCCAGACTCGCATTTACGCAATTGAGTATGTTGTAGTCGTAGCGGCGATCTAGTGATTCGTAAACTTTGCGCAGCTTGAAGTCACCTTCGCTGTGTACCATTTCGATGCTGTAAACGATTTCATCTAGCTGCGCAGGATCTATTTTAATGACCTCGTCAAGCGCAAGCACATCGGCCGATATGGCGCTGCTCAAATGGCTGTATATGGAGGTCAGGCTGAGTTCACGTTGAGTCGCGATCGCATCGGGCTCAAGTCCGCTGGTATGCAGTTTGAGCGTTTCATTGATGGTATCGCTGAGGCTGTTATCGAGTGTTTTTTCCAGCGGGTGTTGCGAAATGATGTCGATCAGGTCCCGACCATAAAGCTCGAGCTTGCGCGCGCCGATACCGATAATCGTAGCCAGCTGCGCGCTGGTCGCCGGCCGTTGCCTGCATAGTTCATGCAGGGTTTTATCGTGCAGGATGACATAGGGAGGAACTCCCTGTTCGTCGGCCAGTTGCTTGCGGTGATCACGTAACGCCTCAAATAACGGTGTATCGGCAACGCGAACCGTCGTCTTTTTGTCTTTTCTGCCGCTGGTGGCGGGTTTAATCTCGCGCTCAAACTTGCGTAAATATAATTCTTGCTCACCCTTCAGCAGTGGCTTGCTGTCGGGATGCAGCTTCAATGCGCCGTAGCTATCGACGTCGCTGACCAGGTAGCCGAGCGCAATGAGTTGCCGGAACAGGCTGCGCCACTCGGCAGCATCGAGATTGCCAATGCCGAAGGTACTGAGCTGATGATGGTTGTTTTGCAGAATACGTTCCAGCTCCTTGCCCATCAGCACATCAATCACATAGTTCACACCGAAGCGTTGACCGGTGCGGATGACACAGGACAGCGCCATGCGTGAAGCTTCGGTGGCATCCCAGGTTTGTGGCGGCTCGATGCAGTTGTCGCAGTGTCCGCAGGGTTCGGCCAGAGATTCACTAAAATAGTTGAGCAGGGTCTGGCGACGGCACTGGGTCTGTTCGCATAATCCCAGCATTGCCTCCATCTTGTTATGCAGTACGCGCTTGTACTGTTCGTCGGAATCACTCTGCTGCATCATCTGGCGCAGCATTATGATGTCCTGTAAACCATAAGCGAGCCAGGCATTAGCGGGCTGGCCGTCACGACCGGCACGGCCCGTCTCCTGGTAGTAGGATTCGATATTTTTGGGCAGGTTAAGATGCGCGACAAAGCGCACATCCGGTTTGTCGATGCCCATACCAAAAGCAATGGTAGCGACGATAATCACGTTTTCCTGCTGTAAAAAATGGCGTTGATGCCGGGCCCGCGTCGCGTTATCGAGGCCGGCATGATAGGGCAATGCGTCGCGGCCCTTGTCACACAGCCAGGCAGCTGTGCTGTCGACCTGTTTGCGCGACAGGCAATATACGATACCGCTATCGGCGGCGTGATTTTCGCGTAGAAAATTCCACAGCCGCTGGCGGTTATTACTGCCTTCGGATATCCGGTAAAAAATGTTGGGACGGTCAAAGCTGTGCACGAATTTCGCTGCATCCTGCAAGCGCAGCTGTTGTTCGATTTCCTGGCGGGTGCGTTTATCGGCGGTTGCGGTCAGAGCGATGCGCGGTATCTGCGGAAACAGGTCGTGCAAGCGATACAGGCTCTGGTAATCGCGTCTGAAGTCGTGTCCCCATTGTGATACGCAGTGCGCCTCATCGATGGCAAACAGGGCGATGTTGCATTGTTCCAGTAGTCGTAGAAACCCGTCGGTGAGCGCGCGTTCGGGCGCGACATAGAGCATCTCTATCTCATTATTGAGTAGTTGTCGGGTTACCTGTTGCTGCTGTTCCGGGCTCTGCGATGAATTCAAAAACGCAGCATTGATGCCGTTTTGCGCGAGCGCATCGACCTGGTCCTGCATCAACGCGATGAGTGGAGAGATGACGATGGCGACACCGTCACGCACCATCGCAGGTATCTGGTAGCAAAGTGATTTGCCGCCACCGGTCGGCATTAGCACCAACGCATCGTCGCCATTGATCAGGGTTTCAATGATCTGCTGTTGTTGCAGGCGGAACTGGTCGTAGCCGAAGTGACGGCGCAGGATATCGAGTGCTTGAGACATGGTGGTATAGTAATCCTTTTGGTAGCGGTTAATGAACTGTCCTTGTCATTCTGGTCAGAATTTCGACCAGTGCTGCGGTCGATTTATATCACATCGGATGCTCCCTGAAAACGCTGAGCAGCTGATGCGTTCCCGCTATAGTGCTTATGTACTGCAAGATCGTGACTACCTGGCGCAAACCTGGCATAGCGATCACAGGCCGCAGGATTTGATACTGGATGACGGCATCAGGTGGATTGGCCTGGAGGTGATTGATTTCCAGCAACAGGAAGATCAGGCCACGGTCGAATTCGAAGCGCGCCTGCTGGTGGCGGGAAGGGTGGACGCGGTGCATGAAAACAGTCGCTTTGTAAAGCAGCAGGGGCGCTGGTTATACACCAGTGGTGACCTGTTGTTACCCGGTTTTAAGCCCTGGAACCCGGGGAGGAACGAAGCCTGCCCCTGCGGTAGTGGTAAAAAGTTCAAACGTTGTTGTCAGGGCTGAGGCCCGGGGCTAGCTACTAACTGGAGGCATCCGCGTCATCGGCTACCGCTTTCATGACTAACGGCAGCAGCGATTCCGGCAGTTTGACCGCCCCCGACAGGGTGAAGTCATGCGCATTAGCGGACATCTTGTTCCAGGTCTTGCGGATAATATCGATCCACTTTTCCTCAGTATAGTCAGGATGCTTGCCGACAAATTCCAGCATGTAATGCTCCATGAATACCAGGTCGGTGACATCTTCCAGTAACTGGGTATCCGGATTGCCCTTGATGTTCTTCTTCGCCACCGCGTTTCTAACGCGTTCGATTTCTTCACCTGCGTAGCCGGCTTGCTGCAGCAGATCCGCCGCGGTGTTGGCCTGGATTTTGTACAGATCCTTACGCCAGGTCAGGTAACCGATGCGATCCATCGGGTAGGCATTGCGCGGTGACTTCCAGCGCTCGATATGCTGCGCGCGGATGGCAAGCTTCATGGCATCGTCCGCGTCGGGTCGGTAACGCTCGAGCATGTCCGACATGCGCTCCGAATAGAGCAGTTCCTTGGGCCAGTCCCTGCCATCCGCGGTTACCCGGTTGGGGTCTTCACGATTTGCCGCGTCGATGAGCGCGCGCGCCTTGTCGTAGCTTGATTGTTTTTCAGGCATGCCTTGTAGTCCTGTTTTTCCGTGTGCTAAAAATTGGTTGATTATACCCGGTCTGACGAGACCGTTGTGCCTCGACGCACAGGTATTGTCAAATCTCGCAAAGTATCAGCGATACTTGCTTCAAGCTAGCCCGGCTTGCGCCCGCGCAGGTGAGTGGGTCGCAGCTGCCCCTGTTCGAGAGCGACGATCATCTTTTCCCAGACCTCGATTTCGTGATCGACGAACTCGGTGCCTGTCGCCGCCACCAGATCCTCGTACAGAGCACCCTCGAGACGATCCCGTTCATGGTGAGCATGTTGCCGATACCAGTCATTGCGGTCGACGATGTCGAGGTCGGTAAATCCCGCCTTTGTCAGCGCCTGCCGATAAACTTCCGCCGTTGCCAGTCCGAAATCAAGACCTTCCGCGACCAGGTAGGCCTGCATCTCGGCCGACGGCTCGTCGTCATACCCGGCGAGCCAGTCGCTGGCGGCAAACCAGCCGCCCGGCCTGAGCACGCGGTAAACATCCTCTGCCAGCGCCTGCTTGTCCGCGATGTGGATAATGGAATCCTTGCTGGTGACCGCGTCGAAGCTGGCATCGCCAAAGCTTAGCCTCCCCGGCTCGACACAGATAAATTCTGTTTGCGATCCGACGCCGGATTTTTCGGCCAGTTGCCTGCATCGCTCGATCAGCGCCTGATCGACATCGATTCCGGTTACCATCGCCGCCCGATGTTGCTTGACCAGGTGGATATCAACGCCCCCTAGGCCGCAACCAATGTCGAGCACTGCTAGACCTTCGAGCCCGATCCCGGCCAGGTAGCGATCCACCTCGTCAATACCGCCTGGCGACAGGAAACCTTCGCCCCAGAGAGCTTCGAGTAAAGCCGTCAGCTTATCGTCATATTCCTGCGTCGCCGGTTCGTTCATTGATATTATCCTCCGTACCCGCGTAACTATAGAGTTTAACCTTCTCCGGTGAAAGTAGAACTTACGCCACGCCGGCACGCGTGTCGACGGCGGTTAGCAAAAAATAAAATGATGATTAATCTGATATTTATCAAGGAAGAGTCAATCGACAAGGCGTCTAATTAATGTATCTTGGTTAATCTCCGGCATTCGATTACTTTCCTGTCCCATGACGAAAAATTGCAGCAGCTGGCTTCTCGATGAATCACCAGGAATTCCTGTTGGTTTTGCCGATGGTTTGATATGAAATCTGAAGACAATAAACTGGCCCCGGCGCATCTGCTCGCCGCTGATGAAATACCTTTTCAGCCGGCCTCGCTCGATATCTGGCAGCAGAAATACTGCCTCAAGACGAAACACGGAACCGCTGTTGACGAAAATGTCGCAGCCACCTTTGCCCGGGTGGCGCGCGCCCTGTCCGATCAGGAACAAACCGAGGCACTGCGCGAACACTGGTACGAAAAATTCTTATGGGCGTTGCAAAATGGTGCGATTCCGGGTGGGCGCATCATCTCTAATGTCGGTGCTGGAGAATATAAACCGCGCACCTCGACCATCAACTGTACGGTATCGGGCACCATTCATGATTCCATGGACGATATCCTTGGCAAACTCCATGAAGCGGGGCTGACGTTAAAAGCAGGCTGCGGGATTGGCTATGAATTTTCTACGCTACGCCCTAAAGGGGACTATGTCGCGGGCGCGGGTGCCCGTACTTCGGGTCCGCTCTCGTTCATGGATATCTACGACAAGATGTGCTTCACCATATCTTCAGCCGGTGGACGCCGTGGCGCACAAATGGCCACCTTCGATATAAGTCATCCCGATGTACTCGATTTGATCCGGGCTAAACGGGAACCCGGCCGCCTGCGGCAGTTTAACCTGTCGCTGCTGATTACCGAGGAATTCATGCAGGCAGTAGCAAACGATGATTTATGGCGCCTGGTTTTCCCGCTTAACAAGAGCGAGTTAGAGGAAAGCGAATTCAATCTTGAAGATACGGAAACTATTGTCTGGCATGACTGGCCAGGCAAGCAAGATTACCTGGTAAATGAGCATGGCAAGGTGGCCTGCCGTATTCATAAGACCATCCCTGCACGTCGCTTATGGGATGCTATCATGTCATCGACCTATGATTTCGCCGAACCGGGCTTCATCCTGATAGACCGGGTAAACGAGCTGAACAATAACTGGTTTTGCGAAAATATCCGCGCCACCAATCCCTGTGGTGAACAACCTTTACCTGCATACGGTGCCTGTTTGCTCGGCTCGATTAACCTGACCCGGTTCGTCGTCGACCCGTTCACCGACAGTGCTCGCTTTGACTGGGATAAGTTCAGGGAAGTGGTGGGTATCTTTACCCGCATGCTCGACAATGTCGTCGAAATTAACGGTCTGCCGCTGGCAAACCAGGTGAACGAGATATTGCGCAAGCGCCGGCATGGTATGGGGTATCTTGGATTAGGTTCGACCCTGGCTTTATTGAAAATGAAATATGGCGAAGCGGAATCGCTGGATTTCACCGAGGCCGTCAGTCGTGAGCTGGCCTTGACCGGCTGGCGAGTAGCGCTGGAACTGGCGCAGGAAAAAGGACCTGCGCCAATCATGGATGAAATGTTCGTAGTGACCGCGGATATGCTGCGTCAACGTCCGGAAATGGCAGGCGATGGTTTCAAGGAAGGGGACCAGGTGAAGGGAGCCATCCTGCACAGCCGCTATAGTCGCTACATGCAAAAAATCAGGCAGGTCGATCCCGCTCTTGTCGCCGAACTGGAAACAACTGGTGCGCGTTTTACGCACCACAGTTCGATTGCGCCTACCGGGACGATTGCCTTATCGTTGGCGAATAATGCGAGCAACGGCATCGAACCCAGTTTTGCGCATCACTATGCACGCAATGTCATCCGCCCGGGTAAAAAGACCAAGGAAAAGGTCGACGTATTCTCTTATGAATTACTGGCCTACCGGCATTTGATTAATCCCCAGGCGGTGCAGGATGCGGAGAATCCGGAACAGCAATTACCTGATTATTTTATTTCGAGTGACGATATCTCGCCGCGGCAACATGTGGACATACAGGCTGCCGCGCAGCAATGGATAGACTCGTCTATCTCAAAAACGGCCAACGTGCCGACGGATTATCCCTATGAGGACTTCAAGGATATCTATCGCTATGCGCACGAAAAGGGGCTGAAGGGTTGTACCACCTTCCGTTTTAATCCCGAGGCTTTTCAGGGCGTGCTGGTTAAGGAAAAGGATCTGGAAAATACAACCTATCGCTTCGTGCTCGAGAATGATGAAGTCATCGAGGTAAAGGGCAACGAAGAGATCGAATACGATGGCGAAATTCATACCGCGGCCAATCTGTATGATGCATTGAAGGAGGGATATTATGGGAAACTTTAGGCAGGAGGGTAAATATGGCGCGCAAAATCGATAAGAAAATTAGCCAGGCTTTTGTCGTTAATCCAAAAGAGGATTTGGGCGAATCAGGCGCATTGCCGCCCGCAGAAGACACCGACAATGTGGTCCATATGCACGAAAAGCTGCAGCGCCCACCCGTGCTAAAAGGTTCGACCTATAAGATCAAGACACCCATGTCCGAACACGCGCTCTACGTCACCATTAACGATATCGTGCTTAATCCGGATACCGAACATGAGCTGCGCCGTCCTTTTGAGATATTTATAAATTCCAAAAACATGGATCATTTTCAATGGATTGTTGCGTTGACGCGGATTGCCTCCGCCGTGTTTCGCAAGGGTGGCGATGTCACCTTCCTGGTTGAAGAATTGCGTTCCGTATTTGATCCGCACGGCGGTTATTTTAAGAAAGGAGGCAAATTCATGCCCTCCCTGGTCGCTGAAATCGGTGATGTGCTGGAAGACCATCTGTGCGAAATAGGAATCCTCAAATCAACGACACTCGATGAACACCAGAAAAACTTCATCAAGGGGAAAACGGAAGAATTTAATCAGAAAACAGCCGGCGCAGATGTGCCAGAGGATGATTTTCCGGAAGGGACTACGCTGTGCAAAAAATGCCTGACCAGGGCGATGATTATGCTGGATGGCTGTTTGACCTGCCTGAATTGTGGCGAATCAAAATGTGGTTGAGTGATGGCTGCCTCGATTTATCCTCACTTACCTGGTATGCCGGGGTTTATTCGACGACAACCAGCTTCCGCGGCGCGGTTACCGGCAGCAGCGCCGAGTCTTCCTTGAACAGCAGGGTGCAAATGTAGTAGGTGATTCCCGACATGCGTGGGCTGAAAAACTGGCTTTCAAAGTTGACGCAGCTGCCTGGCTCGAACACTTTACCTGACTCCGTGTCCGACATTTCATAGACAAAGTTGCCTACCCAGTCCGGTGGGAAACCGATACCCAGTTCATAACCGCCGACCCAGCCCGCATCGGACCAGATGCCGACCTCGTCGTAATATTGCCGGGTCGCGGTAACCAGTTCGCCTACCGTCAGGCCGGGTCTCAGCAGTGCGGCAATCACCTCGAATACGCCTGACGATTTGTCATGGTACTCAAGCACATCCTTTGCCGGTTCGCCGACATGGAATGAACGCGCCGCATTGGCGTGATAACGCCAGTACACGCCACTGACATCCACGTTGACCTGTTCACCAGCTGCAATGATCTTGCGACTCGCCAGCGCATGACCGGTATTGGCTTTAAGCCCTGAAAGTACGGGTAAGGTGATCGCAGGATTCTCACCACCTGCCCTGGCCATGGCGTGGATCATTTCGCCATAGACATCGAGTTCGGTGACGCCGGGTCGAATCGCGCTGGTCGCCGCGGCGAGACCGATATCGGTAATTTTTGCCGCTTGCTCGATATAGGCTATCTCCTGGGGAGATTTGATCCAGCGCAGCTCGCGCAAAATATCGCTACCATCGGTGACCGTGGATCCGTTAGCTTCAAAAGCCGCCCTGAACCTTGCACTGATCGCCGGGTTGGGCCGGTAACTGTAGAGTTCCATGCCGACTGTACCGCCCAGCCAGCCCTCCGCCTTGAGCTCATCCATGATGAAGCCGATGCCGTCCCGGCGGTTGTCGATGGGAAAGGTACGAATATCTTCCGCGCAGGTGACAAAGCGGCACATGACTTTTTCGCTCGGCGTGTCGAACATGATAAATCGGTCGTGGTCCACGTGAACCGCGATACCACTCGTCGCTGGCCATTGTTTGGGACTTTGCGCCTGGTACCACTCGCAGGTATAGCCGCTGACGTAATAAAGGCTTTCAGGCGCCATCAACCAGAGCAGGTCAATCTTGTCCACAGCCATGCGTTTACGGATGGCCTGCAATCGGGCGTCGAATTCCTCCGGCGAGAATCCCAGTTCCATGGCTGGATTACAATGTTCCAGCACAAGATCACGATTTTGTCCCATATCAAGACTCTGCAAATGGTTTAGCGGGAGGTTATGGCAAATTTTCATATTTGACAAATTTGGCTAATAATATTGCTCCTGCGGGCCCTCGGTACTCGTGAAGTCGGTATCGAACTTAAGGTATGCTCGACCAGGGAAGGATAAACAGACAGGCAAAGGTAGTGAGAAAAATGAACGATCGTTTGGCAGTATTCTTTGATCCCTGTGTTTTTGACCATGACACCGGCAGAGGCTTTTTTGAGGCGCAAGCTTCACCTTACCTGCCTGTGATCGAGACGCACCCGGAAAATAGTGAGCGAGTGAAGAATATGTACGGAGTTCTGCAAGACGGACCAATCGCCGAGGTGTTGGACTGGTATGCGGGTGAAACCGCCGCTCGAGCAGACCTGGAACGCTTCCATTTGCCAGCGTATATCGATGAGCTGGATGCGATCCCGGTTAGCGAAAGTCGCACTTTTTCCAGTACTACTATTTTTGGTCCCGGCAGTTATGCCGTCTGCTGCAAGGCCGCGGGCCTGGCCATGTCTGCGGCGAGTCATGTCTACGCGGGTAAAGGTCGAATCGCATATGCCATGACGCGCCCACCGGGGCATCATGCACAACCCGACATGGCCGATGGCTACTGCTTTTTCAATAATATCGGTGTAGCGATCGAACACTTGCGCGCCCAGGGAATGAAGACGGCCGCGGTTATCGATTGGGATGTACATCATGGTAACGGCACCCAGGAAGGATTTTATGAAGACCCGGACGTACTGACTATCTCGCTGCATATGAACCATGGCGCCTGGGGTAAAACCCATCCCCAGACCGGTGCTATCGATGAAGTTGGCAGAGGGGCGGGGCTGGGCAAGAATTTGAATATGCCGATGCCTTATGGATCGGGGGATGCGGCCTATGTGCGCGTGTTTGACGAAATAGTCGCGCCAGCGGTCAGGCAACACCAACCAGAGATACTGTTTATTGCCGCGGGACAGGATGCCAACCAGTTTGATCCGAACGGCCGTCAGCTACTGTCGATGAACGGCTTTTATGAACTGGGCAAACGCGCCCGCGCACTGGCGGATGAATGCTGCGACGGTAAACTGGTGCTGGTGCAGGAAGGCGGTTATGCCATCAGTTACGCTGCCTATTGCCTGCATGCCACGCTGGAAGGGGTGATGAAGCGGACAGCCAGTCTGCCAGACCCGCTCGCTTACATGCAGGAAGACACTGACGGCATTGATGATTTTATAATTCGGACGCGAACCCGCCTTGAAATGGCAACAGCAACAGGGGAATAAAATTGAAACCAGTATTAGTAATACAGGGCGCGAAGGGCGTTGACGAAGTCCCGCGACTTGAAGAATTGAGCGACCAGGCGGAATTGCGCTTTGCCACCAACTCCGATGAGCTGCGCAGCGTGCTACCCGGCGCCGACGTGATGCTGGGCTGGAGCTTTCGCGATGCCAGTCTGCCTGCGGCCTGGGATGCGGCGAGCGATTTACGCTGGATCCACTGGGCGGGTGCCGGGGTGGACGCCGCCGTGTTTGCGGAGCTGGCGGCCAGTGACGTGCAGCTGACCAATGCGCGCGGCGTGTTTGACGTGCCGATGGCCGAATGGGTGCTCGGGATGATTATCTGCTTTGCCAAGAAAATCCCGCAAACCCTGGCCGCCCAGTCCGAGGCCAGGTGGCAGCATCGTCTCTCCGAAACCGTGGCCGGCAAGCGCGCCCTGGTGGTCGGCGTGGGCTCGATCGGGCGCGCGGTGGGCCGCCTGTTGACTGCGGCGGGGATGGAAGATCGAAGCTATCGGCCGCACTGCGCGTGACCATGATCCGGATTTTGGCCATGTTTACGCGGTAGACGAGCTGCATGCCCGGTTACCGCTTGCCGATTATGTCGTGTTGATTACGCCGCTGACGGAACAAACCCGTAATCTGTTTGCAGCGGCCGAATTTGCCGCCATGGCATCGCATGCGCGTTTCATCAATATCGGTCGAGGTGCGCTGGTGGTCGAAGAGGATTTGCTCGCAGCCCTGCACGAGGGTCAGATCGCAGGTGCTGCGCTCGATGTTTTCGTCGAGGAACCGTTACCGGCGGAAAGCCCCTTCTGGCAGGCGCCCAACTGCCTTATCTCACCACACATGTCCGGTGATTATGCCGAATTCGAGGATACGATGGCTGATCAGTTTATGGATAACTGGGCGCGCTACCTGGCCGGCGAACCGTTGCGCAACCTGGTCGATAAGCAACTTGGATTTGTGGCGAGCGCAACCAGTTGAAGACAGTACGGCTAATTCAGGATTGGTTCAGGCGCGCAACGGCAAGATGGCACTGGATGAGAGGGCGGGGGCCGGCAGGTTCCTGCTTTTGTGCCTGCTACACGTAGCGAATGTCCAGTAGCTATATTGTCGAGAAAGCCGCGCACTGGTTGCTGTCAGAGCAGCGTAGAAATTGCAATTTGCGCCAGTTTAATAACCTGATATATTCTAGCCCACATAAAGGACCCGGCAGGTCCAATGACAACAGTAAGTATAAAATCCGAAGAGGAGGAGTAATAACGTGAAATCCGAAGATGAAAAACAAGTTGACCTGACGACAGGTATTACCGATCTCGAGGTCGCAGACAAGATCAAAGATATTCAGCATTCGTTCGAAACCGGACAGGTCTCCCGGCGTAGCTTCATGACTGGAGCACTGGCGATGGGTGTGTCGCTGACTGCAGCATCGGCCATTCTCAACAGGGTCGAAGCCGCAACCCCGAAGAAAGGTGGACGCCTGCGTGTCGGCCTGACCGGCGGCGCCACCACCGATACGATGGACCCTGGTCAGATCCTCGACCTGTACATGATTCATCTGCAATTCGGGCAGTTGCGCAACAGCCTGACCGAAGTTGCCGCCAACGGTGAACTGGCGCCGGAACTGGCGGAAAGCTGGGAAGCCAGCCCGGACGCCAAGAGATGGCATTTCAAGATCCGCAAGGGCGTCGAGTTCCACAACGGCAAGAGCCTGACCTCCGAGGACGTGGTCGCGTCGATCAACCATCACCTGGGTGAAGAATCGAAGTCCGCCGCCAAGGGCATCATGGCCGGTGTGGTTTCGGTCAAGGCCGACGGCAAACATGCTGTAACTATTGATCTCAGCGGCGGTGACGCTGACTTTCCGTTCCTGCTGACCGACTACCACATGAACATCTGCCCGGCCAATGGCGATGGCACGATCGACTGGGCATCCGGGATCGGTACCGGCGGATATGTGTTGAAACAGCATGATGCTGGAGTGCGTTCGTTTACCACGCGTAATCCGAATTACTGGAAAGAGGGCTTTGCGCATTTCGACGAGGTTGAAATCACGCAGATCGCCGACGCGACCGCGCGCAGCCAGGCGTTGCAGGGTGGTCAGCTCGACGTGATCAACAACGTGCCAACCCAGACCGTGCACCTGATGAAGCGGGTTCCGGGAATCAAGATCGAGGCGACTACCGGCAACAAGCAGATTACGCTGCCGATGCGCACCGACATGGCGCCGTTCGACAACAACGATGTGCGTACCGCAGTCAAGTACATCGTCGATCGCGAAGAATGGCTGCAGAAAATCGTGCATGGTTTCGGCCAGCTGGGTAATGATAGTCCTGTCGGTCCGGCCAATATCTACCGCGCCACCGAGGCCGAGCTGCCGCAACGCCAGTACGATCCGGACAAGGCCAAGTTCCATCTGAAGAAGGCCGGTTTGAGCAAACTCGATATCGATTTTCATGCCGCCGAAACCGGTTTTGGTGGCGCTCTCGATGCCGGGCAGTTGATGGCCTCTTCGGCGCGCGCTGCCGGTATTAACATTAATGTCGTGCGCGAACCGGACGATGGTTACTGGAGCAACGTGTGGATGAAGAAAGCCTTCTCCGCCTGCTACTGGAGTGGCCGCGCCACCGAAAACTGGATCTTTTCGCAGATCTACGCGGCGGACGCGAGCTGGAACGATACTTACTGGAAGCACGACAAGTTCAACAAGCTGCTGGTACTGGCGCGTGCTGAACTCGATCCGGCCAAACGTCGGATACTCTACGTCGAGATGCAGCAAATTGTTCACAACGAGGGCGGCGTCTGCCTGCCGTTGTTCCGCAGCGATGTCATGGCGTATCACGAACGCCTGCACGTGCCCGAGGTGATCGGCAACAACTGGGAGCTTGACGGTGCCAAGAATTCCGAGCGCTGGTGGTTTGCCTAGGTTAGTGGAACTTCAGGTTAGTACGAAAAAGGGGTAGCTTTGCTACCCCTTTTTTTATGCGCACAGGTTGACCGGCCTAGTTGCGATAGCTATCTGGAAGTTCGTAGCTGTTACCTAGAAACTCGCCGAACACTTCGGCTACCTGGGGATGATTAACCGGCTCGCCGCTGTCGTCGATGAGTAAATTCTGTTCTGAAACGTAGGCTTCGTATGCATTGGATTCATTTTCCGCCAGCAAGTGATAAAACGGCTGGTTTTTGCGTGGTCGAACCTCTTCCGGAATCGATTGCCACCATTCCTCGGTGTTACTGAACTCGGGATCGACATCGACAATAACGCCGCGGAACTCATAAACACGGTGCCGTACCACCTGTCCTATCGAAAATTGTGTATTGGTTATGCTCATAGCAACAATATGGATGCAAAATCAATTATATCAACGATTGTAGACGTCCTGCGCTGAATTATCTCAATCAATTGTTCGCTCAGCTTAAACCGATCTTGCTTCTGGCCTCATCGGGGCCCAGCACGCGCGCGCCCATGCGCTCGATAATTTCGACCGCGCGTGTCACCAGCATGCCGTTAGTCGCGAGTACCCCGCGGTCGAGATAAATATTATCTTCGAGACCGACGCGAACATTTCCGCCAAGCAGCACCGCCTGCGCCACCATCGGCATTTGCATCCGGGAAATGCCGAAGCCGGCCCAGATCGCATCCGCTGGCAGCGCCTGTTTCATCGCTGACATGGTTTCGGTATCGGCGCCGGCTCCCCAGGGAATTCCGAGACAGATCTGAAACATTGGCGGCGCATCGATCAAGCCGTCATCGATCAGGCTACGCGCGAGTCGAATCTGCCCCAGGTCAAAGACTTCGAGCTCGGGTTTGACGCCCAGATCCCGGGTGATCTCGGCCATGGTGCGCAAGTAGGGCGCGGTATTGATATAGGTATAGTTGCCGCCGAAGTTCATCGTGCCACAATCCAGGCTGCAGATATCGGGCTTGCATTCAACCACGTGCGCCAGCCGTGCTTCCGGTCCAATCATATCGGTTCCTGGCCCTGGTAACGATGGATCTTCTTCACTCGGTACCCAGTCGCCACCCATGCCGGCAGTCAGGTTGATAATCATGTCGACCCCGCTGTCACGGATCATGTCCACCGCTTCTTTGAACAGTGCCGGGTCGCGTGATCCCTGTCCCGTTTCCGGATCGCGCACATGCACGTGAACCACGGCGGCGCCTGCCTGGGCGGCTTCGATGGCCGCATCGGCAACCTGTCGTGGTGTTATCGGCACCAGGTTGCTGCGGCTGGTGGTGTCGCCCGCGCCAGTGACGGCACAGGTGATGATGACATCGTTATTCATTTGGTGTTTCCCCTCGATATATTGTCTGGTTACTGATCTTTTGCGCGACGCTTCATTTTCGCGATTTCGACCAGCCCGTCATTCATTTTTTTACTCAGGCTGGCGAAATCCTGCCCGGCGGTCATCTCGATGCAACCATCGACCATTGCGTTTCTGAGCTCGCTGGTCAATTCCGGTGCGACCAGTCGGGTCCAGGGTAGCTTGAGCGCCGGCCCGAACTGATCCAGGCAATAAGCCATGCCGCCCTCGCCACCGCCGACATGGAAGATTTCGCAGGGACCCATCAAGGCCCAGCGAGGTCCCGGTCCATTAACCACCGCCTGGTCAATTTGCTCGACGGTGGCTTCGCCATTGGCGACCATGTGCAGGGCTTCGCGCCAGATCGCTTCCTGCAACCGTGTGGCGATGAAGCCGGGTATTTCCTTTTTCATTACCAGCGGTGCTTTACCGGCGATTTTGTAAAATTGCTCGGTCCATTCGACCGTGTGCGCACTGGTCTTCTCGCCGCCGATCATCTCGACCAGTGGCAGCAGGTAGGGCGGATTGAACGGATGGGCTACCACGGTGCGTTCGGGGGTGGTGCATTCGGCCTGAATATCGGTCATCGAAAGTCCCGATGTGCTTGATGCGATGACCACATTGGCGTCAACGGTATCACCCAGGGTCTTGTACAGGGCCTGCTTCAGGGACAGTACTTCGGGGACGCTTTCCTGGATAAATTCGGCCTTTTCGGTAGCCTCGGCAAGGTCAGTGGTCCAGTTGAAATTATCCATCGAGGCGCCTTCGGCGAGACCAATCTCCTCGAGACTCGTCCATGCAGTTTCGAGCAGGCGCATCAGTGCATCGTATTCGGCCGCGTCATGCAGGTAACTGGTGACCCGGTATCCCTGGGCGAGAAAATGGGCGGCCCAGCCGCCGCCAATGGGTCCGGCGCCAATACAGGTGATACGGCTTACGGCATCGGGTGTCTGATTCAACATGACTAACTACCTTTGAATTTGGCGTCGCGCTTTTCGACAAATGCCTTGACGCCTTCGCCGGCATCGTCCGACGACAGCATCGCCTTGTAGGTTGGCAGATCGTCATAGCGCATCTTGTGAAATGCCTGTTCGGTCGGTTGGCATTCGATCGCGCGCAAAACTTCCTTGATCGACTGTAACGCAAGCGGCGCAACCTGCGCCATTTGCTCGGCCCATTCGCGCGCGGCAGCCATCAATTGCAGCCGCCGGGCACGACCTTGTTGATCAACCCGTAATGCATCGCTTCGCTGGCACTCATGCGGCGACCCAGGTAGAGCATTTCGAGTGCGATATTGTAGGGCAGGCGTTTGGGTAAACGCTGCACGGCACCGGCATCGGGTATCAGACCGAGCGGCAATTCCGGCAGCGCAAACTCGACATGATCGGCGGCGATGATTAGATCGCAGGCCAGTGCAATTTCGAAGCCACCGCCGATAGTGAGCCCGTTGAGGGCGGCGATGACCGGCTTGTTCAAATTCCACATTTCAGTAATGCCGGCAAACCCGCCCAGTTCCGGGTCTTCGGCCTCCCACCAGTTCTCTAACGGGGTATCCCCACTATCAAGTGCCTTTAGATCCCATCCGGCACAGAAAATTTTCTCACCGGCCCCGGTAATGATGGCGACCTTTAACTCCGCATTGTCGCGAAAATAGACCAGTGCCTCGCCGAGCTTGCGACTGGTGGGTAAATCAATGGCGTTGGCTTTTGGACGATCGATGGTGATCAGCATCACCGTATCTTCGATTTCTACCCGTACTTCACTATCACCTGGAATCATCATTATCCCCAATCAGAGCACTGTTCTTAGATCCGCGCAGTTTAGTAGACTCGCTTAACAAATGGTATATGATTGCATGCGTTTGATAGTTCACCGGGTCCAGTTTTTATGAATTACAACCTGACCGCCGAGCAGGACATGATTGTCCGTTCGCTGCGCGCATTTCGTGAGCAGGAACTCGAACCCCACGAGGCCGAAGTAGATCGTACCGGCGAAGTGCCACCGGAGCTCGGTCAGCAGATCAAGCAGAAAGCGCTGGAAATGGGTTTTTATGCACCCAACCTGCCGGAAGACATTGGTGGTGGCGGCCTCGATTACAAAACCCTGGCATTGTTCGAACGCGAACTGGGCAAGACCAGTTACGGCTTGCATGGCTATATTCATCGACCATCCGAAATTCTGCTGGCCTGCGCGGACGAACAGATCGAAAAGTATTTAATGCCCTGCGTCAGTGGCGAGAAGAAAGAGGTATTCGCACTTACCGAACCCGGTGCCGGGTCCGACATCATGTCGATGGCCACCAACGCGAAGCGCGACGGGGAAGATTTTGTTATCAACGGATCCAAGCACTTTATCAGCAGCCCGGTTATTCCGGATTTCGCGATCCTGTTTGCGTGGACCGGGGTGGAACAAACCAAACGCGGTGAACGCAAACTGGTGACCGCATTTCTGATCGACCAGGGTACCCCGGGATTTTCGATAGAGCGCGGCCCGCGCTGCGCGGCGCAACGCGCCTACCACACCTGGCAGCTTTCATTTAACCAGTGCCGGGTGCATCAGAGCCAGATTCTCGGTGCCGAGGGGCAGGGCTTCGAACTCGCCGACAAGTGGCTGAAGATGGGGCGTGTCTGGGTAGCCGCCGCCGCCTGCGGTAAGCTCGAGCGCCTGCTCGAACTGGCGACAAAATATGCGGCAGAGCGTAAGCAGTTTGGTCAGCCAATCGGAAAATTCCAGGGAACCTCGTTCAAGCTGGCGGATATGGCGACCGATTTACAGGCGGCCGATCTGCTGGTTATGTTTGCCGCGGACAAAGCTGACCAGGGCATCATGGAACCCGATGATGCGGCCAAGGCCAAGTTGTTTGCCTCCGAAGCGGTCGGTCGTGGCGCCGATAATGCGATCCAGATATTCGGGGGCATGGGTTTGATGGAAGATTTGCCCATTGAGCGTCTGTGGCGCGATGCCCGTCTCGATCGAATCTGGGATGGTACTTCGGAAATACAACGCCATATCATTTCACGCTCTTTGCTGCGCCAGTATGAATCCTGATGTCAGGGCTGCCCGAGAACCTGCGCCGACTGCTGTCCCCGAAACACATAGCCTTTATTGGTGGTAGCGATGCCGATTTCAGCGCACGCCAATGCGCGCAACAATTTGACGGTCCGGTATGGGGTGTCAATCCGAACCGCGAAACACTAGGGGGAGTGCCCTGCTATAGCAGGGTTGAAGATCTGCCGCAGGCCCCTGACGCGGTGTTCCTGGCTACCCCGCGCGCGGCGGCAACCGAAACGGTTAAACAACTCAGCCGCATGGGTGCCGGTGGCGTGGCCTGTTTTACCGCGGGCTACGGGGAGCTCGGTGCTGCCGGTCAACGCGCCGAAGCTGAACTGGTCGCCGCCGCCGGCGCGATGGCACTGGTAGGTCCCAATTGTTATGGCGTGGTTAACTTCACCAATGGCGCGGTGTTGTGGCCTTTTGGTGCCGGGAATCATCGTTGCCACAAAGGCGTTGCGCTGGTGATGCAAAGCGGCATGCTGCCGGCCAACATGATTATGAACGATCGCTCGGTGCCGATCTCGCACGTCATTTCTGCCGGCAACCAGGCGGTATTGACGATCGAAGATTATATCGATGTGTTGCTGGATGACCCCGCGGTCACGGCAATCGGTTTGTATATCGAGGGCATCAAGAACATTCAGAAGTTTGCCGACGCCGCGATCAAGGCAATCATCGCGGACAAGCCTGTCGTAGTGCTGAAAGCTGGCAAGTCCAGCCTCGGATCACAAATCTCGGTCAGCCATACCGGTTCGCTGGCGGGTACCGATGAGGCTTTCCAGGCGTTATTCGACCAGCTCGGTATGATCCGCGTCGAGTCGCCGGTGGAAATGATGGAAACGCTCAAGTTCCTGTCGGTTTCGGGTGCACCGCAAGGTCGTAAGCTCGCCGCTTTTACCTGCTCGGGCGGAGATGCTGCACTGGTTGCCGACTATTGCGAAAAGATCGGCCTCGAACTAACCCAGCCCTCGGCCGCAACCAGCGAAAAACTGGCCGATTTACTGCCAGATATCGCTACGGTGTCCAATCCACTCGACTACACGACACCGCTGTGGGGGAACACCGAGATCATGCCACAGGTGTTCCAGACCATGGTCGGCGACGGCTACGATGCAGCGGTAGCGATTCAGGATTTCCCGCCTGCGCATATCCACGCGGACAACACGCTTTATCGCAATGACGCGAAGTCTTTCATCAGGGCCTGCAGCGCGCTCGGGATTCCAGGTGCAGTGTGCAGCGACCTGCCCGAGAATATCGATCGTGAATCGCGCGAGATACTGATCGCCGGCGGCGTAACGCCTTTGCAAGGCCTCGATGCGGGGCTGGAGGCAATCGCCAATGCCTGCCGTTACGGGCAGATTCGCGAGCAGCTATTGTCAGTCGCCGGGCAACTCGAATTCAGCATGATAAAAACGCCTGTTGACGATGCCGACACCCGGGTGGTCGATGAGTGGCAGGGCAAGCAGCGCCTGGTCGATGCGGGAATCGACGTTCCGACAGGACAGCTTATCGATATCGATGCCAGCGACGAGCTACTCGAGGGCCTGCACTATCCAGTCGTGCTTAAAGTAGTGTCCGCGGATTTACCACATAAATCAGAAGCGGGTGCGGTCAGAATCAATTTGCAAAATGCGCAACAACTGCGCAGCGCCATCGATACGATGCGAAAATCAATTTCACAAATGCTGCCCGAACTGAAAATCGAGCAACTGTTGGTCGAGTCAATGATCGAGGATGTCATCGCCGAGTTGATGGTCGGTATCAATACCGATCCGCAGTTCGGACAATTGCTGGTAATCGCCAGTGGCGGTGTGCTGGTTGAGTTGACCCGCGATGCGAAAACATTGTTGCTGCCCACCGACGCCGCACAGATTCGAACTGCCCTGGAAGAGCTGAAATGCTTTAAATTACTGCAGGGCTTTCGTGGTCGGGCGGGAGCTGATATCGAATTGGTCGTCGACAGCATTCTTGCATTGGCCCGGTTTGCCGAAGCCCATCAGGACACGCTGCTAGAGATGGATATTAACCCGTTAATGGTGACGCCGGAGCAATGTATTGCCGCCGATACCATGATTCGCGAAATCCTGCAGTGATTCAGCGTCGTTCTTCCTGACGTGCCGCATCTGCAACAGAACATACGGCTATACCCCTGGTTTCGAGCCGCTTCCGACGGACACGCCTGGATCACCGTCTTTTTTCTCTACATGAGCCAGAGCCTGCCGCTGGACCAGGTGATCGAATTGTCGGCGATTTACTATCTTTCCGTTTTTGTACTGGAGGTTCCATCGGGGTACTTTTCCGATCGTATAGGTCGGCGTACCACCTTGCTGCTCGCCGCCAGCTCGCTAGTCGGGTCTTATTGTTGTTTCATCATCGGCGCCGGTTACTGGTGGTTTGCGGCCGGACAGTTTTTGCTCGCCAGCGGAATTGCCATGCAGTCGGGCACCGATACTGCATTCCTGTACGATTCACTAAAGACGCTGGGGCGCGAGGCCGAGTATGCGCAACGTGAAGCCGATGCCGAACAATGGGGCATGATCATGCTGGCCATCGCGACCTTGTCTGGTGGCGCCCTGGGTCTTATTGATTTGCGTCTGGCCTATGTATTTTCGCTGTGCAGTGCTGTCACCATGGGAATTCTGGCCTGGCGCTTCACCGAGCCCGTGCATACCCCCGACAGCGTGAGCCTGCCGCAGAGCTTTGTTACGGTGGTGCTGAGTTGCCTTGCTCGTTTGCGCGACCCGGTGCTGGGATGGATATTTGCCATTGTTGTCGTGCTCTATGCGATGGCACATATCGTCTACGAATTTTACCAGCCCTATATCAGCCTGTTGCAGTTGCCGCTGCTGGAAGCTTCCGCATATGCGCCGCTGATATCGGGCGTGGTTATTTCGATATCGATGTTTGGTGGTGCCATCGGCGCCAGGGCCAGTGTTGCCTGGCAGGGGAGGCTCGGACTGGTCGGATTACTTGCGCTGGCGATGTTTATTCAGCTGGGTATCGTCGCGGCAATGGCGGTTGCGATCAGCCCGCTGGTACTGATGCTGGTCAGTGCGAGGAATTTCCCGATGTCATTGGTGGTCGCACCGGTAAGGTCCGCCATCGCCCCACGCATAAGCCGCGAGCAACGTGCAACTTACCTGTCGCTGCAGGGGCTTTCCGAACGCCTTTTTTTCGCGCTGTTGCTCCTGGGGCTAGCGGTAGACCTGGAAAAAGGTGCGCCCGTGAACGAGCCGGCGCTACTTGGAATTTTAACCTCGACGCTATGGATAGGCCTGGCCAGCGCACTGCTTTTGTTTGCCTTAAGCGGCAGGATCACGCGGGAACTGCGCGCTAGCCAGGTCCAGGCATGACCCGGATTGCCGTCATCGGTGCCGGTATCGCCGGGCTTACACTGGCGCGGGAGTTGGCCCCGCTGGCCGAGGTCGAGGTATTTGAGAAATCACACGGTTACGGTGGACGCATGGCCACGCGCCAGGCCGGTCCTTATCAATTCGATCACGGCGCACAGTTTTTTAGCGCGAAATCGGAAGCCTTCGCGGAGTTTCTGCAGCCTCATATCGAGCGAGGGTATGTCGCTCGCTGGGACGCGAATTTTGTCGAAATTGACGCGGGCAGTATCGTCAGTCGGCGCGGCTGGGCTGATGGACCGGCGCATTATGTCGCTACACCGCGCATGAACACGCTGGCTAAACAAATGGCCGCCGGGCTCGATATCAGACTTGCAACCCGCGTTACCCGCTTAGTCGGCAACGCGGCTGGCTGGCAACTGTTTGATCAGCAGCAGGCAGTTCTGGGGAATTACGACTGGGTGGTCGCCGCGATTCCGGCCCCGCAGGCTGCCGAGCTGTTACCCGCATCGAGCCTGCTGCGCCCATCGATTGAGCAAAAACATATGCTCGGTTGTTACTCGCTGATGCTGGGGTTCAGGCAAAAGTTGCCGCTCGACTGGCAGGTGGCTTTCGTTAGTGGCGCCGATATCAGCTGGATTTCGAATGACAGCAGCAAACCGTCGCGTCCGGATTACTACAGCCTGCTGGTGCATTCGACCAACTTGTGGGCCGAAAACAACATCGATGCCGGTGACGAATGGGTGACTACCTATTTATGCGAAGAATTAGCGCGCGTCATTGACCGCGATATCTCCCACGCCGACCATGTCGCTTTGCATCGCTGGCGTTATGCCAATATCGGCAAGCAAGCGGGGGAGGACTTCCTCATCGATTGCGACAGTCGACTCGCTGCGGCCGGGGACTGGTGTATTCACGGCCGTATCGAGTCGGCTTATCTGAGCGCATTGCGGCTGGCGCAACGCTTGAAGCTGGAACTTTAAACGCCCGGGTTCAAGTGACATCATTGAGAGCGGAAATTTATTCACAAGCGCTGCAGTTTGCGCTCAGTCAGCGTCTGGAAGTTTGTAGGTTTCCAGTTCGATTGATTTCAGGTGCATGGCTTCCATAACCAGTTCTCCCTGGTAACGTTGGTCACCGGTTGAGGAAAACTCGAACTGGTAGGTTCTGCGAAACTCGATTCTTCCGCCCCTGCCGAGCATCGGCCGGATCGCCGTGATCACCATGCTCTGGTCGAGTAACTGCAAACCCAGTTGCCGGCAATGTGCCGCAGCAAGTTCGCGTGCCCGGCCTTTGAATAGTCCACTCTGCCACCAGTAAACTGCAATCACCCCGACCAGGATCAACAACAACAGTTTAGTCAGGCTGAACATTTATTAGAGGCTTAACGCGGTTCCAGGAAATAGTCTGGCTGACAGCTCACTGGCGGACGAGTCGGTGCAGATTACGCCGGGCTCGAGTCGATGGCCTGGATAATCGATTTCATTTTATCAGCTGCGCTAGCGCTGCCTTCGTCACGTTGCCACTCGATATACTGCGAGCAAAACGCGGCCACTTCGGCTTTGCCGGCTCAGTGCGTTCAGGTCATCGGCGGTACGCACACCAAAGCCTACCGCCAGTGGTAAATCGGTGTATTTGCGGATTTCAGCGATATAGTTCTGAAACTTTTCCCCCCATTGCGTTTCATGGCCGGTAACCCCCATGCGTGAAACCACGTAAATCATACCGCGTGACGCGCGGGTTATTTTCTCGACCCGTTCTGGCGCGGTATTGGGTGTCACCATCAGGATCGGCGACAGGCCAAGAGCATCGAGGGTGGGTAACCAGGGTTCAATCTCTTCGACCGGCCAGTCGGGCACGATCATGCCCTGGATTCCGGCAGCCGCGGCCTGTTCAAACAACGCCTGCAAACCAAAGCGATATAACGGGTTCAGGTAGCTCATCAAGACAAAAGTCACTTCAGGGTGACGCACGCTGACCCTGCTCGCGAGGTCGAGTGTTGCCTGCACCGAACCACCATGTTTCAGGGCTTCGTAACAGGCGTTGACCAGGGTGTGACCATCGGCAACCGGATCACTGAATGGTACCTGCAATTCGATCAGTTTGACGCCGGCCTCGGCCAGCCCGGCTATCGCCTTCTCGTTTTCTTCGAGACTGGGAAATCCGACCACCGCATGGGACATGATTTGCAAATCTTCGTGCTGTTTCGGAAACATGATTAATGCCCTCGTTTTTGCGCCAGTAGCTCGGCCGAGCGCGTGGCCTCACGTTGCAGGAATTCAGTCCATTCACGTTGTGGAAAGGCGCGCGCGATGTTGAAAATATCCTTATCACCGCGCCCGCTGAGGTTGATAACGACGTTTTGCTCCGGGCGCATCTGTTTGGCGCGCTTGAAACCGCCCGCGAGTCCGTGCGCGGATTCCAGCGCGGGGATGATGCCCTCGGTTTTCATCAGCAGGCTGAACGCATCGGTAACTTCGTCGTCGGTGGCTGATTCCGCAATTACGCGTCCCTGTTGCGACAAATAGGCCAGAATCGGTGAAACGCCGACATAATCGAGTCCAGCCGCAATGCTATGGGTATCACCGAGCTGCCCGTCATCGTTTTGCAGGAACAGGGTTTTATAGCCCTGTGCGATGCCGGTTTCACCGGTATTCTGCGACAGACGTACCGAGTGCTGGCCATCCTTGAGACTGATTCCTCCGGCTTCGACGCCAATCAGATCGACTTCAGGATTTTCCAGAAAAGCCGCGAATGCGCCTATCGCGTTTGATCCCCCGCCAACGCAGGCGACGACTTCGTCGGGCAGGCGCCCCATTTGCTGCATCGACTGTTGCTTGATCTCATCACTGATGATGCTTTGAAAATAGGAAACGAGTTCCGGAAAGGGCGCCGGTCCGCAGGCCGTGCCCAGCACGTAATGAGTTGTTTCTACCGATGCTGCCCAGTCGCGCAGCGCTTCGTCGAGCGCTTCTTTCAGGGTTTGTGCGCCGGTGGTAACACCAACCACGTTGGAACCGAGCTGACGCATCCAGAATACGTTGGAGTACTGTCGCTCGATATCCTCGGCACCCATGTAGATAGTCGACTCGAGTCCGAGTCGTGCCGCCATGATCGCGGTTGCGAGCCCATGCTGGCCGGCCCCGGTTTCGGCAATAACGCGTTGTTTGCCCATGCGCTGCACCAGCAGGCCCTGACCCAACACGTTGTTGATCTTGTGCGCACCCGAGTGATTCAGGTCTTCGCGCTTGAGCCAGATTTGTGCTCCGCCGAGCAGCTTTGACAGGCGCCTTAACGGGGTCAGCGGTGTCGGGCGACCGCTGAATTCCTGGGTCAGGGTCACGTACTCCTGCCAGAAAGCGGGATCGTCGCGTAAGCCGAAGAATAAATCCTCGAGCTCGGTAAGCGCGGGTAGCAGAATTTCGGGGACAAAACGTCCACCAAATTCCCCAAAATAACCATTTTCACTGCGAATCATTGTGGCCTCCGGTCACTCCGTTAAACAGAATGGATGACATAAACTAAACGGTTTAGTATAGTTTGCATAAATCGTAATGATAATCAACCCTGCCATGGCGCAAAGATCCAAAAAAGAATACATCGCGACGAACGCGTTACCACTTTTTCTGGAAAACGGATTCAAAGGCACATCAATCGATATGGTAGTCAAGTTGACCGGTGTGTCGAAACCGACCGTTTACAACCATTTTCCGGATAAAGCGGCATTAATGGAGGCAGTACTGGCGCTGTGGATCGAAAACAACAAGCCGTTAATTATGCCGGTCAGGGATTTAAACGAACTCGACGAGCTGGTTCGCAGGCACTGGTTCACCGACGAGGCAATCAGGCTTTATGCGCTGGTTATCGGTGAAGGCTGGCGTTTTCCGCAAGCGAAGCGGCTTTTCTGGGAGCAGTTCGATCGTTTGTGGCGCCAGGCGCTAAGCTATGTATCCGATCATTCACCTGTTCTCGAGCAGGCGGCTATCGAGCTGCGCCTGGATCATCAGCTACTGAGTCGGTTAAAACGACTGTGAGCTGTATAAGGGATAACGTCCCTGAAGCCTGAACTAGCGTCGATGGCAAACTGCAGTTCGATTGCAGTTTGCCGGGAAGTAGCGCTGGCGACTACTGGTCCAGCAGGTAGTATTCGCCGAGAATGGCTTTCAGGCTGCCGTCAGATTTCATCGACCTGATCGCCGGGTCGACTTTTCCAAGAAAGGCCGCCGACGCGGCGCCCGGATGACAGACCAAACGTTCATCGACCGCGTATATCGGATCGGCATCCTCATAGTTGAGCTTGTCTTTATAGGCAATCAAATCGCCTACCGAGCCGAGCATCGCGCTGACCTTGCCTGCCTGGAGCAATTCCAGTCCCTCATCATGCGTATTCACATAGCGAACTGTCAAAGACGATGCTGAATATCCGTATGCGGCCAGGTCCGCCGTGGGTAGCGCTGCAATGCTGCGCCCCCGTATTTGCTCGAAGGAGGTCACCATGGCGGTGCCACGCAGCGTGGCAATTACAATCTTGAAGCGGTTGATCGCTTCACCGGTAGCGATAAGTTTGTACCTCAGTACATCGACCGCAAGCTTCAGCGAAACCGGGTAGCAGGCGTTTTTAAACTTGTCGAACATTACCGTGGCGCGGGATAGCGGATAATTCATCAGCGTGGCCGATTCACCGCTGCGCCTGAGAATTTCGCGCATCAGTTGCTGGTAGGCTCCACTGCCGTCTTTTTGATAGTAGCGGGGAATCTCGGGTATTATGATGATCCGTTCGACGGCGTAGCAGGGCAACGCCAACATTATCATTATTATTGCCAGTGTCGATCTCACTGCGGAATCCTTGTGAAAAAATTTAAATGTAGCGAAGTAACGGTGGCAAAAGATATCCCTAATTAATCCCAGCCTGTTTGATGCAAAAGCGCACAGCATGTTTTTCGAGTTATCGATCAAACCTGAAATCACATTTTCCTGCACAGCCGTCAAATTCCCCCTATGAAGCACTCCGACAAGGTACGCAGCAAGCTCGATATGGACGAGGAGCGGGTCACTGTTGCCGTGCATGAAATAGTCTCGCTGGTGAGTGATATATTCGAAAGCCTGGGTTGCAGTGCCGCGATTGCGCATGAGGTAGCCGCGCACCTGGCGGATGCCAATCTATGCGGCATGGAGTCACACGGGTTGATGCGCACGCTGCAGTACGCCGATCAGTTTGAATCGGGGTATATGCGCGCGGATGTCGAGCCTGAGATCAAATTCACCGAGCGCGGCGCCACGATCGTCGATGGCAATGGCGGTATCGGCATTCCTGCGATGCGTCTGGCGATCGACGAGGGTTGCCGGGTCGCGAAGCAGCATGGCATGTCAGCCGTCGCGATTCGAAATGTCGGCCATACCGGCCGTCTCGGTGCATTTACCGAAGCCGCGGCTTACCAGGGCTTTCTCAGTATCTGTTTTGGTGGCGGCGGTCGCGAGAAATGGCGCCAGGTCGCACCACACGGCGGTCGGCAGGCGATGTTGCCGACCAACCCCTACAGCATCGCCGTGCCGGGTGGCGAGCGCGGACCGATGATGTTCGATTTCGCCACCTCGAAGATTGCCGGTGGCTGGATATATGCTGCGCGCAGTGCCGGAGCGCAGCTCCCTGATAACGTACTGATGGACTCCACGGGTCAGGTTACGCGTGACCCCGAAGATTACTTCCGCGGCGGCGCCATAATGCCCTCCGGCGAGCACAAGGGTTATGCGCTGGCACTGGCGGCGGAGATCATTGCCGAGGCGATGCTGGGGCCCACGGAAACCGAGGGTAGCTGGCTATTGCTCACCCTCGATACCGGGCTTTACCGGGAAGCCCGGGTAATGCAGCGCGTTGCCGAAGAAATTCTGTATGAGTTGCGTAACTGCCCGCCTGCACCAGGCTTTGAGCGGGTCGAAATTCCGGGTGAGCGTGAACGCGAATATCGCGAGATGACGAAAGATAGAGGCGTTGCGCTACCCCCAAAAACCTGGGATCAGATAGTGGCCCTGTCAAAACGGCTGGCAACCTCGAGGTGATGCGCCGCCATGCAAGGCACCGACCTGGCTTTACATTAGCTGTCGATCATGTTCGCGGAAGATAAATACGTTCTGGGTTAAGCGTGCATTGTCGATGGTATCGCCAAAGAAGACTGGCGTAATCGCATGAAACAGCTGACCCGGGTACATTACCAGCCTGTTATAGACCATCTCTACTTCGGAAATGATTTCCCATTGCGTCGCATCTCTAAAATCATACAGGTGCTTGTGCGCCTTATCGTAGATTTCATCGCCGGTGGCCTTGTGCCGGTAAATGGTCGTACCACCGGCACAGTCTTCCGGTTTGCTGAGGTAAAGCAGTCCGGCGTAGGAACAACCATCGACATGACAGAAAATCTTTTTCCGAGTGTCGGCCAGGGTGTACCTGAACAATACGTTGATGCCCACCACTTTATTATTTTCGATCTGCGGTATGTAAGGTTTTAACATGTCGCCCATGGCCATGGTTTCCTGCTCATTGCAAACCGAGGTTACGGCCAGCCTCGGCGTGCCGGCCGGGGGTTCATTGTATGTTTTCGAAAGTGCCAGCTTGCGTATATCGTCAGGCTGAGCGTAAAAGTCATCTTTGATAACGACACTGTCGAGGGCATTAAAGCTTGATTTCACTTTGTACTACTCCGAGGACTGATTGCCAGGTTTCAGGTGAATTCGGTTGGTCATCGAGGCTACAGGCTCGGATCACAGCAAACGATCGCGCACACCGTGCAATACGATATCGGTATACCCGATCACACCGATGACCTTGAGATTCTGGACTACCGGCGCACGACTCAGACCGAAATTTTCGAACAGGCGTGAGCAATAGCGTATATCCATTTCCGGGTCCACGCAGACCACGGGCTTCGACATGATTTCATAGATATTGACCCGCTCGGGTGATTTATTCTTGGCCAGCACCTGCTTCGCAATATCCGATAACAATACGATTCCATACTCATCATTTTCATGTCGCGTATCGACGATGAAACACTTGGTTTCGGGGTGCTTCGAATTTTTCAGCACTTCCGCCACGGTATCCATACCGTCGACCAGATCAACCCCTGGATTCATCACGTCCCTGACGCGGACAATTACTTTGCTGTTCATATCTCTTCCTCTACAATTTCAGATAACTGGCTGATCTGGTTCGCTACGCCAACCGCGTCCTCGACATCGATACTGAAGGCGATACCGGAACCCGGGTTGACTTCAAACTCGCCGACAGTTTCGAGGGTTTCGAGTATGTCGCGACTCAAGTGTTCTTCGACCAACAGCAATACCACATCTCGCTGTGTTTCCAGGCTCAAACCGAGGAAAGTCTTGGCAGCCATTATACCCTCGCCACGGGCGCTGGAAATAACGGTTGAACCGGTCGCGCCCTTCTGCCTGGCGGCGTCGACAATTTTATTGGTGATCGAATCCTCGGTCAGCGCAATGATGAGTTTAAAGTGCATGATGGTGCCTCGTTAAGTTAGAATTTTCTAGCCGTGCTTGCCTCGCCACTCGGATAACTGAGCGTAGGCCAACACAGACATAATGGGAAAAAGGCTGGCAAAGGCGATTAAGCCGAAGCCATCGAGTAAGGGGTTGCGTCCCGGCACGGTGCTGGCGAGACCGAGTCCGAGAGCGGCGACCAGTGGGACGGTCACCGTCGATGTCGTAACGCCGCCCGAATCGTAGGCCAGCGCGATAATCATGCGTGGTGCAAACATGGTTTGTATCAACACGAATACATATCCCGAAATGATATACCAGTAGAGCGGCGTGCCGGTAATAATGCGATAAACCCCCAGCGCGATGCCGATGGCAACACCGACTGCCACCGCGATACGCAGACCCCAGATGCCGATACTGCCGGCCGAAACCTGGTTGGCCTTAATCGCTACCGCCAGCAACGAGGGTTCGGCGATGGTGGTTGCAAAGCCGATGGCGAAGGCGAACAGGTAAACCCACTGGTAATCCCACCATTGGAGCACACGGCCGATGTCGTCGCCGGCGATGAAGGCGGGGTCGGTCAATTGGAGTGCCATCAGGCGTCCGAGCGGAAACAACGCGGCTTGAAGTCCCTCGAGAAAAAATCCCAGCCCGAGCAGCACCAGCACGAAGCCGATTATAAGTCTTTTGCGGTTGGCGACAGGTTTACGCAGGACCAGCCGCTGAAAACCAAAAATGACGATCACGATGGGTATGACGTCCCACACGGTGGACGCGATGGCAGCTAGCAAGTCTGTGAAAATATGCAGCATAGTCGGCTTATACCAGCATGCCGTAACCCATCACGAAAATCATCGGGGTCAGTGAGGCGAAAGCTATCAGGCCGAAGCCATCGACCATCGGGTTGCGTCCCTTGATCGAACTTGCCAGGCCGACGCCTAGCGCCGTTACCAGTGGGACCGTAATGGTAGAGGTCGTTACGCCACCCGAGTCATAGGCGATACCGATAATTTCGGGCGGCGCGAACACGGTCATGATCACGACACCGCTATAGCCTATTACGATCAGGTATTGAATCGGCCAGCCCTTAACAATACGGAATACACCGATCATGATCGCAACGCCTACCGATAGCGCGACGGTAATACGCAGCCCCTGCGCATAGGATGCCAGGGATTGCTCAGAGTTTTCGATCATGTCGCCGTTGGCGGCGATGATTGCAGCCTCGCTGGCAACCGCGATCAGTGCGGGTTCGGCGATGGTAGTGCCAAACCCGAGCGCGAAGGCGAAGCAGAGCAGCCAGAAAAGACTGCCTTTGCTCGCGAATGAGTAAGCCATGGATTCACCGATCGGGAACAGGCTCATATTGAGACCCTGTACGAACAGGGTTAAACCGATGACGACGAAAACGATACCGATCACGATTTCGCCCAGATTCGGGATCGGTTGCTGTAACACGGCAAATTGGAAAAAGCCGATGACGAGGATGATGGGAAGCAGGTCACGCAGGCTTTCGAATAACGCAGCCCAGATTGCCTTGAGTGATTCCATTTAAGCCCGGTGATGAAATAACTGTCGGCTTACTATAGCAGTACAGCGATCGCAGACCTATGACGAAAATAAAAAAATACCTTCCATGAGGACTTCATTTGACGCTGCCAGGCCCAACGAAAACACAATTTGTGATTTGAACCGAGTAACAGTTGATCTATATCAATGGAAGGTAATTTAAACCCGTCAAAGACTGTGTAGTTAGCAACTCTTTAACAATTTAGGGTGATAATCAGAGCGAATAAAATTATAGAATGTTGCACTGAAATCCACTGAGGAGAAGAAAATTGAAGAATATAATCAGTATTTTAATTGCGCTATCAGTTTTAGCTTTTGCGCAGGTTACTTTTGCCGCTGAGGAGGTTTCCTCGATTGCCCGTGGTGGCAGGTTATACGATAAATGGTTCGCGGTTACAGGGGCTCCCAAACCCACAGAAACTCATCCCGCATGGCCTGCCTCGAACACCAAGAAAAAGGGTAATGCCACGCACCGTTGCAAGTCCTGTCATGGTTGGGACCTGATGGGTAAGGACGGTGCCTATGCATCCGGTTCATACAAAACCGGCATCAAGGGTTTAAAGAACATGCAGGGTGCCTCGAACGCAAAGGTCATCGCGGCGATGAAGGATTCGACACATGGTTATGCGGGCAAGATGAGTGACCAGGATTTCACCGATCTGGCAAATTTCGTCACCAGGGGGCAGTTTGATATCGATGCCGTAATCGACAGGAAATCCAAGAAAGCCAAGGGCGATATCGCGCAAGGTGAGCGCTACTACAACACGGTATGTGCAGGTTGCCATGCGAAATCCGGTAAAGAGCCAGAAGATATGCCGGCCCTGGGTGGACTTGCTAACAAGAATCCATGGGAGATCATCCAGAAAATTCAAAATGGTCAACCGGATGAAAAGATGCCTGCAATGCGTGCCTTCGATCTCCAGGTGTCGGTAGATATTCTTGCCTACCTGCAAACCTTGCCCAAGGAGTAGTCTGATTAGTTAATTCCATTAATAAATCATTAATGGACAAAGACCAACCAGGATTAACCTATCGGCGAAGCCCCTTACGAGTGTAAGGGGCTTTTTTACAGGCGGTGCAAACCATGCGTAAGAAAATAAATAAGGCAACACTGGTTGTATTTTTCGTCGGCATCCTGTCGGGCATTATTTTCTGGGGTGGGCTGCATACGGTCGTCGAAGAGACCAACAGCCTCGCATTTTGCATCTCCTGCCATGAAATGACCCCTGTCTACGAAGAGTACAAAGCGAGCATTCACTATAAAAATGCGGCTGGAGTACGTGCGATCTGTTCCGATTGTCACGTGCCCAGGGAATGGTTGCCGAAGATGGTGCGTAAGGTGCAGGCAACCAATGAGCTTTATCACAAAGTGGTCGGCACTATCGATACGCCTGAGAAATTCGAAGCAAAGCGGCTGGAAATGGCGGAACATGTCTGGGCATCAATGCGCGCTACCGATTCCCGGGAGTGCCGCAATTGCCATTCGTTCGAGTCGATGGATTTTCACAAACAGGAGCGTCGCGCCGCTGAAAAAATGCAAAAAGTAGTCGACAAAAAAACCGGGCAAACCTGCATCGAATGTCACAAGGGCATCGCGCATAAATTACCTGAAGGTTACGACGATGATGATGACTGACAGGCTGGTTACAGATTTATACGCTTGCCGGTGGCGACGACGCGCTCGCGCCAGGCGGTAATAATCCCGGCCGATCCGATCAGCGCCATGCCGATTATTGCCTGCGTGGTTGGCCACTGATCGAATATTACGCGACTCCACAAAGCGGCAAAAATCAGGTAACTGAAATCTATCGGCGCGAGCCAGCTTGCGTCTGCAGTCTGATAGGCGCGGCCGAGGCAGATGTTTCCGGTCAGGTTGAGTACCGATGCAAACAGCGCAAACCCGGCAACCAGGAAGGTCAACTCTGGCCAGCCGATAGCCACGAAGGGCATGGTTTCACGGATCTCCGCGGATGGTGGAAAGGTTGAAAGCAGGGCAATGCCTGCTACGCCGGAGACAATAAAAACCACGCCAACGGCGAAGGCCAGCGCCAGCGGACTTTCGTTACGACAGGCCCGGCGCAGGGTCAATATATTTGTGGCATAGAAAAAGCCGGCCATGATGGGCAACAGCTGTACGACAGAAAAATCATCCTGCCACGGGCTGAGTATGAAAGCGGCGCCGATTGCGCCTACCAGCAAGGCGAAAACTCTCCAGGGACCCACCGACTCACCCAGTACCGGGCCGGCGAGTAATGATACGAACAATGGGTAGGTATAGAGTCCCGCTGCCATCTGCGGCACCGTGAGGTAAGGAGCTCCGGCGAAAAAACAGAACATGCAAACGGTGAGAAAGGCGCCACGCAGATAAACCGGTCGCCAGTTCCTCGGCACCATCAAACCGAGGCTGCCACTTGCCAGGGCCAGGATAACGATAAAACTGAGATTGCCGATCGAGCGCAGGGTTTGAAATTGCCAGAAGGAAGTATCGCCTGACATCAGCTTGACCAGCGAATCCTGCAGGGCTAGAGCAAAGACACCCGTCAGCAGCAGTCCTAGCGCGGCCAATGGGCGATCACCGCTGGGGTGTTCGAACAATGTCAGTTTCATTGAGTTAATGAACGCCCGATACGCAGCACGCTGGCGAGCAAGCCCTCGATATGTTCGACGCGGGTAGCGTGATTGATGATGCAGACTCGCAGCGCGGGCCTGCCACGCACCTGGGTGGGGGACATCAGGTAATCGCCTTCGAGCTGTATCTGCTCGCGAATTGCGCTGTTGATTTGATCGATTTCGCTATCGTCGAATCCCTTTGCGACATAGCGGAAACAAATTATCGATAGCTGCGGTGCGGCAATCAGTTCAAGTTCGTTCTCCTGGCGGATTAAATCGGCGAGGTATTCGGCGCATTGCACATTATGCAGGGCATTGCGTCCGAGCCGTTCGATGCCATAGCAGCGCATCGAAATGTAGAATGGCAACGCGCGAAAACGACGCGATAGCTCCGGCGTGATGTGGAAAAACATGTATTCCTCGGGCGAGGAGTCCTCGTTTGCTCGCAGGTAGTCGGAGCTCTCGAAGAACAACTGGCGCGCCCAGCTGGCATCACGATACAGCAGTAAACTGCCATCTAGCGACTGGAAAAACCATTTGTGTAAATCCATCACCACCGAATCCGCTTTCTCGATTCCACGATAACGTGGTTGCAACTCCGCAGACATCAATCCGCCACCACCGTAGGCTGCATCCACATGCAGCCAGATATCATGTGCGGCGCAAAGATCTGCGATCTGCTCGAGCGGATCTATAGCACCGGTAAGAGTGGTGCCTGCTGAAGCGACCACACAGATAATATTTTGCTGCTGCCTGAGGGCGACCTCGAGCTTGTCGACTCGCATACGAAACTCTGCATCGGTATCGATGGGAATAATATTGTCGGTACCGATACCGAGCATAACTGCTGCGCGGCGGATCGAGAAATGCGCGGCCTGCGAGCAGATAACGACCGGCTTCGAATCCTGGCTGAAAGCGGCCAGACCCTGCTCTCGATAGCCAGGGCCGTATCTTTTCGCTAATGCGCTCGCGATCCCCGACATGTTCGCCATTGATCCACCGCTTAGCAGAACACCTTCCGATTGTTGTGGGAAAGATATCAAATCGGCTAGCCAGCGAATCACCGTTTTTTCGATCGTGGTACCTACCGGGGAAGCCTGGTAGGTGCCGACATTTTCATTCAATACGCTGACCATCGCATGGGCCAGCGGGTCACTGGGCAAACCCGATGGGGCAATCCAGCCGAAGAAACCCGGATGGGTATTGCGGCGCGGGTATTGCTCGGTAGCGTTTGCAATCTGTGCGACCAGCTGCTCGAGTGATTCGTCGCCCCGCGGGAAGCTTGCATCGATCAATGCCGCGACATCCGCGGCGGTGGAAGGGCGAACGATGGGTGAACTGTAGCGTTGCTCGATCAATCCTGACAGCGCCAGGTTTAAGTCGATTTCGGCGGCTCGCGTCAGATCGTCTGCGCACGCGAGGGAAGGTCGATGCGGCCGGGTCATGGGTTGGGTTATCAGTCCTGGTTGCTGGCAGTGATTTCGTTTTCTGCGACCCATTGTCGCACGGGTATCGAGCCGATTAAATCAAAAACTGATCGCGCTTCAGCAAGCGCTATACGCGGCGGGTTGTACAGAAGTTAAATGACTGTTTTAACTGGCTTTACTGACGCGGGCGAGGAGGTCTTCGAAGTCCTGTGCGGGCACCGCTTTTGAGAACAGGTAACCCTGGCCATAGTCGCAGCCGGCCGATTCCAGCAGCGCGCGTTGTTGGCTGGTTTCGATACCCTCGGCGACCACCTTCAGACCCAGCTTGTGGGCCATCGCAATAATTGCATGGCAGACTACTATGTCATCTGAATCCTGGCCAAGGTTTTGCACGAAGGAACGATCGATTTTCAGGTAGTCGATATCGAATTTTTTCAGGTAGGAAAGCGAGGAGTAGCCCGTCCCGAAGTCATCCAGTGACACCTGGATTCCAGCGTCTCTGAGCATCAACAGGTTATCGGTAAATTTATCGACGTTTTCCATCAGCAGGCTTTCTGTGATCTCGATCGCAACCGCCTGTCCGGGCAGTTCAAGCTTTTTGAGCTGATCGATCCACTGCCTGACATTCGAACTTCTTGAATCAAATTGAACCGTGGACACGTTGACGCATACCTGGAAATCTGCATCGTAATTGCGGCGCCAGAGTTTGGCCTGGCCTAGTGCCTCTCGATAAACCCAGTCGCCGATGTCGTTGATCAATCTGGATTCTTCGGCGTAGGTAATGAATGTGTCAGGGAAAATCAGCCCACGTACGGGATGTTGCCAGCGAATCAGGGCTTCGCCCTTGCAGATAATATTGGTCGCCAGATCCACTATCGGCTGGTAGTGCAGTACGAATTCATTCTGTTTTATTGCACTATGCAGATCTTTAACCGTCGACATGCGTGTCATGGCTTCGTGCTGCATCGTCGGCGTGAAATACTGGAAACAGTTTCGCCCCATACTCTTGGCCGCATACATTGCCTGGTCGGCATTTTTGAACAGTTCGTCGACATGGCTCCCATCCTGCGGATAGAAAGTTATCCCTATGCTGGCGGAAACATAAGCCGTTTCGTGATCTAGCTGAAATGGTTTGGCCATTTGCTCCAGGATGGCGCAGGCGACTCTTTCGACGCTAGAAAACTCGCTGAGCCCCCCCATGATGATAGTGAACTCGTCGCCTCCGATGCGGGCCACCGTATCGACTTCGCGTATATGCCCGGTCAATCTGTCTGCGGCGGCCTTTAGCAGGTTGTCGCCGACGTGATGCCCCAGGGTGTCGTTGACATCCTTGAACTGATCGAGATCGAGGTAGATCAGGGCGACGCTTTCACCCGAGCGCTGTGCTTTCTTGATTTCCTGATCGAGTCGATCCTGCAACAACTTGCGGTTGGCCAACCCGGTCAGCGAGTCATAATTAGCCTGGGTCCAGATCAGCTCTTCAGCCTGCTTTTTAGAAGTAATGTCTTCACCCAGCGACGCTACACCGATGGTTTCGCCCTGTTCGTTGAAGATTGGCGTGTTGTACCATTCGCAAGTGATGATTCTTCCGTCTTTGGTGATATTCTCATTGATCTTCTGGGAGCCTTCCTCGTTTCGAACAAGATTCCTGTACTGGGTATCCATCTCCAGCTGGGACTCTTCCGGGATTAATAAATCCGGACCATGTTTACCCAACGCCTCGGCAGCGGTATAGCCAAATATATTTTCGGCAGCCTTGTTCCATTGCGTGCAGCGAAAATTTTCATCCCAGGTGATAGCCGCCAGTGGTGTATTGTGGAGATGATGTGACAATAGTGCCTGATTCTCGATCAGTGCAGATTCGGCTTTGATTCTTTTATCGATATCGATCAGCAGCAGCCCGAGAATAGAAGTTGCGATCGAGAAGATCAAAATCATCGGTAGCGTGAGATGACTCCATTGACTGGGCATGAGCCCGTCAGGCAACTGCATCGATAATAGCCCCGCACTCGCGTGCACGACAAAACCAAGCGCCATCAGTTGAAAAAACCCTGGCTCGAACCAGTGTCTCAACATGGCCTGGCGAAATGCCAGCCCCAGCAGCGCACTGGTAAGCAGGATGGCGATATCCACGTAACCGCCAATCCCAAAGGTGATGAAGTAAGCTGTCACCAGGGATACGCTGACCGCGGCCACGATGGGGCCACCGAACAGTCCGCCAAGGCTTAGCACCAGGGCGCGCGAATCAACACCACTTGCGGGCACGACTTCGATTTGAATTGTCATTCCAAACAGGCAGGCACCGGCAAATAGTAACCCCGAGACTAGCTGCTGGCTGATCGGCTGTTTGCGAAACACGCGCACGATGAAGCCCTGCAGCAGACTGAGGGCGAGCAGCAAAACGGTGGTGTTAACTAAATCAAGGGCCATAGATAGAGCCAGGTCATTAATGTAAAAAGCAAACGTATCCGCTAGCAGGTCAGCAGATAAGGTTGATCTTAGTTTAAATCTGTCTTAACGCCTTAAATCGGCAGTTTGAGGGTTTTCTGAAATCAATTAGCTGAAAAAGGGGTCAGACCTGCTGTCAGTCGTCGAGTAGATGGCCGTAGTACCGGTAAAACAAACGTAACCAGAAGGGCGTAAACAGGGTCGTATAGGCGATGACAATGACCACGATGGCGTAGATTTCCGGGTTAAACAGCCCGGTATGCCGACCGAGCTCGGCAAACACCAGGCCTACCTCGCCGCGCGGCACCATCGACATCCCGATAATAAGCTTGCGGGCAAACCTGTCACGTATTACCAGGGCGCCGATAATCTTGGATAAGACCGCCACGCAGACGAGTGAAAGCGAAAACATCCAGAAAAATACCGATCCCCAGTCGAGCGAACTCAGGTCAAGCGTAAGCCCCACGGTGACAAAGAATATGGGGGTGAACAAGTGGATCACGGGTTTCATCTGGTCGTGCACATGGTCTGAAAACTCGGGATCGGCCTTTAGCGCCGCACCGAACGGCAGGAAAAATCTTCGTGAAAGGGCGAGTCCGGTGGCGAATCCTCCCAGCAACTGGGGGATACCGATAGCGTGCGATAGCCAGGCGAGGAAAAGCACCAGGGACACGATTGTCGTGGGCACCATGCCGGGAATTTCACTAGTCGATTCCCAGTGATTCACGATGTAACTTAGCGATTTTGCCACCGCGGGCGCAATCATGAAGAAAACGGCCATGAATAGCAGTATTTTCGACGTGCCGGCGATGTCCACCGATCCAGTGGTAATAAAATTGAATAGAATCGCCAGCAGCAGCACGCCCATAATATCGTCCAGTACTGCCGCACCAAGAATAATATGGCCTTCTTTGCTCTGACCTCGCCCGAGGTCTGACAGGGTGCGCATCGTTATGCCGATGCTGGTGGCGGTCATGGTGCCTGCGATCAGGCAGGCAACCAGCAGATCCAGGTTGAACCAGTAATAGCTGAGCGCAAAACAGGTAACAAAGGGTAATACAAATCCCGCGATGGCAACGACCACGGATTTGGCGCCTGCATCGGCGAGTTCACCGATATCGGTTTCCAGTCCGACCTGAAACAACAGCAGGATGATGCCGATTTCGGCGAGTACCCAGATCAGGCCTTCCGCTTCGACAAATCCCAGCAGGGTGGGTCCGAGGATGATACCGGCGACAATTTCGCCGATGACCGAAGGCGCGCGCAAGTAAACCGCTAACTCACCCATAACACGGGCGGCGATCAATATGACCGCAACCTGCAATATGGCGGTCGAGGTATCCACTGGTTAGCTAGACAACATGCTGAAATTCCAGCATTTGATTATTTCCTGTTTGCCGAGCGCATAGGTCTGCACGCTCAAATCGGGCAGGGACAAGATCATGCAGCTATGGTTGAACACCGAGCTCCCCGGGTTAATCGACGAATACGTCCCCCAGCTGTACGGCATAGACCTGATGAGTATGGCCGACGATAAGAACATCATGTTCGAACCCCGACAGGGTCATGGTCCATTCGTCTATTCTGTCCTGCCGGGTCTCGCCCTGCTGGTCGAGTAGTTTAATACCACCATGCTGCTCGGAAGGCGGATTGGCGTGGACCACAAAAATCCGCTTGCCTTCAATTTCCAGGTCCAGGGTTTGTGGCAGGGTCTGCAGATAGGTGCGGATCGATGATTCACCGTCCTGCGGCGGCTTTTCCAGGTAGCCCTGGTCGTGATTGCCGACGATGGCCTTGCAGTTTGAGCGCGCTAACAGCTCAATGGTTGGCTCGAGGCTGTCGTAGTAACCGGCAATGTCACCGCAACAGATTATGTCATCGACCTGCTCGTTACTGAAAATTTCCAGGGCTTCTGCGAGAGGGTCCGGGCTTGAATGCACGTCGCTGATGAGTCCGATTCGTGTTGTCATAAGTTATCGATTATGCGAGGTATTTTTAGCGAGGTCTGTTAGCGGTTGTAAAGACGATTGCTACCGACCGTCTGCCGTTGTCGTTTCAGTGCATGTATCTCAGCCTGTGGGTGCCAGCGGTAAGCAGGATCCTGGAGAGTCGGTGCCCAGAACAGTTGCCCACCCTGACGCCAGGGGTCCAGTACCAGTCCCTGGTCCAGTGAGTCACCGCGAGCGCTGATGATTACCGTACTATGCTCGAGGCGAAAAGCGTTTTCATAGTTGGCGATGCCCCAGTGCAGTTGCAGGCTGTAGAAGCGTTCCTGTTGCAGGCGGGCCAGCAGGTCACTGGTCCAGTCGACACAGAGTCCGCGCGGTTTTGCGCCGACATTCACCAGGAAATTATGCGTTATCGGCGAGCCCGAGATTTCGTACTCCTGTGCCAGTTGCTGGGTGTACTCGATGGCAATGCGTGCGGCAAGGCTGGCCTCATGCGGATCGATGTCGTCACTTAGCGAACGGATCGCCAGGTTCAACTCCGCGATGCGTTGTTGTTCAACCATCGGTGGCAGATCGGCCTGCGGGCGCGAGGCGCGCACAGCCCTGCACCAGCAAAAATGCCAGGGCAAGAACACAGGGCGTCAACTTTGTCTGTAATTTGGGGCTCATCGGAATTTCGCATTGTCGACACTGTTAAAGGTAGCCCAGGCGACAGTAATTTGTCGAGCGATTGTCGGATTAACTCTGCTACACTGCGAACAATCGAACCTCTTATACCGATGTAACTATGAGTCGTCTAGCCGAGCGTCTGCACAACAAGGAAATTCTGCTTCTTGATGGGGGTGTCAGTACCGAAATCCGCAGGCGCGGAGTAGCCCTCGATAAAAATGTCTGGAGTGGTTTAACCACCAAAACCAATCCGGATGAAGTGCGCCAGGTCCACGCAGATTACATACAGGCGGGCGCGCAGATAATCACTGCAAACACCTACTCGACCGCGCGTCATGTGCTGGAGAGTATCAACCTCGGTCACGAATCGAAGTTACTTAATTTCAAGTCGGTGCAGCTCGCGCAACAGGCGCGTGACGATGTCGCCGAGGAAGAAGTGTTTATCGCGGGTTCGATGTCGAGCATGCCGCCGTTGACAAGCCACCGCGAAGTGGCGGTCGATGGACAGGTCGAATCCAGTTACCAGGAACTCGCCGAGGTGCTGGCCGACGCCGGGGTTGACCTGATTATTGCCGAAATGATGCGTGATATCGAAAATGCGGGCATGGTGATCAAGGCCGCGGTGTCGACCGGGTTACCGGTGTTGATCGGGTTTAGCGCGATGATGGCCGAAAACGGTGTCGATGTGCGCAGCCTGCGCTGGAAGAACACCGACGATACCACCAGTGCTCACGACTTTGGTGAAATGGTCGAAACCCTGAAACCGCTCGGTGGTCTGGCGGCGGGAATCATGCATACCCGGGTCGAGGATATCGGTCCAGCGCTCGAGGTATTGCAGCAGCATTGGTCAGGCCCCTTGATGGCCTATGCCGAAACCGGCAAGTTGATTCTGCCCGACTGGCGTTACGAGGAAGTCAGCTCTCCCGAGGATTATGCCGCTGAAATTGACGGCTGGATCCAGAACTACGGGGTGCAAATCGTAGGCGGCTGCTGTGGCACGGGCCCGGAGCATATCCGCGTGTTGCGGCAACTACTCGACAAGCTCGGCAGTCAATCCTGAGCTGAAGATTCAGCGTCGGTAACCAGTCGCGAAATTCCCATGGCGTCGATCAGTTGAAGCGACCAGGAAACTGACGCTCAAACTCAATAAGTCAACGGCGCTCGATCGGCCGTCGGAAGTCCCTCGCGGATTTGTCGCGAGAAGTCGAGGGCATTCCCCGCGGCCTTGCCTTTCTCCGTGATATTGCTGCTTCGCCGGAGTTCGTCGAAGGGCAGGCTCGTATCGATCGTGCCTCGTTCATAGCCGAGTTCGTCGATGTATCCATTCACGATGATGCGCCAGTCGAAGCTTTTGCCGGGGGCCACATGTCGCTGGTGCTGGCGAATCACGGTGGTGCAGTTGTCGATCAGCGCGTTGTACCAGCGCGGCGCGCTCACGAGCCGGTTCATCTCTTCCAGATAGGAGACGAGTAGCGCGCGTGCCGTGGGAATCGGCGTCTTCATGCGGTAGAGATAGACGTCTTCGCCGCGATGATTCGTGCGCACGCCAATCACGTCTCGCTCGTCGGCCACGACATAGTAGAGTTCGAATTGCCGAAAGAAACCGAGCACGGCGGAGTATTCTTCCCCGACCTCCTTGCGCGTCTCGATCGAGACCGCCAGATGCTGACCGTCAGCGAACTCCCAGCTCACGATCGTATGCGCGATCATCGGGGAACCCCAATAGGACAGATACATATCGAGGCCCCGAAGCTGCGACAAGATCGTAGGTCCGGGTTTCCCAGATTTCGTCGAAGTCAGTCTCGCTTCGATAATGGAAGTTGCGTACATTCTCGATCGTAACGAGATCCCCGTCGAAGGTCACGGCCGGGACCCTCGCGACGTCGGCCAGCCACTCGCGATCATTGCTCGGTTCAATGCTGAGCCACCATCCCTGCACGAGCACAAACATGACAAGAAAGCCCACCCACAGCCGCCAGACCGGGCGAACCAGAACGATTAGAGCGATCACGGCCACGATAAATGCCATCGACTAGCGCGCCCGCCCACAGCCGTGATTCCGGACCGTCGAACCACAGGCAACCTACTGTCCAGACCGTCAGCAGGAACAGGCCCGGAATCGAAATGGCGAGTTTCATGTCACAATCCCTCTCGATCGCAATCTAAGGATGTGTATCACAACACAGCCGACCAACGGATGGGAAGTATAAAGCACATGTTCCTTGATACGACGCACGTCAATGAATCGATGCTAATGCGTGAAATATGCTTATTCCCCGTCACAGAGCTTAGAAACTGTAGGCGGCGCCGAAAAATAGCAACCGTGTAGGAATCGTCCTGTCCGACCGGGCTGTCATCGATTTCATCGTCCAGCGATGTAGTCTGCACGCCGTAAAGCAGTTTCCAGCTCGGGTTAAGGGTCTGGATAGCCGTCACACCCAGTGTGACGTTGGTTGCTGAATCATTATTCAGCGAGCCTTTATCGCCATACCACTCGTAATTGACCTGGTCTTCACCGAGGTATTCCAAACCGAGCTTGGCCGTCACGACAAATTGTGCTGTCTGCATCAGGTTGTATTTCAAATCAAGCGCCATGTTCGTGTCTTCACCGGCAGTAATCTGAGCTTCCGCGGTAAACCGATCCATTTTGTAACGGGCATTGATACCGGGTTCTACTTCCGTATCAGGGTCGTCAAATCCGGACGGAAGCGGTTTTACATCGTCGATATTATCATCACTTTTACTCCCAGGCGCCCGGGCGAATCTGCAGTACCGCGCCGACACGCCAGCTTTCGTTTGGTTTCCAGAACCAGTAACCGGCGCGGTTGATCTTGAAGTAGGCCGTGTCCTTGTAATCCACGATAATGATGGGCGCTCCGGCAGCCTCGGTATCATCGCCACCGATGTATTCAGGCTTGGCTAGAACCGCCAGACCAACCATTCCGGACCAGTCTTTATCGCCTGATGCAGTATGCTGGGCATCAACCGATTCCATTCCGGCACCGGTACCACCAGCAAGTGCTAAGCTACTCATACCGCTCAAAACTACCGCAATTAAAATTCTTGGTAATGATTTCATTATGCAGTTCCCTCGATTGTTCAAAAAGTTATTTTGATATCCCGGTATGTACTGAGCTCGAACCTCCGGAGTGGTCGTCCGGGAATTTGCATGTCCACCATGCACCACAATTCCGTTCCTGCTTTCAGCCCGGTTCGCTGGCCGTATCGGCTGCCTGATCGAGGGCAGATAATTCACAGAGTGCAATTCTGCCAGCTTGAAAGCTGAATGTCTTATCCTTACGGGCCACAATGTGCCCGATATCGGGGGCTAGTGAGGGATCGGAAACCCCTGCGTAGTGAGTACAGTGTCGGTGCATCCACGGTTAAGCATATATCCCTATAAGCCTGGGCAATGCGGATGTTTCTGTCAGATCCCGGGTGATTACCTGCCACCCCAAACACGCAGCCTGTTATTGGCTGGCCAGGTCCTTCGTGGGATACTCGCCGGATTAGAAGATGAAAGATAAACATGCACAAAAATATATCATCAGTCATTACCCCGCCAGGCCTGGGGCAAATAATTAACCTGCTGAAAACATACGAGGCCTCCAGAGAAGAGACCATTCGCCCGCGACCTGACGGTTATCTGCCAGGCTGGCGGGGAGGATCGGGCATGAGACGCAGAACGAGGGTGTTTCTGACAGGCTTTTTGGTAACCTTGACCCTGACCAGCTGCGCGTCGGTGCCAGAGCGAGTCCTTTCCACAATGGAGCCAACCTACGCCGCGTTAGCGAATGGGCACAACCCGATGAATCCGGATCAGCTTTCATCCATGTACCTCTCGGAGCAGGCGTCGGAAGAAGCTAACCTCGTCCGCCAAACGGAACGTATACGCGGTCACGCGCTCAATATACTCTCTCTGTCAGGCGGTGGTCAGAACGGTGCCTTCGGCGCCGGCTTCCTTATCGGATGGCGCGAAAGCGGCCGGCGACCCGTGCTTGATGCCGTCGGCGGGGTGAGTACCGGCGCATTACTGGCGACGCACGCGCTACTGGGCACGCCTGCCGACGATGCGATACTCGAACAGATGTACACGCAGGTCACCGATAAGGATATTTACGAGGGCAGGTCGATATTTGACATCCTGTCCAGCGATTCCCTGAGAGATACCGCACCGCTGCAGGCGCTCATCGCCAACTACATCACCGCCGAGACCTTGCAGCGAGTAGCTGCCGCTTACGACGACAATCGACTGATAGTAGTCGGCACTACCAACGTTGACTATGGCCAGACCTGGATATGGAATATGTCACTGATTGCGAAGCACGGTAAGCTGGATCTTTATCGCAAGGTATTACTCGCCTCTGCGTCGTTCCCGATCGTCTTTCCACCGGTGGAAATCGATGGCCATCTCTTCATCGACGGGGCCGCCCGTTCGAATTTAGTCGTTCCCGGCATGGGTGGGTCGGAGCGACCGGGGCCACCTCTGTATGGGCCCGGTAACGTGTACCTGATTACCAACGGCAGATCTAATCATCCTCCCAAGGCTTTACGCAGGGCTCTCGGTAACGTCGCCGCCACCACAGTTGGCGTGATGATGGACCAGTCGATGCAAACGGCCTTGACGCGGTCCTACTTCGGCGCGCGTGTCCTCGGTTACGCCTTCAAAATGGTCGCGATTCCGGATGAGGTGGAGATCGGCAATGACCCGCTTGCCTTTGATCCGGAACAGATGCGTGCAGCCTTCGACGCGGGGCGTGCGATGGCGCAACAGCCCGAGCCATGGTCAAGCAAGCCGCCCAACACCGGTGACATACCCCCC
>CAWCBX010000074.1:0-9595 GCA_963793595.1 uncultured Gammaproteobacteria bacterium | reverse complement strand
GCGGAAGCCGCGATTCGAAGTTGCCAGATATGTCCCCTCGTGGATCAGTCCTTCGCGCTCCATGCGGGCGCTCACGCCAGCCTCGCGCAGCAGGTTGACCGTGCCCGATTCCAGCACACCCGCGCGTATTCGACCCAGCACATAGTCACGGCGGCGGCGCTCCAGAATGATGGTCTCGATGCCGGCACGTTCGAGTAACTGACTAAGCAGCAGCCCCGAGGGCCCACCACCGACCACTACAACCTGGGTTCTGGCGGATGATTTGTTTAGCTTCACCACGTCAATTTCGCAAATTGTCGATTTTTGTCAAACGAAATATGCCAACCGCGCGCAGTTTCGAGGGTCCCCCCACTGTTCCTGATCAATGCCAACATTCATCCTGCAGGGGGCAGATCCGTTAGTTTTGCAGTTTATGTCGTTACTATTAGCCCCTGCCCTCCTGATCTCGATCAAGCCTGAATTAACGCCGATATGTTAAAGTTCACACTTGTTCAGAGGAACGCAGGAACAAGTATGCAAGCAATATCCATTATCAAGAGCGAGCACAAAAACCTCCAGGCCGTGCTTTATAGCCTGGAGAAGCTGATTGAAGAAATAGATAGCGGCAAGCAACCGGATTTCAGGATATTTCACGGACTGTTTACCTATCTCGATCGTTTTCTCGATCGCTATCACCACCCCAAGGAAAACCACTACCTGTTCCCGAAACTTCTGCAGCGGGCGCCCGAAACCGAAGGCCTGATCCGGGAACTCGGACAGCAGCACACCGAGGGCGGAATACTTTTTGTCGAGATGCTGAAGGCATTGTCAGCCTATGAATTTTCGGGTACGCCGGAGTTCCCCCGCTTTCGTGATACCGTGCTCAGGTATACCGGGTTTGAACGCGATCACGCGATCAAGGAAGAGAAGGAGGTATTGCCGAAGGCCAGGGAAGTACTCAAGGCTGCGGACTGGGAAGAAATCGATGCCGCGTTTGGCGACAACGAGGATCCAATGTTCGGTAAAAAACCTCACGACGAATTTGCGAATTTGCTTAACCAGCTGGTTAACAGCCTGCCCGCACCGCTAGGCCTGGGTGAAAACTGGAAGTAAATATGTTGCATGCCGATAAGGGCATGGTCAGATCGGGTACCTCGATTCCGCGTAATATTCCCTAACTGAATTGCTTCAGGGAATGGATCGTTAAACAAAGGAAACTCCTCGGTTGACCCGAGTTTTAATCAGTATTATGATCATAATACTGATTAAATATCCCGGAATTACAGAGCTTATATACCCCATGAACAACTTGCCCGTCATTATCGCCGGTGGTGGTATCGGTGGCCTGGCCACAGCCCTGGGTCTGGCGCGCAAAGGCTTCGCCTCGATTGTACTCGAGCGAGCCGACGAGCTCGGCGAAATCGGTGCGGGAATTCAGATCGGGCCCAACGCCTTTCACTGTTTCGACTACCTCGGCGTCGGCGACGAGGCACGCGCCAAAGCGGTATATATTGACAGTCTGCGCCTGATGGATGCGGTCAATGGTGAGCCGATCGCCACGATCCCTCTCGAAGAGGAATTCCGCAAACGTTTTCGTAACCCGTATGCCGTGGTTCATCGGGCAGATCTGCATGGCGTTTTACTCGATGCCTGCCGCAGCAGCGAGTTGATAGAGCTGCGCACCAGTCATTCGGTCACGAAATACCGGCAGGATGGTGATTCAGTGCAGGTTCATTGCCATAACCGGAAACCGCTACAGGGCTGCGCGCTAATCGGCGCCGACGGCCTGCGCTCCAATATCCGCCAGCAGCTGGTCGGCGACGGCGACCCGCGAGTCTCAGGACATACCACTTACCGTTCGGTCATCCCGACCGGGCAGATGCCCGCGGACCTGCGCTGGAATGCCGCGACCCTGTGGGCCGGACCGAAATGCCATATCGTGCACTACCCGCTCAAGGGCTGGAAGCTATTCAACCTCGTCGTGACTTATCACAACGACGTCACCGAGGCGGTAGCGGGTAAACCCGTGAGCAAGGAGGAAGTCTATCGCGGCTTCGAACACATCGCGCCACGTGCGCGGCAGATCATCGAGTTTGGCGATAACTGGAAACTCTGGGTATTGTGCGATCGAGACCCGATCCTGAACTGGGTCGACGGCCGTGTCGCCCTGCTCGGCGACGCCGCGCACCCGATGCTGCAATATTTCGCGCAGGGTGCATGTATGGCGATGGAAGACGCGGTCTGCCTGAGCCATATGTTCGGGCAGTACGAGAACAATATCGACTCCGCGCTCGACCATTATATGCGCCAGCGGCGCGTGCGCACCGCACGCGTGCAACTCGATTCGCGCCTGATCGGCGAATACATTTATCATCCGCACGGCGCCGCCGCCGAAGTACGCAATCATGTCATGTCCAACCTGACCCCGGAACAATGGTTCGACAAGCTCGAGTGGCTCTACGGCGGCACCGGGCTCGATGCCTGACAACCAGGAGATAATCATGTCGCTCACAGAGAAGCCTGCAGAAACACCCGAACGTCTGGCGTTTTACCGCAAAATTGACCAGTTAGCCTATACCCCGCTGTGGGCCGTGTTCGCCGATATCATCACCCCGCAACCGCAAAGTAACTGCCTGCCTAATCTGTGGAAATTCGATCAGGCCCGCGAGTGGCTGCTGGAGGCCGGTGACCTGATCACCGCGAAGGAAGCCGAACGTCGCGTGCTGATCCTGGAAAACCCGGGCCTGCGGGGTCAATCCAGAATCACGACCTCGCTCTATGCCGGGCTGCAACTGGTGCTACCGGGTGAAGTCGCACCGGCCCATCGCCACAGCCAGTCGGCGCTGCGCTTCGTCATCGACGGCTCGGGCGCGCACACCAGCGTCAACGGCGAACGCACCAACATGGAGTTCGGCGATTTCGTGATCACCCCGCCCTGGGCCTGGCACGATCACGGCAATCACAGTGAAGAGCCGATGATCTGGATGGACGGACTCGATATCCCGATGGTTTCATTTTTCGATGCCTCTTTCGCCGAGGGATTGGCGACCGACGAACAACCGATTTCGCGCCAGAATGGCGATAGCTTTGCGCGCTATGGCGCGAATATGCTGCCGGTGGACTTCCACCAGCACGAGCTCGCCTCGCCGCTGTTCAATTATCCGTATAGCCGCTCTCGCGAGGCGCTCGAGGTAATGCAGCGCCAGCAGGACTGGGATCCTTGCCATGGTTTGAAGATGCGTTACGTGAATCCGGTCGACGGTCAGTTTGCGATGCCGACGATCTCGGCCTTCCTGCAGCTACTGCCGCCGAATTTTCACAGCCTCGCCTACCGCAGCACCGACGCCACGGTGTATGTCGCCACCGAGGGTAGCGGTCGCAGTACCATTAATGGCGAGACCTTCACATGGGGACCCAGGGATATCTTCGTGGTGCCCAGCTGGGCCTGGGTAACCCATGAAACTGAAAACGAAGCCGTATTGTTCAGTTATTCCGACCGCACGGCACAATTAAAACTGGGCTTCTGGCGCGAACAGCGCGGCCAGGCCTGACAATTTAACAGGAGCAAGCTGAATGACTGAATATGTAATCGATCCACCGGCAACCCCGTCCGTCGCGGTAGCGGATTCCGCAGAACGTTTTCCAGTACGTAGAATTTTCTGCGTCGGTCGTAACTACGCCGCGCATGCGCGCGAGATGGGCAAGGACCCGGACCGTGAACCGCCATTTTTCTTTACCAAGCCCGCCGACGCCGTGGTTGACGACAATGCAACGGTTGCCTATCCACCCGAAACCGAAAATTTTCATTACGAGGCGGAACTCGTCGTTGCCATGGGTAAGGGCGGGGTCAATATCGACGAGGCAGATGCGCTCGGTCATGTCTGGGGTTACGCCATCGGCAACGAGCTGACCCGGCGCGACCTGCAGCTTGCCGCGCGCGACAAGGGACGTCCCTGGGACTGGGGCAAGGCGTTCGACTATTCCGCAGTGTGTGGGCCGGTGCACCCGATCGGCGCGGTAGGCCACGTGCTGCAGGGGATGATACGCCTCAGCGTCAATGGCGAGGTCAAACAGGATGCCGATCTACGCGATATGATCTGGGATGTTCCAGAGCAGATCGCGATCCTGTCGCGGACCATGGAAATCAAACCCGGTGACCTGATCTATAGCGGCACTCCCGCCGGTGTCGGTCCTCTGCTACCCGGCGATGTCTGCATGGTCGAAATCGAGGGCCTGGGCAAGCTCACCACGACTATCGGAGAACGCCGATGAGCCAGATGCCGGTACTGCACAATTTTTTCCGCAGCTCGACATCGACGCGGTTGCGCGCCGCGCTGAACCTGAAAGGGCTGAAATACACTTACAAGTCTTATGCGCTAAAAGCCGGCGAGGCGGAAACGCCGGAGTACCTGCGGCTCAATCCGCAGGGTCTGGTGCCTGCCTTCGAACTGGCAGACGGCACCACCCTCACCCAGTCGATGGCGATCATCGAGTGGCTCGAAGAAACCCACCCGACGCCGCCATTGCTGCCCGACGACCCGAATGCCCGCGCACAGCTGCGCGCGCTCGCCTACATGATAGCGTTTGAAATCCACCCACTTAACAACCTGCGTGTGCTGCAATATATCGAGCAAAATCACGGCCAGGATGAGGCCGGTATCGCGCGCTGGTTCACACACTGGGTGCATACGACATTTGTGCCACTGGAACAGATGTTAGCGACGAGCCCACTGACCGGACACTATTGCCATGGCGATTCGCCCGGTCTTGCCGACCTGTGCCTGTATGCGCAAATCTGGAACAACCGTCGTTTTGCCATCGACACCAGCCCCTACCCGACTATCGAGCGTATTTTCGTGGCACTCGACCAGCTCGACGCATTTCGCGACGCGGCGCCACCCAACCAGCCCGACGCGGTTTCAACATGACGAGTCGAATCGAACACATGATGGGACACCTGCTGCGCCGTTGCCATCAGATCGCGGTCGCAATATTTCATGATGAATGTGAACGCTATGACCTGACACCATTACAATTTGCGGTGCTGGATTGTTTGCTCGCCAACGGTCCGCAGGACCAGGTCACGCTCGGCGGTGCCGCCGCGCTCGACCGCACCACGATTTCGCTGGTGATTCGCAAACTGGAGCAACGCAAGCTGGTGCGGCGCGAAAAATCGGGGCATGATCAACGCGCCAAGATCGTCACCATAACCGCGGCGGGGAAATACCTGGTAGCAGAGGCGCTGGCAGCAGTCGAGGTGGCGCAACAACGGATCGTCGCACCGCTGGATGATGTAGAAACCGGGCAGTTGCTGCGCCTGCTGGAAAAACTGGCGAATGGCAACAATGCGCTGAGCCGCGCGCCGGAAAAACTTCGCCAGCGCAGCGCATAATATGGCTTAGATTGAAAACATCGCTTCGAGGTCATGCTGCGAAAATGCCTTGAACGCGAGCATGGTGTCGGTTTTCTTGATCCCCTTGATCGTTCCCCATGCGATTAGCGACCAGTTCGGCAACATCATCGTTGGTTTTGGTGCGCACAATGGCGACCAGGTCATAGATTCCGGTGACCGAGTAGACTTCCGAAATCTCCGGGATGCTCGCAAGTTCTTCTGCGATCTCGGTTATTTTATTGCTCTTGACGTTTAACAGGATGATGAAGGTGACCATAAGTTGCTGCTCCTCGAATTGGTTTGATCAATCTTGCTGGCAATGAGCCTTATTCTACACTGAAGCTTACCTTGACGACGATTGATCACACCGAGACATCAACCGTTTTATCGACCGATAACATCGCCCTGACCTCGTCCGGCATTCTTTGCGCGACAAGTTTCTCCGGATGATCGGGAGCGGAAGATCCCCAGACCCTGACCTCGCTGCCGGTAGCCACGGGCGCCTCGATATCGCCCTGGCGGAATTCATGTGCAACGACAAACGAAGTGTTGCCGAACTTTTCAACGCGCGACGTAAGTACGGTAATGTCACCAAAGTAAAGCGGTCGGCTGAACGCCATGTTGCTCGCCACCAGCGGGCAGCCACGGAACAGGCTGTCCTGGTGCGTGTTACCGATCAAATCGAACCCGGCAGTCTGCAGCAAGGCATGGGTGCCGGAATCCATCCAGATGTAGTAATGCGGATTGAAAATGATTCCGGCGGGGTCGCAATGCGCCCATTCGACGCGGATTCGCTGCGTTGCTGTTAACATTCCGGGGCCTCACTCGTCTTGTTCGATAACCTGCAGGACTGTCGGTTACAGATCATTCGAAATACTAGATTTATGGTTTAAACTGGCGTCAGCCATTATTGCGCCAGTATATCGGAATCCCGCTCGCTTGCGTCAAGCCAGGATTTTCGTTACGCGTCTGGCAACGCTAATGTGGTACCTCGTGACATGTTTTTTAGGAATTGAAGACTTATGTTTCCTGCAAGTTTCAAGCAGCAAGTAATTTCGGTGAATGGCGTAGAGCTCAATGTCGTCACCGGTGGCAGTGGCCCGCCATTATTTCTGCTGCACGGTTTCCCACAAACCAACGTCATCTGGCACCGGGTCGCGCCCGAACTGGCGCAGCACTTTTCACTGGTGATGCCGGACCTGCGCGGTTATGGCGACAGCTCGGCGCCAGCAGGTGATCCTGAACACAAACTGTATTCCAAACGCGAAATGGCAAAGGACATTATCGCCCTGGCGGATCATTATGGATTTGATCGCTTCGCGCTGGCCGGGCATGATCGCGGTGGGCGGGTCGCTTATCGCCTGGTGCTTGATCATCCGGGCCGGGTTTGCAAATACTGCGCGATCGACATCATCCCTACGCTCGACGTCTGGGAAGACATGGATACGGCTGCCACTGTGTCGGCGTTTCACTGGTCCTTGCTCGCGGCAACCGCACCGCTACCGGAAGAGTTGATCGGGCAGAACCCCAATCTGTTTTATCATTTCCTGCTGCAACGCTGGGCCTCCGACATTGCCAAACTGGATCCCGGGGCGGTTGAGGCCTATCTCAAACAATACCGCGATCCGCGCAAGATTCACGCGCAATGCGAGGACTACCGCGCGGGCGCCACGGTCGATCGGCTGTACGACCAGGTCAGCCGCGACGCGGGTGATCAACTGGACTGCCCGGTGCTGGTGATCTGGAGCACAGGGTATCTCGGCGACAAGGCCCATTCGCCACTCGAAACCTGGCGCAAATGGGCCGTGGATGTGACCGAGATAGCGATCGATTGCGGGCATTTTATCGTTGAGGAAGAGCCGCGTCTCGCCGCGAACGCGCTGGTAGATTTTTTCGCCTGAGCGGACTTGCAGCAATCCTTTAAAGGATATTCGCCTTAGCGGGAGGCCTGCCCTGGTTCACGCGGACGGTGTCGGAGTAGATTCCTTTCGAGGGTCGGATTTTGCGGCCGGATTTTCACCTGCAGCGCCGCTACCATTGCTCTTCACGGGTTTTTCTGCAGTTTTATCGACTTCAGGGTTTAGCGCGAGTTTGTCGACATTTATGACAGGTTCCCTTTTTTCACCCGGCTCTGCGGATGGCTCGGCCGAGTCTACATTTCCCTTACCGGCGTCGGCATCTTCGCTGCCAGCAGCAATACTTTCCTGCGTGATCCCCTGATCGGGAATGTCTGATGATTCCATTGGGGTTTCGTCACGTTCCCCGGCATCCGCTGGCACTTCGCTGACTATCGTTTCCTGCACATTTTTTTCACTATCGACAGAAATCAGTACTTTACCCTGGTGCTGCTCGAGCACATTGGTGAAATCCCTGCCGTCACCGAGGGCCTGCGCACCTTCTGCCAGGTGCTGGTAAACCTTGACATAGTCCTGCGTCAACCCGTTAACCAGTTCCGCAGTCTTATCGAAGTGACTGTTAACACTGGTTTTGTAAGTTTCCAGCTCCAGCCTGGCTGCATCGAGTTCGGCCCTGAGATCATCGGTTTTCTTTTTGCCCGGCACCAGGTTTCGATAAACGATAGCGCCGACAATTCCGCCACCGATCAATGCACCAGTTGCACACAGCCAGATTAAATAAACAGGATCCATGGGAGCCCTCAGGTTTCTCGAATTTTCGACTTGAACCCCGAATTGTAAAGTATCCCCTACTTCAATGACAGCAGCGAAACCCGGAGGCCCGGCTGATAGCGATCGCGGTACGACTTTTTCAGGCGTCCGGCGCGCACGATCAGGGTGGCAACTAGCGTCGCCAGTTTTTTGAGCGTTCCACTGCATCTGCGAAACGTTGGAGAAGATGGCTCATATCGGCTTGCGGCTCGTAGTGCGCTGCCGATGCATCATCCTGCGTCAGCGATACCCGGCCAGCACCGGCGAGCTGCGCGGTACCGATCGCAGTTAGCTCCGCCATCGGTTTTACGGATACCCGACGACCCAGCACATTGGCCAGGAACTGGCAAAAATAGGGGTTAACCGAAACGCCCCCGTCAATCGATATGCGATCACCGATCGCGACGAACTCACTCATTGCCCGAATCACCTCGGCCGCGCGCAACGCGACACCTTCGAGCAGTGACTGGATCAGGTCTCGGCTGTCGGTCTCGAGCGAGAGTCCCAGCCAGATCCCGGCAGCACTTCGATCCCAATGCGGACAGGCCAGGCCGGACAGGGCCGGCACAAAAACCAGGTCACGTTCGATCGCAGGGGCCCGTTCGAACTGATTGATCTGCGCATAGTCGCTGAACAGTCCCAGTTTACGTCCCCACTCCACCGCCGAACCTGCACAGTAGACGCCGCCATCCAGTGCATACACCGGTTCAGCCGATGCAAATTGCCAGGCAACCGTGGGCAACAGGCCCTAGCCCGCAACGTGGAGGAGGGCGGCAGCCTGACCATCATAGCGACGGCCCTGGTCGAGACCGGGTCGCGCATGGACGACGTCATCTACGAGGAGTTCAAGGGCACCGGCAACATGGAGATTCATCTGGACCGCCGGATTGCGGAGAAGCGGATATTCCCGGCGATCAACATCAATCGCTCCGGCACCCGCCGCGAGGATCTGCTGATGAAGCCCAACGATCTGCAGAAGATGTGGATCCTGCGCAAGATACTCCACCCCATGGACGAACTGGCCGCGATGGAGTTTCTCTTCGACAAGCTCAAGGTCACCAAGACCAACGAAGAGTTTTTCGAGGCGATGCGGCGTTAGCATCTGGAAGCCGGTCTGTTAGAGAACCATAAGAACCCGGCATGAACCGGTGGGAGAAACCCGAAAGGGCGATGATACTGGCGGCAGGGCGCGGGGAGCGCATGCGCCCCCTCACCGACACCACCCCCAAACCGCTGTTGAAGGTCGGCGGTAAACCCATCATCCACTATCACCTTGAATCCCTGGCGCGGGCGGGAATCCGCCGGCTGGTGATCAATCACTCCTACCTGGGCGCGGATATCGAAGAGCATCTGGGGGATGGCAGCCGCTGGGGGCTTTCGATTCAATACTCACCGGAGCCCGGCGCCGCCCTGGAGACGGGGGGGGTATCCACAACGCCCTGGGGCTGCTGGGCGATGGGCCTTTCCTCGTAATCAACGGCGATGTCTGGACCGATTACGATCTTGCCCAAACCGGCTGTCCTGCCGGAAAGCTGGCCCATCTCATACGGCAATTGAG
>CAWCBX010000073.1:0-8715 GCA_963793595.1 uncultured Gammaproteobacteria bacterium | reverse complement strand
CGCTGAAGAGTTTCTTATATTAGAGCGCTATCTGTGCAATGCGTTTGACAACCCGCACCCTCAAAAACAAGTCATCTTCCAAAATGTGGGAATAGACGGGGATTGTGAAAAAGGTGCAATAAATTCAAGATCTGTTTTTGTAATGGTGATAGCGAAAACAGAATTATATTTTTCACTATAAGATAGAGAGCACAGTATGAGTAAAGGTACAGTAAAGTGGTTTAATGCAGATAAAGGCTTCGGTTTTATTACTCCGGAAGATGGCAGTAAAGATCTGTTTGTTCATCATTCAGAAATTCAAGCGGGTGGCGGATACGCAACATTGAATGATGGTCAGGCCGTTGAGTTTGAAGTGGGTCAAGGTCAGAAAGGTCCATGTGCAAACAAAGTTCAGGCTTTGTAAGCGACAAGCACATATCAAAAAGCTCATGCTGAAAACCGTGAGTGGAGGCCTGTTTTTCAGGGCCGTAACTCACGGTTTTCGGCGTAGCTTGGTGCTGTGAATGTCTCAGATGGGTCGGCATCAGCTGCCAGTTTTTGCCGCTCGCCAAAGATTTTCCAGCGTCTGCGTTCTAAATTTTATTCTTGAAATGTATACCTTTCGAAACACTCTGTTGGAGCGTATCAACTTAATGACTTATTACTAATTTTTTGCAATGTCTAAGATCATAAAAGACTAGTATGAGGTTCTGTCAAGTTAGCGACGATTCGGTCAAACTGGCAGCATGAATAAAACAAATCAGTTGTACCACGGATATCGTTTTCCACCCGAAATCATCAGTCATGCGATCTGGCTATACCATCGGTTGTCCATGGCGAATTGCTAATTCAAGCTGCCACAGGCAGTTCAAACAAACCGCGACAATGGCGCTGCCAACGAAAATCGTTCAGATTGGTGGCCATCGCCTCAGTGCACACTGGAATGCCGCCATCCAGTCCACTATGCGTGCGGTGATGGTTAAAATACTGTTGATAACCGAGAAGCTTCCGCTCCAGATCTGTGGCCGTCCAAAAGTAAAGTTTGATCCAGGAACTCCCGGCGTATGCTTCCGATTAGTCTTTCAACGAATGGATGCGAAATTGGAGTATAGGGCACACTTATCGACTCATCGATTTCAAGAATGCGTAGATTGGCCTGCCATCGATGGTAAAAAAACAACGGATCATTGTCTGAGCTGAGATAGCTCGGTAAGTTCTGCTTGCTGATTGCGAGATTGAACATCCGGCAGAGGGCAGGTCCATCGACGTCGCGCTGCGTTTGCCAAAACCGATGATGCGCCGGGTAAACTGATCCATGACGAGGAGAACCCAATGACTCTTCAGCAGAATCGATTCACAGCGAAACAGGTCAATCTCACCGCCTTGAGCCTAGCCCGCCGATATGAGACCGTAACCAGGTAAACACAGGAAGTAAGAAAAATGAAATTAAAAATATTAGCTTTCATCGCCATTGCGGTAATGTCCGGTATCGGTTCTGCTAAGGCCGCAGCAGTTTATGATGGTAATGAGATACTGTTTTCCTGTGAACAGGGGCATCTAAAATGCATATACTATTTGGCTGGCGTACAGGACGTTTGGAACGATCAGAATCAAAAAAGTATTGCATGCCTGATGGGGTAAACCTGGCGGAGTTAAAGAAGGTCTTCATCAAATACGCCAAAGAAAATCCCGAAAAACTTAATTTGGCTGCGAGCAGTGTGACAATAAAAGCCTTCCGCGCAGCATTCCCCTGCGAATAACCCGCACCATTCTCACGGTTTTCAAATCCAAATTTGTAATAATTTGTAAGTCGGGCAAAAAAAAGACCTGCATTTCTGCAAGTCTTTGATTTTTCTGCTTAATAGATGGCGTCCCCAAGGGGATTCGAACCCCTGTTACCGCCGTGAAAGGGCGGTGTCCTAGGCCGACTAGACGATGGGGACACTGTTTGTTACCAGTAAAAAAACTGGTGGAGCCAGGCGGGATCGAACCGCCGACCTCAACACTGCCAGTGTTGCGCTCTCCCAGCTGAGCTATGGCCCCGTGAGAGAGCGCGTACTTTAATAAAGCGCCTATTCACTGTCAAGCGATATGAGCGGCCTTTATGGGGCTAATTTTCGCACCTGAACTGGGGCTGGGTTTCGCCTGTCATCGCGTGGATTGGGCGTGAACTCAGGAGGATGCGAAGACTCTGGATACCGCGGTCAAGCCGCGGTATGACATTTTTGGGCCGCGGTATGACAGTGGGGGTATCAGGCGATAAACCGCGGTATGGCAGTGGAGGAATTTTCGGCGAGATGCGGTGCAATCAGGGAGCTGGTTGTTGCTGCGTAACACAGTGAATCGCGCCACCTTCGGCGGTCAGGCTGACTGCCGGAATAGGGATGATCCTGCGTCCGGGGAAGCACTCCTCGAGTATCGTCTGGGCGCGAAGGTCATTGACATTACCGAAGGCGGGCACCAGCACGATATTATTGGTGACCAGGTAATTCAGGTAACTGGCGTCGGTGAAGTTACTGCCTGATCCAAGCAGCGGATCGTAGCGCTCACCAATCGCATAAATCCCGCCTGCGGGCAGATGCATGGGCTGTAAGTTCAATGGATTGCCCAGCTCGTCGGTAGCACTTTGCAATTCCTCGCGGTGTTTTTCGAGGTAAGGGTAACGCGGGTCGCCGGTATCTTCAGTCCAGGCGTAGAGCACCTTGTTGCGATCGGTAAAACGCGCGGCGATGTCGATATGATAATCAGTGCCGTCTCCGAGCTCGTTTTCGCAAACCTCGGCGGAGGCGCCGCTAAGCCAGATAAAGTTATCGACTCCGAGGTAGTCACCGAGCACCTGTTCGACCTGCTGCTGGCTCATGCCCGGGTTGCGATTGTCATTGATAATCGAACTGCGTGTCGCCATCAGGCTGCCGCTGCCGTTGACTTCTATGGCGCCGCCCTCGCTCACCAGGGGCGCGACGAACACTGGCATATTCAGGATCTCCGCCACCGTCTGTGCAATATGGCCTTCTGCTTCGGCCCATTCCGGGTAACTGCCCCAGCCGTTGAAGTTCCAGTCAGTCGCCGCGATGCCACCCTTGCCATCGACCACAAAAACCGGGCCGGTATCCCGGTGCCACACATCGATGGTATCGGTAACATGAATGGATATTCGCGTCATGTTAAAGCCGTAGTAATTCATTGCGGCAAATATAAGACTGCGCTGCGCGTCATCGCGCGCCAGAATATCGAGCCTGGCCTGACGATGGATTTCCCAGGACATCAGCAGCCAGGTCTTTTCCATCTTCATCTGATAGGAAAGATCGTTGTCGGCCGTCGAAGCAGGGTGCTTGCCCGGCCATTGCACCCAGACCGAAGTCTGCGGTTCCCATTCCGCCGGCATGCGAAAGCCGAGTTCACGCGGGGTCTGCTTGGAATTGATGAGCGTCATAGAATATCTGCTTGCTTGCCTTATATTAGGCGTCAGTTCACGCATTTTTCACGAAACATTCTTAAAATGCTCGTAAAAGTTGAAATTCGACAATCATTTAACCTTTATATTTCATTGATTAATTAGCATTAATTCTTTTAAAATCAACATATTCGACTATAAAGTTGAATTTAATTATAGTTTTGTTTTATTTGCGGCTTATAATGGTCGGCCCGTTATCAGCATCGATAAAGGAACACGCGTTTGACTCCAGATTTACTTTTCAAAGTTCTTGGTGATAAGCGGCTACGCCTCGTGGTGTTGCTGCTGGTGCTGGCTGCGCTTGCGCACCAGGTAGCGCTGGTAGTCTGGCAATTCATCCCGGCATCGGAGCAGGCCGCGACCCAGCAACGCACTCAGGTCGTGCGCAGTGGCACTACCGCTAAGCCAGGGGCCAATTTTCAGCAACAGGCCAATGCGATCGGCAAGGCCTTCCTGTTCGGTAAAGCCGAGGTAGAGACCGCAGTGGTCGAGGTTGAGGTGGCACCCGAAACCCAGCTCGGATACAAACTGCGTGGGATTTACTTTTCTCCCGATGAACGCCTGTCATCGGCCATCGTCGAAGTGAAGCCTGGTAAGAGCGAGCATTACCTGATCAATGATGAATTCGCGGACAAAATTACGCTGGCCGGAATCGAGCGAGACCATATCCTGATCAACCGCTACGGCAAAATGGAACGTCTCAACCTGCAACAGCCGGTACCATCGACCGGGCAGGATCTAACTAACGCTGCCGCCGGGGGCTCAGCCAGGCAGTCCGCGTTACTGCGTAGTTACAGGAAACGCTACACCAGCAACCCGATGGCGCTGGCGACCCGTTTTCAGGCGATTCCGGTGCAACAGGATGGCAAGAACATCGGTTTCAAGCTCAAGCCGTTGCGCGGCGAAAGCCTGTTGAAAAAACTCAACTTCGAGGCCGATGACGTGTTCACCGCGGTCAACGGCGTCGCGTTGAAAAATCCGTTCGAAGCACTCGATGCGTTAAAGTCACTCACCACGGCGGGAAATATCTCGGTGACGTTCATGCGTAATGGTGCCGAACAGACCCAGGATTTCAAGCTATAAGCAGTAGCTGATGAAGAAACTGATAACAACAATAATTGCGTTTGGGCTGATGGTGGCCAGCTTCCAGTCGTCGGCCGAAAAAGTGACGTTGAATTTCAGCGACGCCGACCTGGTGGCGGTGATCAACAGCGTATCGCAAATCACCGGCAAGAATTTCATTATTGACCCTCGCGTTAAAGGCAAGATCAACGTCGTATCGTCGAAGCCGTTGAATGAAGAAGAAGTTTATAGCGTGTTCCTGTCGATTCTGCAGGTGCACGGCTTTGCCACCGTGCCGACCGAATACGCGATCAAGATAATTCCCGATGCCACTGCCAAGCAAAGTGCGGCGCCTTTTACCTCGGCGAACAGCAATCCGGGTGATCAGCTGATTACGCGCGTGCTCGAGATAGACAATATCAACGCTGCGCAACTGGTACCGATTCTGCGCCCGCTGGTGGCACAGCAGGGGCACCTGGCGGCTTATCCGACCACCAATGTGCTGATCATTTCCGATCGCGCCTCCAACATCAAGCGGATCGATCGCATCATTGCCGAGATGGACAAGAAAATCGATTCCGGCATTGAAATCATTAAACTCAAGCACGCATTTGCGGCCGAAGTAGTGCGGCTGCTATCGAGCCTGAATATTGTTTCACCGGATCAGAAGACGCCCGCCGGTGGTGGTATCAAAATCACCGCCGATGAGCGCACCAATAGTGTGCTGTTGAGCGGGGAGAGACTCGCGCGACTGAAATATCGGGCTATTATCTCCGATCTTGATTCACCGGTGGAATCCGCTGGTAACACGCATGTGGTTTACCTGCGCTATGCCGACGCCAAGAATATTGCCACGATTCTCAGTAACGTGGGGCAGGAAGCGATCAAGGCGGAAGCCAAGAATGTGGGTGCCGGCGGAACTGGTGCTGCTGGCGATTCGGTCAACGTGCAGGCCGACGAAGAATCGAATGCGCTGGTTATCAGCGCGCCGGCTTCGATTTTCCCCTCGCTGCGCGCGGTGATCCAGCAGCTGGATATTCCGCGCGCGCAGGTGCATATCGAGGCGATCATCGCTGAAGTGTCGATTGCTACATCGAAAGAACTCGGCGTGCAATGGCTGTTGCGCGATTCAGGCACTGCGGTTGGTGCTTCGACGTTTAGTTCTTTCGGCGCTACGATAGGAGATGTCGTAGGGGGAATAGGGGGGGATTTGGCAGACGCTGTTATCCCTGACGGTGGCATCCTGGGTCTTGGCACCATCAGCGACAACGGTCTCAGTATTGCGGTGTTGATTCGTGCCCTTCAGGGCGATGGTGAAACCAACCTGTTGTCGACGCCATCGCTGGTGACGCTGGATAACCAGGAAGCCGAAATCATCGTCGGTCAAAACGTGCCGTTTGTAACCGGCCAGTCCACCGGTGCCAGTTCCGGCACGGACAATCCTTTTCAGACCATTGAACGCCAGGATATCGGTATCACGCTTAGGGTCACGCCACAAATTAATGAAGGCGACGCGATTACGATGGAACTCTATCAGGAAGTTTCAGACATCCAGGCCAGTTCGGAAGGGGCGGTCGATATTGTCACCACCAAACGCGCGATCACCACCTCGGTGCAGCTCGAAGACGGGGAGCTCCTGGTGCTTGGTGGGTTGATCAGCGATCGCTTGATCGATATCCAACAAAAGGTCCCCTTGCTGGGCGACTTGCCGCTCATTGGTCCACTGTTTCGTTCCAGCAGCGTGGAAAAGGGCAAACAGAACCTGATGATTTTTATTCGCTCGACCATCATCAAGGATCCCAGGAAAGCCCGTGCCTTAAGTGCCAAAAAGTACAACTACTTGCGCGAGCTGCAGCTGGAAAATATTCGTGACGAAGTGGACGGACCTGCGCTCGATCCGCTCGTACCTTCGCTAGTGCCCTACGATGAGCTCGGAACTGGTCCGACCCTCGTGCAGTAGTATCAGAAAATTCCTACAAATCTTTTAGCTGTTCACGCTATGCATTCTTCGATAGCCCGGTTAAGTTTTGTTGTGCAACTTGATTGCACGAAAGCAACAAACCAAAACCGACAAGGAGAATGTCATGCAGGCAAAAGGAATTGCCCATTTAGGGCTACTATGTTCACTCAGTTTATTTTCTAACCTCAGCCATGCCGTGACGGTCAGCGATCTGCTGATCAGCGAAGTCATGGCCAACCCGGCCGCGTTATCGGATGCGCGCGGCGAGTGGTTCGAGCTCTACAATCCGACCACCGAGGCCATCAATCTTCGCGAGATCACCATCGGCGACGATGCTAACGACCGCCACCGCATCGAAAGCGATTTACTGGTTCTGCCGGGTGAGTATCTGACGCTGGCGCGTTACCTCGATCCCGGCTTTACCCCGGATTACGTCTATGACGATTTCACGCTCGGTAACAGCGACGATGAAATCGTCTTCAGCGATGATGTATCTGAACTGCTGCGGCTAGATTACGGCAGTGACTTCGACGCGGCAGGGCGCTCGCGCGAACTGGTCGAATTACCAATGATCGAAGCGAGCTACGACCTCACACTGGCAGCGCTTACCTACGGCCTCGGCGACATCGGCACACCAGGCGCCGCCGGCAGCACCAGCTTCGTACCCTCGGCAGTCCCGATACCCGCCGCAGCCTGGCTATTCGTCAGCGGCCTGCTGGCCCTGTTCTCGCTTTCCTCCAGGTCATCCCCGCGGTCCTCCCCTTCATCCCGGAATTTTCTCCCGTCACCCCCGCACCTATTTATGTCATCCCCGCGAAAGCGGGGATCTCACAACCCCCTGTCCCAACCAGCTACAACTCCGACAGCGAGGGCCTGTTAAAATGGACAAAACCTACTACACCTACATCCTCGCCAGCAAACGCAATGGAGCGCTATACATAGGTGTGACGGCCAACCTGGCAAACTGCGTCTATGAACATAAATGCAACCTGATCTCGGGAATCAACCAGCCAGTACGCTATTCACCAGCTGGTTTATTTTGAGTATCACAAGGATGCCGGTACCGCATCGCTGCGAGAGATTTCGATCAAGGAAATGCACCGCATCTGGAAACTCGATCTGATCGAGCAGCATAATCCCGAGTGGCGAGACCTCTACCCCGAAGTCGCCGCCATCAATTGCTAAACCACGATGTCAGTTACTAATGCCTACCGCCGATCCGTTGCGTTGGATCGGCGGTAGGCAGTTTTTACGCAGAATGTGACCGACCACAATGGGAAAAAACCCACGCCTGTGTTAGCTTAGCGCCCTGATAACTAATCCACGGGAACGGGTTTGAAAACAGTAATCGTCACCGGCGGGGCAGGCTTCATCGGTTCTGCCGTAATCCGCCATTTGATCGCCAACAGCGACTATCGCGTGGTCAATTTCGACAAGCTGACCTATGCCGGCAACCTCGAGTCGCTGGCGTCGGTTGCAGACAACCCCCGCTATCACTTCGAGCGAGGCGATATCTGCGACCCGATGGCGGTCAAAAACCTGTTTATCGAGTTTCAACCGCAGGCAGTCATGCATCTCGCCGCCGAATCACATGTAGATCGCTCGATCGATGGGCCCGCTGATTTCATCAACACCAACATCGTCGGCACCAGTGTCCTGCTCGAGATCGCACGCAAGTACTGGAGCGAGCAAGAAGACGCCAGCGCGTTTCGTTTTCATCACATTTCGACCGATGAAGTCTTCGGCACGCTCGGCCCGACCGGGTTGTTTGATGAACAAAGTCCCTATCAGCCCAATTCACCCTACTCGGCAAGCAAGGCGGCCTCTGATCACCTGGTGCGCGCCTGGCATGAGACTTACGGTTTCCCGGTGGTGATCACTAATTGCTCCAACAACTATGGTCCGTACCAGTTTCCGGAAAAACTGATCCCGTTGATAATCCTCAATGCCCTTGCCGGGAAAGAGTTACCGGTTTACGGCAAGGGCGACCAGGTACGTGACTGGCTTTACGTCGACGACCATGCGCGCGCACTTTGTCTGGTCATGGAAAAAGGCGTGCTCGGAGAAACCTACAACATCGGTGGGCATAACGAAAAAATGAATATCGACGTGGTCAAAACCCTGTGTCATTTGCTCGATGGCAAGGTAGATAAACACCCGGGCGATATCACCCGCTTCGAGCAGTTGATTACTCACGTCACCGATCGTCCGGGGCACGATCAGCGTTATGCTATCGATGCCGGCAAGATTAAAGCGGAGC
>CAWCBX010000072.1:0-136602 GCA_963793595.1 uncultured Gammaproteobacteria bacterium | reverse complement strand
ATACCCTAGGTCCTCCGAGAGCTTCAGCGAGCGTTCGAAGCAGTCGAGCGCCTTCGCGTACGCTCCCATCGAATCGTGGGCGTTGCCCACGCCCCTGAGCGTGGTTGCCGCCGCGGCACGGTTGCCCAGCCCCAGATGGAGCTTCAGCGCGCGTTCCTGGTACGCCAGCGCCTTCGCGAAGGCACCAAGGCGATAGTAGACACTTCCCATGTTTCCGGAGGCAGTGGCCACGCCCGCGCGGTTGCCCGCTTCCTCGAAGATCGCACGCGACCGTTCGTAACAGTCCAACGCTTTCCTGTACGCCCCCAAGTTCTCGTTCACGATGCCGACGCTGATCCGATAGCGCGCCGCTCCTGCGTTGTCGCCACACTCGGCGAACAGATCAACCGACCGCTCCAGGTACTCAAGTGCTTCCTGGAGGTCGCCACGGGCCGAGTAGACGATACCGATGTTGCCGAGTGCACGCGCCGTCTCGCTGCGGCGACCGAGTGTTTCGTACAGGCTGAGCGATCGCTTCATGCAGTCCAAGGCCGTCGCGTACTCACCGAAGGCGCCAGTAGACAAGGCCCATCCCGGACAGAGCGTTTGCTTCCCCAACACGGTCCTCGACGTCTTGCGCGCCCTTCAAGGCTGTGCCGTAAGTCTCAAGCGCATCGGAATAGGCTCCCAGAAACCAATGGACGCCTGCAATCTTCACCAGGGTCGTCACGTATCCAGTGCGATCACTCAGAGTCTCTTGGACTGCCCGCGCTTTTTCGAAGTAGACCAATGCCTCCGCATGGGCGCCACGCCGCTCATTGATCGTTCCCATAGCACTGAGGATGTCGGCGACCTTGGCGCGGTCATTTAGCTTTTCCCCGAGCCGCAACGCCTGCTCATAGCACTCCAGCGCCTTTGCGTGTGCTCCAAGCTCTGCCTGAACTTTGCCGATGTTCGAGAGCGCATTCGATTCCCACGGCTCGTGGCCCGCCTGACGCGCCGCACTCAGCCCAATACCGTAGTACTCTAGGGCCTTGTCGCGTGTGCCCTGGGAGTGTAGATGTTGCCGATGTTGATAGACGTGCCGGCAACCCCGGCCCGATTGCCCAACTCATCGTCTACCTCGAGCGCCCGCTTCTGGTACGTCAGCGCTTTCTCCAGCGCGCCCATGCTCTCGTGTACAAGGCCGATGTTCCCTCAGACACGTGGCCAATGCAGCCCGGTCGCCGATCGTTTCGTTGATCGCGAGCGAGCGCTCCAGGCAGTCGAGAGCTCTCTTGTACGCGCCCTGGCGCCGGTAGGAGAGCCCGAGGTTGCCGAGAGCTCGGGCTTCTCCGAGGAGACTTTCACGAGCCCTCTCGAGGCCTACGCGCCGCTCCCACATCGCCGTGGCCGTTGGCCAATCGGTCTGATAGTAGGCGCTCATGCCCCCCTGGAAAGCGCCGCGGCCTAATGCCGAACCCACCCGATCTGCTCGGCAGCATCCGCCGCGGACTCAAATGCCAGAGCACTCTCCTGTAGGCGGCAAGGCCGGCTCAACCCCGGCCCATACAGGGCATCGGCCGAGACGACCCTGCCCGCTGTCGAATCTACGCGCTGCAGAACTTCGAGCGCCGCCTGTGGATCCCCAGCAGTGAGCGCCACTCTCGCCGCGGCTGGTGCGCATAGCGCAACTTAACGCGTCGACCATGGTGCAAGGGCGGGTTGTGTTTGAACACGGCTTCTTCAAGCAAATCAGTCAGGTAGCGTGTATTTAAATCCTTGAACGCCGACGCGTAAGCCTGATCAACCGAAGCCATCATTTCACCTACCCCGGTCCCGTGTCGGGCGGAAATAAAATGTTGCGCGGCGAACGGCACAAACGTCAACCTGCGTTTTAAGGTACTGCGGTTTTGATCGCGCTGCTCTATATCGAGGCCATCCCATTTATTAATTGCCAGTACCAGGGCGCGACCACCGTTGAGCACATATCCCAGCAAGGTCATATCCTGGTCCGTGAGACCATCGCGCGCATCGATCACAAGAATCACGACATGTGCTTTTTCGATAGCTTCGAGTGCCTTGATCACGCTGAATTTTTCGATCGCCTGCTGCACCTTTCCGCGGCGACGAACCCCGGCAGTATCGATCAGCGTATAGGACTTGCCATGACGTTCAAATGGCACCGAAATGGTATCGCGGGTAGTACCGGGTTGGTCGAAGGCGACCACTCGCTCCTCTCCGGCGAGCCGATTTATTAGCGTAGACTTACCGACATTGGGACGTCCGATAACGGCAACCCGGGGACCGTCGTCAGTCGCCTCCACAGCCTGCTGTGCCGGGTAGGGTTCGAGTAACTTGTCGAGCAAAACCCCGGTTCCCTTGCGGTGCGCGGCTGAAATCATTTCCACGTGCTCGAATCCGAGGGTAAAAAAATCGACCTGCGCCTGCTCGGGATTAAGGCCATCCACCTTGTTGACAACCACATGACAGGACTTCCCCGATTTGCGCACCAGGTCGGCAATAAAGCGATCCCCGTTGGTAAGGCCATCATGGGCGTCTACCAGAAAAACAATTTCATCCGCCTCGTCCATCGCCAGCAGGGTTTGCCGCGCCATCAAATCATCCAGGTCCTGTTTCTCGCCGCTCAAACCGCCCGTGTCGACGACGATAAACGTCTTGTCGCCACGTTCACCTACCCCGTACTGGCGATCTCGGGTCAACCCCGGTTCATTGGCAACTATCGCATTACGGCTGCGGGTAAACACATTGAACAGGGTGGATTTGCCGACATTTGGACGACCGATCAAGGCGATGACTGGAATCATTGCCGTATTGAAACAGATGCAAGCAGGCCGAGTTTATCGAGTGTGATCACCGAGTCCTGCCACGTAATTGGCTGCACATAATTGCGCGTGTACGAAGTCCGAATTCTACTAAGCAGGGTCCCTTCGGACTTGGAAAACCAGTGCAGGTAACCATCCAGATCGGCAACCACCAGGTTGTCACCGATAACAGCCGGGGCCGTGATTTTGCGCGCATGCAACACATCCTGTTTCCAGAAAGCTGTGCCGGTTCGTCGATCGATTGACCACAAATGGTCATCATCAGCACTCAAGTAAAGCGCGTCGTCATCAAACGCGATTGGCTGGTAACTGGAAAACTCACGCGACCAGAGTAAATCCCCGCTAACTGCCTGTAACGCCGCTAACCGACCCTGGAAAGAAGCCACGTAAATAACGCCGTTGCTGAGGACAAAGCGACCATCCACATCAACCAGGCGCTCTATTTCGGTACGCCCGCTAGGGGCAGTGATGGTTGATTCCCACCTGGTTTGTCCGCTGACACGTTCGTAAGCGATCACCTTGCCGTCATCAAAGCCTGCAAACACCAGTGGCCCCGCCACCAGCGGCTCACTATTACCGGTGAGCGATAATGCCGGTACGCGACGCGACACCACCCACTGCTCGGCGCCATCTGCAACCGCCAGGCTGCGCAGTTTGCCGTCGACACTGCGTACGAACACCTGATCATTATCGACCACGGGTATTGCGCGAATTTCGCTTTCAACACGGATGCCCCATAGCTTCACCAGTTCGTCGTCCGACTCCTGGTAAGCGACGATATCCCCGTCCGCTGAAGTCGCAATGAGAATTTGATCGTTCCCGCCCAACCCGGCAATCGGAGTCAGCTCTGTATCAAACTTCCACAGCCTCCGACCTGTGACCAGGTCGACGCAGACTACTGTGCCACCGGTATCGATACTGTAAACACGATCACCGATTAACAGTGGCCGCAGCCGGTAAGACGCCCTGTTTTTTGCCGCCCGCGTATCGAGCGACCAGTTAAGCTGCAGGGGAATATTATATTCGATAGCGGTTAATTCCGCCGGGGGCTCGGTATTATCTTTATCGCCCCCGCATGAAACGAGTAAACCCAGGAAAACTAACGCGGTTATGATTCGACCAGGCTTCAACTGGCGCTCCCCAGGTCATTCAGCTTGCGTTGCAGGAACTCGACATTGGCAGGTGCTGGTACAGACGACTGGGCCTTACGGTAGGCTTCGATTGCCTCCGCATCCTTACCCTGCAGGGCAAAAATATCGCCTCGCAGTTCATTGGCAAGTGCGGCAAACTCATCCGGAAATTGAACCGCCAGCGTGCTTATTGCCTGATCATAACGCCCGGCCTGCAGCTGCACTGCGGCCAACCGCGTGCGTGCTATATAAGCTAGCGGCCGTTGCCCGGCACTACCCACAACCTGCTGCAAGGCGGCCTCGGCCTGTTCGAACTCGGCGTTGGCGACATGCTGCCTGGCAAGCGCCAAATGTGCCATCAACGCGTAATCAGTCGAGGCATGCTCAGCTATCAGAATATCAGCCTGTTCCTGCAGGTCTTGCATATTATCGGCAGAAAGCGCGTCGGTCATTTGTGTGAAATGATCGGAAGCCTCTGCCGCGGCGGTTTCCTGTACTTGTACCCAGTATCTATAACCACCGATACCGCCAACACCTATGACGATCCCAAAAACGATCGATAGCCCATTCTCTTTCAACCAGGCTTTTAGTTTCTCGACCTGTTCTTCTTCGGTTTCCATCTATAACCTCTCGTTTTAAGGCAGTAACGTCGCCAGTTGGGTAACGATATCTGCCTGCATAATTTCGGCTTGCGCCTTTTCTTCACGTAAAAATTTGACCGCTACGGTACCCGCTTCAATTTCGGTTTCACCCAGTATCAACGCTATCCGGGCTCCCGATTTATCGGCCTTGCGCATTTGACTCTTAAAGCTACCAGCGCCCGCATGGACCACCAGTTCCAGGCGTGGCATATGGTCGCGAATTGTCTCGGCAAGCTGCTGGGCCCGGGCGACACTGTTTTCGCCGCGCATGACCAGGTATACATCACAACCGTCGTCAGTGGACGCCCTGCCCTGGTCAACAATCATAGACACGAGCCGTTCGCAACCCATCGAGAAACCCGCGGCATAATTTGGTTTGCCGCCAAGCTGTTCGACGAGACCATCGTAACGGCCGCCTGCACACACCGTGCCTTGCGCGCCAAGGGTTTCGGTCACCCATTCGAAAACGGTATGGCAATAGTAATCCAGTCCACGCACCAGCCGCCGATTTACCTGATATGAAACCCCGGTTTGATCGAGAATATCTGTCAGCTCGTTAAAATGTTCTCGCGACTCCTGGTCAAGACTGTCCTGCAAGCCTGGCCCGGCCTCGATCAATGCTTGCAGATCAGGGTTTTTGCTATCCAGAATTCGTAACGGATTGGTTTCAAGACGCCGTTGACTGTCTTCGTCCAGTTGCTGGTAGTGATCGCGAAAATACTCGACCAGAATGCTACGAAATTTCTGCCGACAGTTATTACTACCCAGACTGTTAATTTGCAGCTCTATATCGCCAAGACCCAGACGCTTCCAGAAGCGTGCCGCGAGCAGGATTAACTCGGCCTCGATGTCGGCACCCGCGACCCCGAAAGTTTCGGCACCAAGCTGGTGGAATTGTCGATAACGCCCCTTTTGTGGGCGCTCATGGCGAAACATCGGCCCGCAATACCAGAATCTTTGCTGCTGATCCTGCAACAGTCCAGCCTGCAGTCCTGCGCGCACCACGCTCGCGGTATTTTCCGGGCGCAAACTGAGACTGTCGCCATTACGATCCTCGAAACTGTACATTTCCTTTTCGACAATATCGGTGACCGCGCCGATGGAACGCGCGAACAACGCGGTCTTCTCGACGATGGGAGTGCGTATCTGGCGGTAGCCGTAGGATTCAGCGAGAGCTCGATATTCGTCCTCCAACTGGTTCCAGGCAGGCATATGGGCTGGCAGAATATCGTGCATTCCGCGAATGACCTGAAATTGATTTGCCACGTGCTACCCCGCTCTACCTACCTATTTTAAGGCGTGCGGTATTGTCGTCACGAATTCTTGGTGCAACATCGATCTGTTCGCCATTGAACATGATTTCGACTCCACGCCCATTGCCAAGGAAAACCGAAAACGGAGCCTGGCCCATCAATTCCACCACCTCATCTGCGCGCAATAAGTCATAAACCAGCTGATATGAGTTCGCATCTTTTATATCCGCCCAGGTATCGGCATTGACAACGAGCCTCACCTTATCCGAACCGGCAGGCGCGATGCGGGTAGGTTCATTGCGCGTAACCTGTGTTGTTTCCAGCGCCCCGGTTTCAGCTTCGACTACTTCACCTGCGACGGCCTGACCTGCTACAGCCTCACCTTCGACGACTTCATCTTCGACGACTTCATCTTCGACGACTTCACCTTCGACGACTTCATCTTCGACGATTCATCTTCGACGACCTCACTTTCGACGACCTCGACTTCAACGACCTCACTTTCTGCAACTTCGCCTGCTTCTATAGACGGCTGCTGCGTTGCCGTGGATGCGGCAGGTGCGACCTCCGCTGCCGTCACCGATGCTGGTTGAGCAGTAGTTGCCTCGGCAGTTTCACCTGCTTCGACCAACTCTTCCGAAACAGCCTCAATTTCGCTGCTCACCACATCGGCATCGGATATGGCTGGCTCTTCAGAACTGGAAGATTGCGTATCCAGTGAAATAGGCGCCTCAGCATTTTGCTCCTTGTTCCATAACCAGGCCGCGAGCGAAACGCCAATAATTAATACGACAATATAAGTCGTCCATTTAACACGCGCATCCGCTACCGACAACTCAGATGCCACGTTACTGATCGAGGATATCGGCGGATCCTCTCCCGAGTAAAAATCGATATACTGATCGATCATATCGTCTTCATCCAGCGAAACGATACGCGCATAGGCTCGCAAATACCCCTTGACGAAAATCGGCGCAGTAATTTCTTCGAAATGATTATCTTCTATGGCCTCGACGATATTGGCGCTCAAGTGCATGCGCTTGGCGACATCAGCAAGCGATAAACCCTTCTCTATGCGCGCCGCCTGCAGTCGTTCGCCGGGCCCAACCCCGGTTGGCCGCTGCCCATCCTGCGCTTGTTCGTCTACGGCATCCATATTATTGAATCGCCAGCCATGCTTTATATTCTTCCGAGTCCGGGAATTCATTACCCAGGCGTTGCGCCAGTTCAGTAACATCGCCCTGGCCATCTATCTGGAGGGTATTTCTAATCGCCAGCCATAAACTCCTTGCGGTAGGTTTGTCGACCAGATGGAAGCGGTCCAGATACGGTTTGGCAGCGGTGTATTCGCCCTCGTCGAAAAGCAGGTTTGCCATCGCCAACAAAGCAGGGCCGAAATCGCTCTTCGCCGCAATCGCCTTGCGTAAATATTCTTTCGCTTTCGCGGTCTCACTCGGCTCACCAACTTGCAACAAGCAAAGTGCCGCATTGGTATAGGCAAATTCGGGAGTACTATACAAAGGATTTTTTAGTGCCTGTATGAAGTACTTTTCAGATTCCAGTTCGCGGCCGTGGCGGCACAGGAAGGCGCCATAGTTATTGGCCGCCTGCGAGTTATCAGGGTCCAGTGTGGTCGCCTTCTTGTAATGGAATTCAGCCTTTTCCGTTTGCAACAAACGCTCCTGTAAAATGGCGTAAGCATTGTGCACCGAGGCGGAATTTGGATCCTGGCGCAAGGCCTTGGTCAGTTTTTCATTAGCCAGGTCGAGATTATTCTGCTGCAGGTAGCCGATCCCGAGCTGCACATTGACTGCGCTGGCCTTTTCGTCCTGGGTTTGTTGATCAGAGTCTACCGTCATACAGGCCTGCAACAATCCGAGTAATATCAACAACGAGACAATTTTATTAATGCGCAAGCGTCACTCCTTTAATTTCGTTCAGGCTGAGTTGATACTTCTCGCTACGGCGACTGCGATCGTGGAAAGCGCCCACCAGTTGACCACAGGCAGCATCGATATCATCGCCACGCGCACGCCTGGTTACGGTCACAATGCCCTTGCCAGCGGTGTAGTCCCGAAATCGATCAATCGCCTCCTGCTCCGAACACCGGTAAATCGCATGTGGATAGGGGTTGAAAGGGATCAGGTTCAACTTGCAGGGAATGTCACCGATCAGCGCGGCCAGTTGGCGGGCATGCTCGAGACTGTCGTTGATTCCATCCAGCATGACATACTCGAAAGTTATCTTGCGGCTCTTATAGCCATCGATATAACTGTGGCAGGCGCGTATTAATTCTGCAATGGGATACTTGCGGTTAATTGGCACCAGTTGATTACGCAAACGATCGTTCGGCGCATGCAGTGATACCGCCAGCGCGACATCGGTTACCTGGACGAGTTTTTCCATCGCCGGCACCACGCCAGCGGTGCTTATCGTGACTCGCCGCTTGCTCAGTGCATAACCAAAGTCATCACACATCGTATCGACTGCCGCGATTACGGCGTCGAAGTTCAGCAGCGGTTCACCCATCCCCATCATTACGACATTGGTAACACCCTGCTCATAACCTTCCGCAAGCAGGCTGTGATGGGCAAAATGCAGTTGCGCAAGAATTTCCGCGGTAGTCAGATTACGATTAAAACCCTGCTTTGCGGTCGAGCAGAAGCTGCAGTTCAGGGTACAACCCAATTGTGAAGACACGCACAAGGTCATGCGCGACTTTTCCGGGATCAGGACACACTCGATGGCGTTGTCTGTGTCGTCCACGCTAAGCAACCACTTGCGCGTTCCATCAGCCGAGCGCTGTTGAGTTAGAATTTTCGGCAGTTCGATGCAACAGTTTGCGCTTAAAAATTCGCGCAGATTTTTTGACATGTCCGTCATCAGGGAGAAATCGGTTACACCGCGCTGATGTACCCATTGCATCAACTGGCGAGCGCGAAACGGCTTCTCTCCATTGGAGACGAAGAACGTCTCGAGCGCTGCTCGATTGAAATCAAGTAAATTAATCTTTTCAGTCGTAGACATCGGATTAGGTTCGGATACTCTGGCTCGGCCAACTGCGCTTCCCGAGCATAGACAGACTGCCGGGTTGATCGGCGGATTTTACGCATAAATGCGACTCAGTAGAAGTGAAATGCTTCGTCATATCAAGTATTCGGGGGCTTTTGCCATGTTTTCGCCGTAAAACAGCTTGTTAGGCCCATCCAGCCAGATATAATTCGCGTCTTCGCTGGTTTAACAAGCTCTAGAGACTGCATGATTTTCGCTGAAACCCGAGGCAATGATGGCACCCATAACGGGCGCGTGAGCTTTTCCGCCGCCTTGCTGTCACCGATCGCCTCGTTCGGTGGAATTTACAGCCCCGAGTCGATGCCACCAGTCGACGCTGATTTCCTGCAGCGGCACCTGCACAGTTCCTATAAAGAGCTGGCGCTGGCCTTGTTGCAGCACCTGGATATTGATGTCGATACAAAAGTTCTATCTCAGGCACTCGATCTATACGAGCGCTTTGATGATGCCTCCGATCCGGTACCGGTAGTCAGACTCGACGAGAAATTGTTTGTCAGCGAGCTCTACCATGGCCCGACCCGAGCCTTCAAGGATATGGCATTACAGCCTTTCGGGCTGATTTTATCCGAACTGGCGCAACAACAGGACCGACAGTATCTGATACTGACCGCCACCAGTGGGGATACCGGTCCGGCAGCACTGGAGACCTTTCGTGATCGCACCAATATCCGCGTTGTCTGCCTGTATCCGGACGGCGGAACCTCGGATGTACAGCGCCTGCAAATGGTCACCGAGAACGCGGCAAATCTCAAAGTGATCGGTATCCATGGGAATTTTGACGATGCCCAATCGGCGCTTAAATCCCTGCTCTCGTCGTCAACCTTTAACCAGCGCCTCGAGCAATTAGGCATATCCCTGTCGGCCGCCAACTCGGTGAATTTCGGGCGCATCATTTTTCAGATGCTGTACCAGTTTTACTGTTACCTGGCACTGGTTCGCCAGCGCGAGATCGAGCCAGGCGACAAGATCGTGCTGCATATTCCGAGCGGTAACTTTGGAAATGCGCTCGGCGCTTATTACGCGCATCGCCTCGGTTTGCCTATCGCAAAAATCGCCATCGCATCCAATGCCAATAACGTGTTAACCGAATGGATTCATAGCGGGTGTTACGACTTGAGTAAACGCAAGTTGATTGCGACGACTTCTCCGGCAATGGATATCCTCAAATCATCTAACGTGGAACGCGTATTATTTGACCTGTTTGGTGCGGCTCGCACGCGTGACCTGATGCAACAACTCGATGCCGATGGTCGTTACCAGCTCGATCAGCATGAGCATGATCAGATAACGAATATATTTGCCGCGGATTTTTGTTCAGATGACGAAGGCAAGCAATACATTCGACAGGCATTCGAACAGGGTTACCTGATGGATCCACACACGGCAACCTGCTTCAAGACCTGCCGTTCGCCCGAGTTTAAAGACCAGGTAAATATTATTTACTCGACCGCCGAATGGACCAAGTTTGCGTCGGTGGTCGATAACGCGATAAACGCGAACGAACCGGACTCCGACCAGGTCGCATTAGAATCTGTCGCTAAAACTGCCGATATCAAGGTACCCGAAGTCATCGCCAGACTGTTTACCAAACCGATTGCCCACCCGAGCGTAGTCGAAAAGCAGGCTATCGAAACCGAGATACTGAAGTTCCTCGAAGCTGGAAACTAGATTACCGTCGCTATGACGATGATTCAGACCGCAGCTGTTCCACTGTGAGTCATTGCCGGGGAAGCCGCATCACCAGGCAATCGGCGCTGTCCGGGCACAAAGCCGAAAATTGTCGGGTCTGTGCAATCGCAGCGGGTACTTCGGCTCGTGACAACGGAGTGAATCCCAGCTTCTGAAAATAAGACCCGGCGGTCTCGGTTAGCAAATACACAGCCTGTCCGCCTCTGGTTTCGGCCAGGTTGACTAGAAATTCTGCTATGTTTCGCGCCAGACCAGATGCACGATACTGTTCCTTTACCACGATGGAACGCAGCAGCGCGTAATCTCCAGCGGGCTCCAACCCACCCGCGGCGATGAGCTCATCGCCGTCGAATATTCCATAAAAGTTCTGCGCCTGTGCAGCGCAGTCCTGCGTGGGTAAATTACTCAGGCACAACAGGTCTTCAAGTTGGGCCAGGTTAGCGGGTTGCAGTCTGGTTATCGCGCTGACAGACATGACCCGGGCTCTGCTGGATTAATCACCATCCAGCGTCTCGACACGGATTCGGTGTACTTCGCCGTGAACCGCATCCAGATTGCTAATCGCCTCGATGGCATCGACCATTTGCTGCTCACGAATCTTTTGCGTCAGCATGATAATCGTCGCCCGGGTTACTCCGCTTTCCGGTTCCTTCTGCAGAATTGCCTCGATGGAAATATCCTTGTCACCCATGATGCGGGTGATCTCGGCCATAACGCCGGGGCGGTCATCGACTCGCATACGTAAATAATACGCGGTTTCGATCTCGGTGATCGGCAGAATCGGAATGTCGACAATCTGATCAGGCTGGAAAGCCAGGTGCGGTACTCGATTTTGCGCATCGGTAGTGATCGTGCGTGCCACATCGATAATGTCCGCAATCACCGCAGATGCGGTTGGATCGGCCCCGGCCCCGGCACCATAGTAAAGCGAGGGTCCGAGCTTGTCGGCCTGCACCAGTACGGCATTCATGACGCCATCGACATTGGCGATAAGTCTTTTCTCCGGGATCAGGGTCGGATGTACGCGCATCTCGATACCCCGGTCGGTGCGTCGTGCGACTCCGAGATGCTTGATGCGATAACCGAGCTGACCGGCATAGACCACGTCCTCGGTTGAGATAGCGCTGATGCCCTCGGTATAGACTGCATCGAATTGCAACGGGATGCCAAAAGCTATCGATGACAGGATACAGAGCTTATGCGCAGCGTCGATCCCTTCGACATCAAAAGTTGGATCGGCTTCGGCGTAGCCCAGTTCCTGTGCCTCGCGCAAAACATCATCAAAATCACGACCCTTGTCGCGCATCTCGGTCAGGATGAAGTTACCCGTACCATTGATGATGCCGGCAACCGACTCGATGTGATTAGCACTCAAGCCTTCACGAATGGATTTAATGATCGGAATACCACCCGCAACGGCGGCTTCAAACACAACATTGACTCCCTTTTGCTGGGCCGCGGCAAAGATTTCATTTCCGTGCAAAGCGATCAAAGCCTTGTTGGCAGTTACTACATGCTTACCATTTTCGATTGCCCGCATCACCAGATCCAGTGCTGGCTGGTAGCCACCAATCAGCTCGATAACGATATCGACTGCCGGATTGTTGACCACTTCAAATGGATCACTGACAAGGCTGATATCACCACTACCTGCCGGCATGCCAGCGGCAACATCACGTCGTGAGGCCTGAATAATTTCAATACTGCGTCCTGCGCGCCGCGCTATTTCGGCGGCATTATTTTTTAACACCATGGCGGTGCTGGCACCCACGGTACCAACGCCAAGCAAGCCCAGTTTTACCGGTTTCAATCCAAGTCTCCAGAAATCGTCGCAGGGAATTTTCGACCGCGCAACCTTAAGAAATGTATCGTCTACTGTCAACCGCGTGCAACGATATGAGTGCGTTGATCAGCCGTGCAAATTACTTTATTCTGCGTTGCATGCCACTCGCCGAAGATATTGTCACCAGTCGTCACCGTATTACCGCCTACAGCGCAAGCTCGGTTACCGTAAACGACAGTGTTTACCGGCAAAGCCTGGTAATGACTGCCAGCACCGTGCATTGCCCATGGCCAGTTGACTCGTTACAACAGCTGAACCCCGAAAACCTGGCGCCGATACTCGAATCGAAGCCGGCAGTAGTGCTGCTCGGCACCGGCGAGCGGCAACTGTTCCCCGAACCGCAGATATACGCACTGTTCGGCCAACAGGGTATCGGTCTCGAAGTCATGGACAACGGCGCCCTGTGCCGCACTTTCAACATCCTCGTCGCCGAAGACCGCGCCGTCACCGCCGCCATCATCCTCCCCTCTTAAACTACCCGTCGCCCCACCATGGCTTCGATCCGTGGCCACCCCACCACCGCTTCTAACCGACCTCGGCACCCGATGAACCCTCTTGTGACGTAAAGGTATCCCTGGTCCCTTCGAGGGGGTCAGAGCAAATTTTTCTGTGGGCAGGGAGTTGTAGTGAAATAGTTGGCGAAAAATCTGGTCTGACCCCGACCATCCAAGTCCCGAAACCTCGGGGTCAGACCACGTTTTTCGCCACATCTTTCAATTTAAGGCTCGGAAAGCACCGAAAAACGTGCTCTGACCCCCTCGGAGCCTTCAGCACGAGGTAGTTAACCGTGGAATTATTCTTCGTTGATGATGTTGTCGCGGGAGTAACCGCTATGTTCGAGGATCCGGCGCAACTTGCGTAACGCGTCCATCTGGATCTGGCGCACGCGTTCACGGGTCACACCGAGCTCGAGTCCAACCTCTTCGAGCGTGCCGCGCGGATGATTACGCAGACCGAAGCGGCGCACAACGACGTCACGCTGCTTTTCATCGAGTTCATCCAGCCAGCTGTCGAGATGCTTGATGACAGATTCATCCTGCAGAATACTGGCAGGGTCGGCGTTGCTGTCATCGGGAATGACATCGAGCAATGGGCGCTCGCCTTCACCACCCATGGGGATATCGAAAGAAGAAACGCGATCGGCCAGCTTGAACATTTTCTCGACGTCCTTGACCGGTTTCTTTAACAACCTGGCGACGTCTTCAGGGGTTGCTTCGCGGTTTAGTTCCTGGGTGAGTTTTCGTGCCGCCCTGAGGTAGGTGTTCAACTCTTTGATGACATGGATCGGTAACCTGATGGTACGCGTTTGATTCATCAAACCACGCTCTATTGTTTGCCGAATCCACCAGGTAGCATAGGTGGAGAAACGAAAGCCACGCTCAGGATCAAATTTTTCAACCGCGCGAATCAATCCGAGGTTACCTTCCTCGATCAAATCGAGCAGTGCCAGCCCACGATTCATGTAACGACGTGCAATTTTCACCACCAGGCGCAGATTACATTCGATCATTTTGTCACGCGCCGCAGTGTCACCCTTTAGCGAGAGGCGCGAGTAATAGACCTCCTCTTCAGCGGTCAGCAGCGGGGAGACTTCTATTTCCTTGAGATAAAGCCGGGTTGGGTCAGAATCTGACGAACGACGCGTGGTCGTCTTGCGACGATCTGTCTCCGGCTTGCGACGCTCGGTAAATTTTTCGCTCTCGGTAACGTCGTCGTCATCGCTTTCATCTTCGTCATCGTCGCTTACAGCCGTTTCAGCTTCTACCGAATCATCTTCGTCATCCAGGTCTGCGGCTTCCCGGTCTTCCACCAGGTTCTCTACCAGCTCTTCAGGCGGTATTTCAGTATCTTCGATAAGTGACTTATCGGTCGACTTGGTCATACAGAGGTTTCCTTATTGATTAGGCAAATACTTCATTGGATCTACCGGCTTGCCATTTCGTCTAATCTCAAAATGCAACTTTGCGGTGTTATCTCTGCGACCCATTTTTGCTACAACCTTCCCCGATTTTACTGACGTTCCTTCTTGCACCAGGCGTTCCTGGCAATAGGCATAGGCACTTAAATAGGTATCGCTGTGCTTAATTATGATGAGATTACCATAACCGGCCAAACCATTACCACTATATACAACCTTACCATCGGCAACCGCGCGCACTGGCTGCCCAAACTTGCCCGCAATATCGATTCCGCGCCGGTCGAGCTTGGAGGCGAGAAAAGTGTTTAGCGGTTTGCCTTGTGTCGGCCAGATCCATTTAATCGGACCACGCTTGTTGTACTGGTCATTGTTGCTGCTCGTGGCGACGCTGGTTTTGGTTTTGGTTTTGGTTTTGCTGCTCGATTTTTGCGCAGCGCTGGCGGCGACGGTTTGCTTACCGGGTTTTATCAGGCGCAGTCGCTGGCCCGGATGAATCGGCGAATTGACGTCAATTTGATTCCAGCGCGCGAGCTGTTTGTAATCGAGTCCGTAGCGCCAGGCAATCGAAAACAGCGTATCGCTGCGTTTGACCGTATACCAGCCGGGGCCGCTGCTGGAAACATAAGTCGGCGGTTTTACCGTGACACAGGACACCAGCAACATTACGGCAAGAGCGGTAGCAATGGCTGATTTCATCTATCGACTTCTACCGGGTAAGGTAATAGAAGCCAATTGCGAGCAGCAAAATGGCGACGATAGCCCATCCTATATATTCGATGTACCTGACTAACCGGGGTTCGATTGCCGGCCCAAATTTTGCCAGGCACCAGGCGAGTATAAAAAAACGAGCACCGCGCCCGATAATTGAAGCTAACACAAACGGAATGATCGCTAAATTCAATACGCCGGCCGCGATGGTGAAAATCTTGTACGGGACAGGTGAAAATCCGGCTACCAGCACCGCCCAGAAACCCCATTGCTCAAACCAGAGCGTGACCGTTTCAAATCTGGCCTGATAACCCCATTCGATAATATAAGGCTCCACCTGATCGAACAGAAATGCACCGATCAAGTATCCGACCAGGCCACCGAGCACGGAAAATAACAGGGTCAATGCCGCAAACCGCATTGCCAGAGAAGGCCTCGACAATGACATCGGCGCGAGCATTACATCAGGTGGCGGGAAACGGCAGAATAAAGGATTCGACAAAACTGAGCAGCGATAAATAATACGGCGCGTAGCGGTGACGAGAGTATCGCATCATGCGATGGTAGATAGTCTCAAATAGCTGCACTAGTTCAATCCCGGCAACAGCGGCACGAAAGCAACTTTTTCCAGTTTTTCGCTAACCAGGCCATCCCTGCTCCGCGTTATTTTAGTCATCGTCTGGTCGATGCCATTATCGAACGGCAGCACCATGATGCCGCCATCGTTCAATTGCGCTACCAGCGCCTCGGGTATCTCGGTACAGGCCGCGGTCATAATAATTCTATCAAAGCGATAGCTGAGATTAGGCCAGCCGCCCGTGCCATCGGTGTAACGCAGCTGCACATTATGCATTTCGAGCTCGGCAAGGCGCTTCTTCGCCTGCAAATACAGGGCTTCAATGCGTTCGACGCTATACACCTGTGGGAAAATACTCGCCAGTACCGCGGTCTGGTAGCCGCAACCGGTGCCGATTTCAAGCACCGAGTTGGGCATACCATCTTCCAGTAGCAACTGCGTCATATGCGCCACAATAAAAGGTTGCGATATGGTCTGCCCATAACCAATCGGTAGTGCCGTATCCTCGTAGGCACGGTGCGCCAGTGCTTCATCGACAAACAAATGTCTTGGTACCCGACGCATCACGTCGAGTACCTGCACATTATCGATGCCCTGCTGCTGCAAGCGCTTGATCAGGCGATCACGGGTACGCTGCGAGGTCATACCAATGCCCTGGTGATTACGTTTTGAAGAACTCACAGAGCTTCAAGCCAACTTTGCAATGGTTCAATGCCATGGTGGCGAGTCAAGTCGATCTGCATTGGCGTAACCGATGCAGTCGCGTGTTCGACCGCAAAAAAATCAGTCCCCGGGCCGGCATCCTGCGCTTCGCCGGGGGGCCCAACCCAGTAGATGGGACGGCCATAGGGATCGTGCTGCTTTACCATCGATTCGGCCTTGTGCCTGAAACCGAGTCGGGTCGCCTCGATAGCCACAATTTCATTACTCGGCAAATCGGGCACATTCAGGTTTAACAGGGTATCGTCCGGCAAGGGACTGTGCGTCAGTCGCTCGACCACGCGGCGGGTTATTTGCGCCGCACTTGAAAAATGGGTGGCAGGTTTGCCGGCCAGCGAAACTGCGATCGCAGGCAGCCCAAGGTAGCGACCTTCCATCGCACCGGCCACGGTCCCCGAATACAACACGTCGTCCCCCAGATTAGGTCCAGCGTTGATCCCCGAAACCACCATATCAGGAGGATTATCGAGCAGCCCTGAAAGTGCCAGGTGAACACAGTCTGTCGGCGTACCATCGACATAGTAGTAGCCGTCAGTGGATTGCTCCACGCGCAGCGGGCGCGTCAGGGTCAGTGAGTTACTGGCGCCGCTTTTATTACGCTCGGGTGCAACCACGGAAATGTCAGCTACCAGCGCCAATTCCTGCGCAAGGGCCCTGATTCCCGGGGCGAAATAGCCATCATCGTTGGTAATGAGTATATGCATCGGGGAAGGATTCTATATGATTTGAATGTAGGTCTGAGAGCATTTTCGGATAATATTAACGAAATTAGCTATTTGATCTGAAAAACCACGATGAACGATGATGACGAATCAGAATTTGCCCGGCTGATACCCGGAGTCAAGCGCTTACGCAACGATCGTATCAATGTTTATCCGCGGCGTGGACCCAAAAAATCGCCTCCGCGGGCAAGAATCCGTGAAATCGACCAGCACGCAGATTTTCCTGCCGAATCCACACCCGCGCACGATACCCAGTTCAACTCCGGCCTGCAAAAAAAACTGCAGCGCAAAATTAAACAGGGGGTGATTCGGCCCGAAACCAGCATCGACCTGCATGGTTACCGACAGACCGAAGCGTTGGCAGCACTTGAAACATTCATCACCGAAGCACTGCAACGTCGCCTGCGGATGGTACTAGTCATTCATGGCCAGGGATATCGCTCACAAAGTGATGCGATCCTCAAACCGCTGGTACAGCGATGGCTCGCAAATCAGTCGCAGGTGCTCGCCTGGTGCCCTGCCCAGGCGCGTGACGGCGCCGCGGGGGCGAGTTACGTTTACCTGCGCACGAACTGATTATCAATCGATGGGCCAATTGATTTCGGCGGCGGTATAAACTCCGACAACTACCTCGGCGAGGGATTCCGGCATCCTTGCCTGCTGTGGCGAAAGCGGAATTCTGCCACCCATAATTTCCGCCCTTCGCTGAGGGTAAAGCGGTTTTAGATATGGCTCTGCATAACCCTCGGGATATAGCGGAATACTTTTCATGGTGTACTTGTCCGACGCACCCAGCGTATGCATAAGTTCGTGGGTAATCACTACCTGGTTGGAGCCACGATAGGATTTATCGGCAAAAGCGTTAATGATGCCAATCAGCCCGCCCTCCAGGCCGACCGAATGGCGCAAAGACTGGGTAGTTTCAATATCGTAGTAGGTCACAAACAGTTCGACATCACCTTCGTCCTGGTCGCTGTTCCAGGCACGATGCGCGGCCCAGGCCCTGAACTTCAGACTCCACCAGATATTCTCCAGCACAGAATGCCCCGCGGGTGGCTGTGGTGGCCCTGACTGCAGGCGACCGTTATACTCGACGTCGATGGCATCGATCGAAATACCGTGGTGCCTGGCCTCGCTATTAACGAATTTCTCCACTGCCGCAAAGCTATGTCTGCTCAGTGAATCTATGTAGTTTTCGGTAGCCTTGCGACCATCTCCATTCACCGCGTAAATCCGCACCCAAAGCGGATTCTCCCAACTGGTAGAACGCGATTTGATCAAGGTTTCGTTGACTGCCACAAACAGCAGTATTAATAGCAGAATCAGGTAGCGCAGATTTTTTTGCATCGAGCTTTTTAGCTCACCAGCCGTTCCGCCTGGTATAGCGTTTCGATGCTGGCGGTTTTCCTGTAAGCGTTTTCACTGAGGTAACGACGCCAACGTCGCGCATTGGGCTCACCGTGGAACAGGCCTATCAGGTGTCGGACCATGCGCGTCAATGGCATTCCCTGGCCGAGTTGTTGCTCGATGTAGGGATAAATTCGATGCAACATCGCTATTCTGTCAGGAGTTTCAACCTGTTGCTGGTTAAAAATCACCTGATCGACATTGTGCAGCAGGTAAGGATTATGGTAAGGCTCCCGCCCGAGCATAACGCCATCGACATATTGCAAATGCAAAAGACAGGCGTCCAGGGATTTAATGCCGCCATTGATTATGATTTCCTGTGTGGGGAAGTCCTGTTTCAAACGGTAAACCCAGTCGTATTTGAGCGGCGGGATCTCCCGGTTCTGTTTCGGATTGAGCCCCTGCAACCAGGCATTGCGCGCATGCACAATCAGCGCCTCCGCACCCGCGTCAATCTGTGCCGCGACAAAACTCGCAAAGCATTCGTATTCGTCCTGCTGATCGATGCCGGTGCGATGTTTCACAGTTACCGGCAAACTGGTTGCAGATTTTAGCGCCGCCACGCAGTCGGCTACCAACACCGGATCTTTCATCAAACAGGCACCAAAACTGCCGGACTGGACCCGGTCGCTGGGACATCCGCAGTTCAGATTTATTTCATCGTAGCCATATTCGTTGCAAATCTGCGCTGCACGGTAAAGCTGCTCCGGGTCCGACCCGCCCAGTTGAACCGCCAGTGGATGCTCCTCGTCACTGAAGCCGAGCAGATGGTCACGATCGCCATGCAAGATAGCCGCGGCGGTAACCATTTCGGTGTACAAAAGTATGTTTTTAGAAAACAGGCGCAGGAAAAATCGAGAATGCCGATCCGAACAGTCCATCATCGGCGCTACACTGAAGCGTCGCCTGACAGCTGGTTTGCTATCATTCTGTTCCAATATTTCTCTATTCGCCTGCATCTCAGGCAATTCTTCTGACATCTTGCACATTAGGCAATTGCGATAACTTGTCAATAATAATAACCAGTTCATCAACACTGCGGATTTCCATGGTCATACGGGTATGCACCATCTGTTCAACCTTGTTGGTGCTGGAATTGATGTCTAACAGATTAATCTTCAGGTTGGCCAAAATTGTGCTGATGTCCTGCATCAGGCCGGTACGCTGGTAAGCGCTCATGCTCAGCTCGACCGGGTAAACCGAATCATTTTGATGTCCCCATTCAACTTCGACCAAACGCTGACGCTTTGCTTCCGGCAAGGACAGGATATTCGGACAGCTGCACTTGTGGATGGTAATGCCACTATTGAGCGTAATGAATCCAATAATCTCATCGCCAGGTACCGGCTTGCAGCAGCGTGCAAACTGGGTCATCAGGTTGCCGACGCCCTGCACGCTAACATCATCTTTAGACGTCGGCGGCTTACTTTCCTTTTTTATTTTTTTGAACGGGTCCTGTTCAGGCGTGGATTGCAGGAAACCCAGAATTTGTGCCGAGGTGATCAGGCCACGACCGATATCAGCGAAAAATTGATCGCTCTCCTTGCGTTTAAAATGCGCCACCAGCTGTTTCAGATTCGCATCATGAATCGAATATTTACTCAAGATGCGATCATAGATTGATTTGCCATCCAGCAGGTTATGTTCGAAATCCTGGTGATTAAACCAGTTGCGCACCTTGGAACGGGTTCCCGCAGACTTGATAAAGCCTAAATTTTTATTCATCCAGTCACGGCTGGGGCGGCTTTCCCTGGTAGTCAGGATTTCGACTTCGTCTCCGGTCTTTAACACCGTGGTCAGGTTAACAATTCGACCATTGACCTTGGCGCCGCGACAGCGATGGCCAACTTCGGAGTGAATGCTGTAGGCAAAATCGAGTGGTGTTCCGCCCTGAGGAATATCAATTATCTGCCCGGTTGGCGTAAACACGTATACGCGATCATTGGACACTTCGGTTGAAATTTCCGATATCGCATCCGAAACTTCCTCCGCGGAACCCTGCAGCAGATCACGCATCTGCGCAATGTTGGCTTCCATCCGCTGATCCAGTTTCGCACCTTCCTTGTAGCGCCAATGCGAAGCAACCCCGAGCTCGGAATTTTCGTGCATCTCGAAACTCCTGATCTGCACCTCGACAATCTTACCGTCTTCAGCGACAACCGCGGTATGCAGCGACTGGTAGCCATTATTCTTGGGATTGGCTATATAGTCGTCAAACTCACTCGGGATATGCTGCCAGGTGGTGTGCACCACGCCAAGAACCGCGTAACAGTCGGCTACCGAATCAACCAGGATGCGTACCGCGCGAACGTCGAAGAGTTCATGAAATTCCAGATTTTTACGCTGCATCTTGCGCCAGATGCTGACAATATGCTTGACCCTGCCCTGTACGCTCGCAAGCAGTTGCTGATCTTCCAGTAGATGCTTGAGCCGGTTCGTAAACTGCTCGATGAAAGCTTCCCGTTCGCTGCGCTTTTCTTCCAGTAACTTCGCGATTCGCTTGTAACCCTGCGGCTCCAGCACTCGAAAAGCCAGGTCTTCGAGTTCCCATTTAAGCAAACCCATGCCAAGCCGATTGGCCAGTGGTGCGTATATATCCATGGTTTCCTGTGCGACCCGGCGCCGTTGCTCGTACTCACCATGTTTCAACAGGCGCAGGCGTTCGACCCGGTAGCACAGCTTGATCAGCATAACGCGTACGTCGCTGATAATAGCCAGCAACAGGCGGCGCAGTTTTTCCGCCTGCTCAGGACTATCCATTCGCGTCTGCGTACCTTCCTTGAGAGTGTTCAACTGATTCACACCCTGGGTCAACTGGGCAATTTTACTACCGAACTCGGCTTCAATGCGCTTGCCGTCGAGCACATCGCGCAAACCGGGATCACTTAACAGGGTCGCGATGACCGTATCGCTGTCACTGCCCATTTCGAGAACACGTCGGGCAACATCGATACTGTAAGGCCGGCTTTTGTCAGGATGCTCGACACTGGACGCATAGTCGAGTGCGCTGGCGAACTGATCGTTCCAGCCAAACTGGCTGGTGACTGCAGCAATAAATGGTTTGTTGCTAACGGAATTCATGCTCAGATGAATCAGGAACGCAGTATTTTCATCGGTGATACATTGTAGACCCTGCGACTCACCATGATGCCGGCAAGTGTCAGCACCAGGCAGGCTGACACCAGGCTATAAGCCCACAGGGACGCCGAGAAATGATATTCGATATCGAAAAAGTAAACGCTGACTGCCCAACCTGCAATGCTGGCAATAGCGGCTGCAAAGAACCCGATCAGCACGCCCATCAGAGTGAATTCGAGCACATGCACGCGATACAGCTGACTGGTATGCGCACCCAATGCGCGCAGCAGTGACGATTCGACTTCGCGCTCATGCCTGCCGGTCTGGATAGCCGCCAGCAGGACAATCGACGCCGCGGCAAGCGCAAACAGGAAAAAGAACTGCAAAGCCACGGTAGCCTTGTCGACAATAGCCTTCACCCGCGCCATCAGCTCGCTGATGTCGAGCAGCGTGACTGATGGATAACGCTGCAGCAATTGTTTTAAATCGGCTTTGTGCCGGTCTTTAATCAGTGCACTTAGCAACCAGGTCTGTGGCATGTCTGCGATCAATTCCTTATTCGCAATCAAGTAAAAATTAGGTTTAAAATTTTCCCACAATACGGAGCGAATGCTGGTCACCGAAGCCTGCAGGGTTTTACTACCCACCGTCATCATGAGCTGGTCGCCCAGCGTCAGCCCCAGCCTCTCGGCCATGCCTTCCTCAACCGAAAATTGCATCGGGTCCCGGTTCTCGTCGAGCCAGTTTCCGGCAACGATTTTATTCTGTTCGGGTAGCTCATCGGCGTAAGTAATATTAAAGGTATGGGTCACGCTATGGGACCCGCGCGGATGTGAAAACCTGATTTTATCGATATCTACCCCATTGATCTGGGACATGCGGGCGCGCACCAGCGCGTAGGGTGTCGAAGCTTCAATCTGACGCTGGCGCAGGAATTCCTCGATCCCGGCAACATCGTCGCTGCGAATATTGATAAGGAAATAATTGGGTATGTCATCGGGCAACTGTGCCTGCCATTCACCCATCAATTCATCCTTGACCACCGCGATCAACAGTATCGCGATCAATACCAGGCTGAATCCCGACATCACGTAAATCGCCCCGCGCGAGCTCGCCTGTAATCGGCTCAACAGATACTGGCGCAGCCAGAAACGTCGCCGCGACGAAACCAGCAACAGTTTCACCATCCATCCAAGAATCAACGGCAGGATGAAGGCGCAGGCCAGCACGATACCCAGGACTGCAATCGCCAGCAGCGAACTTTGCATCAAGATCACGAGCACGCAGAATACGGCAATAATGGCACTGCCAGTCATCAGTAAACCACGCGACCATGAACGACGATTGACCACCGTGCGCAGAACTTGCATCGGCGGGGTCGCGGTTACATTGAGCAGATATGGCAGCGAAAAACCAGCCAGAGCGATCAGGCCCACAAGTGCTGCGGACAGATAGGGCCGCAAACTGTAAACCTGCGGCAAAGTCTTGCCAAACCAGCCGTCCAGTGCCCACTGCAACGGAAACTGGGTCGCCCAACCGAGTATTACACCAACGATCGTAGCGGCAATCCAGAGCCTGCCCAACTGGCCCAGGTAATACTTGAACAGGCTAAGCTGCGAGATTCCAAATGCGCGTAGCATGGCGATCTTGGGTGCCTCCCGGTTCGCGGTGTAACGAGCGGTAATGGCAATGGCAGCCATTGCGATTACCAGCGTCAATACGATTGCGAGCGCGAAGAACTTGCGCGTACTTTCGAGTGCACGGCGCATTTCCGGTCGGGCATTTTCCAGATCCTGGACTTCTTCACCCGGTTTAAGATTGATTGCAAGCCAGGTTTTGAAACTGGCAATATCGGCCTGATCGCCAGCAAACATCAAGCGGTATCTAACCCTGCTGCCCGGCACCACGAGACCAGTTTGCGCAAGATCTTCGATATTCATCAACACCCTGGGCGCCAGGTTGAAAATGGCTCCACCGCGGTCCGGCTCGTAGGTTAACAACCAACTGGCAGTAAACGCCTGTTCGCCGAGGGTCAAATCCTGGCCTACGATTGACGCCAGCTTTGAATCCAGCCAGACCTCCCCGACAGACGGCCCCTGTTCGGCATAGCTTCGCTGCGCAGTCACCTCATGCGCCCGCTCCAGTTTACCGCGCAGCGGATAGGCCGCATCGACCGCCTTTAATTCCACCAACTGTGGCTCGTCATCGATAAAAACCGCGGTGCGCAGGCTCACGCTCTGGCTGACCTGCAGGCCTTGCTCGCGGGCGGCAGCCTGGTATTCAGCATCGAACTTCTTGCTTGACAGAATTACCAGATCGGCGGCTAAAAGCTCGCTCGCCTGGCGATCAAGCAACAGGCTGATACGATTGGTAACGAGTTGACTCGAGGTGACGATACCGACCGTTATTACCGTGGCAATAAACATCAGCCAGTAGGAATGGATCGTTGCGTTTTTTAAATTCATCGTCGTTTAGTTCGCCAACAGGCGACCTGATTCCATCAGAATTTGACGATCACCGCGTTCCAGCAACTCTTCTTCGTGCGTAACCAGCACCAGCGTGGTACCTGACTGATCTCGTAAATGAAACATCAGGTCGGCGATCTGCCGCCCGGTAGCTGCATCGAGATTACCGGTGGGTTCGTCGGCAAACAACACGACCGGCCTGGTAGCAAAAGCACGCGCTATCGCGACACGCTGTTGTTCACCACCGGATAGATGATCTACCAGGGTATGGGCCTTTGCCTCCAGCCCTACCTGTTGCAGGCTGGTCTCGGCAAGCTTGCTGGCATTCTCGGTAGCGCTGAGTTCAAGCGGTAACATGACATTTTGCAGCGCGTTGGCACCTTGCACCAGATGAAATGACTGGAATACGAATCCAACCTTGCCGGCACGGATAGATGAGCGCTGCTCTTCGTTTTTTTCAGCCAGATTATGGCCCAGCAGAAACACTTCTCCCGAAGTCGACTGATCGAGGCCCGCCATCAAACCCAGCAACGTGGTCTTGCCGGAACCCGAAGCTCCCTTGATAACGACAGCTTCCTGGTACTTAACATCCAGCGAAATATTATTTAGGATGTCGAGTTCGCCATCCGGAGTATCTACGGTCTTGCCGACCTGGTGTAATGCAATGCAAAGATTATTTTCTGCCATGACTCTGTTCTTGCTGCTGGGTTTCCACAGCTGTGGTTATGCGAATCACTCCGCGACGAATATCCTGATTTTAGGCGACAGTTTAAGCGCCGCCCACAATATTCCGGTAGACAAGGGTTGGGCGCACTTGTTCAGCTCCAATATAAGGTCAAGTTTCCCACAAACAAGCGTTATTAACGCGAGTATCAGCGGGGAAACAACCTTTGGTGGTTTACAACGACTGCCCGGGCTGCTGGCCGATCATCGGCCGACCCATCTGATCATCGAGCTTGGAGGCAACGACGGTCTCAGGGGACTTGGCTTCGAGCAGAGTACCAACAACCTGCGGCAAATGGTGCAACTCGCCGAGGCTCAGGAAATAGCCGTTATACTGATCGGCGTACGCATGCCCCCCAATTTCGGCGCGGCTTACAATGCACGCTTTCAACAGGTATTTGAGCGTATCGCCGACGAATTTCATATTCATTACCTGCCCAGGTTTCTCGAAGGAGTCGCGGCCGGGGATCCGGCCTTAATGCAGGCTGACGGCATCCATCCGACCGCTCAGGCACAACCGATACTGGCGCAAAAGGTCGAGCGCCTGATGCAGCAAATTCTTACTCATCAAGAAGTGTCTCAAGCTGGCGTAAATCCGTTACCTGGTGATCCGGCTCAGGCAGGTGATCCGGCCATTTGATACTCTCGCGATTGATCCAGACCGCGTGATAACCCGCTGCAAGCGCACCGGCCACATCATATGTCGGATGATCGCCAACATAGATAATCTCTGCGGGAGACGCGTCGAAACGCTCCGCCAGATGCTCGTATATCAGGCGATCCGGTTTGGCCACCATAACATCGGATGCGCTCACCGAGTGCTCGATCAAATGGGCCAGGCCGACATGTTCGACGCTGGCATTGCCATTACTGATCGAGCCGAGGCGAAATTTCTGCTTCAAACGCTGCAGGCAAGGCAAAACGTCGTCGTAAAACTCAACCTGCTGGCGCGCCTCGAAAAATACTTCGAACCCGTCTCTGGATAGCTCTGCACCGTCGTAATCGTGGATATCGCCCAGATGTTGCAGGAAGTCGCAGCGCATGGCGGTCATATCCACCGCGTAGCGTTGTTCCTGTGCGCTGAATTCGCGACGATACTCGACCATTTGCGTGGGATTGTAGCGTTCGGTGACACGCGGATAATGCTCCTCGAGCCATTGATATAGAGTTTCCTCGGCGCGATGAATCGTTGGCATACAGGGCCACAGCGTATCATCAAGGTCAAAGGCAATTACAGTTACTTGTTCGAACACGGTAGTTCCAGTCAGCTTAGCCGCAAATTCTAAGGGTTTTAGACGCATTACGATAGATTGACGACGCCAGAAAATAGATTATGCGCTAACCGCCGCATTCGGATACGACATGTATGCAGCGTCTCGAGGGCATATTTCTTTCCCTGTCGACGAATGTTCTTTACTATTACCCGCCATCAGAACGCAAACAGAATTTCATGAACCAGGCCAGCAATCGACATAGCGTCAACGTTTCCGGTGTCGTCATCGGCGGTAACGCACCCATCGTGGTGCAATCGATGACCAACACCGATACCGCTGATATCGCCGCCACGGTCGCGCAGGTAAAGTTGCTGCACGAAACCGGCTCGGAACTGGTGCGGTTAACCGTAAATAATGATGCTGCGGCCAGCGCAATACCACATATTGTCGATCAACTGGATGCCCAGAATTGCCAGGTACCCCTGATCGGTGATTTCCATTTCAATGGCCATAAACTGCTCGCTCAGCACGATGCCTGCGCACGCGCGCTGGCCAAGTATCGCATCAATCCAGGAAATGTCGGGCGGGGTAAAAAACGCGATCAACAGTTCAGCGAAATGATTGAAATTGCATGTCGCCATGATAAACCGGTGCGTATTGGTGTAAATTGGGGCAGCCTCGACCAACAGTTGCTGGCCGGCCTGCTGACGCGTAATGCCAACCTCGCCGATCCGTTGTCGCTAGCAGCAATCAACCGCCAGGCGGTCATTGAATCGGCGCTCGACAGCGCCGCATTTGCCGAAGAAATCGGCCTCCCTGCTGATCACATCATCATCAGTTGCAAAATGAGCCGGGTGCCGGACCTGGTCGATGTGTATCAAACCCTGGCGCAAAAATGTCGCTATGCGCTGCATCTGGGTTTGACCGAGGCCGGTATGGGGGATCCGGGCATTATCGCCTCCAGCGTCGCCCTGGCAATCCTGCTTAACCAGGGTATTGGCGATACGATCCGTGTCTCGCTGACGCCGGAACCCGGTGCAACCCGCGAACGCGAAGTTAAAGTGGCGCAGCAGGTATTGCAGTCACTGGAGATACGTTCATTTACACCAAGCGTAACCGCATGCCCCGGCTGCGGACGCACGACCAGTGAATATTTCCAGGTGCTTGCCAAACAGATCCAGCAGGAACTGGATGCATCGATGCCCACCTGGAAACATGAATATCCTGGCGTGGAATCGATGAAAGTGGCGGTCATGGGATGCGTGGTCAATGGTCCGGGGGAAAGCAAACATGCCAATATCGGTATCAGCTTGCCGGGAACCGGGGAACAACCGGTCGCGCCGGTTTACGAAGATGGATTTAAAACGGTTACGCTCAAGGGCGACAACATTGCCCAGGAATTTATCGGGCTGGTGAAAAACTACGTCAAAACCCACTATGCTGTGGGTTAACTTTTAATCTCCCTGATTTCGCAGGCAACTTCGAACAGGACTTCGTTACTGGATACCCGGGCGACGACCACCTCCGCTTCCATCGGTGGCGTGGTTGAGTTACTCGGAGTTAAAATGATCTGCAGCGTGGTGCCTGGTTCGAATTTTTCAGTTGAAGTAAACAGTATTCCCTTACTACTCAGATTGATCACGTTGCCCTGATGCTGCTTCGTGCTTCCCTCTACCGCAAAGCTCAGCCCGCAATCGATAGGCATGCGCAGGAAGTCACGTTTTTCCGCATAATCGATCATTTAGGAATCCTGTCAAAGTTTGAACAATTTACCGAAATTCGCGACGTCTAATATTTTACGCACTTCGGGCGTGGCTTGCGTAATTTCAATTTTCGATGTTTCACCACCAGCGTGTTCACGCAACAGCAGCAGCATACCCAGGGCTGAACTATCCAGGTACTCGGTATCCGCCAGATCAACCACATACTCGACACCATCACCCGCGGTATCGGCATAGGAAGCACGAAACTCGTCGTACAATTGAAAATCAAACTTGCCGGCGACTGCGATCGTTACCTTGTTACCCTCATCGGAAGCCGTCATATTTATGCTCATTATTATTACCTCTTTACTAATTCAAATCTGAAGCGGTTAACTTTACTGATTCAAATCCGAACCGATTAAAACATTCAAATATAGCCACGGTCCAGCAGGATATTTTTATCGCCTGGTTGCGTGGGCGTAACTGTACACTACTACTTTCGATACTACATCCCACAAGTTACAGATCTATAGTTACCTGCAGCGCGACAACATCTACTGTTATAGACCATATCAGGGCCTTTTTCAGCGCCGCCTGGTAAAGCCTGTGAATCAGGTCACGCAACATTTTATCGTATCGATTTACTAGTGGAGGGAACAACGCTGTAGATCACCTGCCTAAGGTGGCAGCAGTAATTGAATCAGATGAGAGGGGATACCCGTTTTTTCAGTCAGGGCCAAGTTTATCAGCAGATAATAACCTGGTTCTTGCCGTTTATCTTTGCCTGGTACAGGGCTTTATCCGCGCGCTTGAATGCGCTCAGGAAACTATCGCCATGACGCACCAGGGTAATACCGATGCTAATCTGAACGCGATCATCCGCACCGCAACCATCCAGTTCGAGTTCCTCGATGCTACCGCGAATGCGCTCGCTAACATCGATTGCTCCGTGGATATCGGTTTGTGCCAGACCACCAACAAACTCGTCTCCACCATAGCGATAGACGAGATCGGTGTTACGCACCACCTGACTGATTACCCGCGCCACTTCACGCAACACCTGGTCGCCAACATCGTGGCCGCAACTATCGTTGATTTGCTTAAATCCATCCAGATCCATCATCAGTAGAGCCATCGACTGACTATGGCGTTTGGCCAGGTCGATTTCGCGAGGCAAGTTCTTTTCCATCGCCATGCGATTGTTTAACCCGGTCAATGGGTCACGATAAGCTGACTTAAGTGCGATCTGGTACATCAATGCGTTCCTGATCGGATAAAGCAGGGAACACATCAGATCTTCCAGTTCGCAAAGTTCGTAGCTATTAAAACTGGAGCGCTTGAACAGGGTCAGTTCGCCCAGCAATCGGTTCTGCATTTTGAGCCGATACCTGGCATTGAATCCCGCGATAACACCCTGTTCGATACTGGTATCGATATCCTCGCTCCTGAATTGATATCCGCAGTAATTTACCTCGGCAGCGATTTCAGCCATGAACGCTTCGATAACCTGATCGATCTCGAGATTACGCGACAGCAAATCCGATATTTGCAGGATGCGTAAATGTTTCTGATCGGTTTGCGCCGCATCACCTGGTCGCGGATCCAGCGCGATCACCTGCGCAGGTACCTTCGAAGGCAACTTCTCACTACTCGTTATCTGTATTGTTTGCGCCATTTAATCACTCACCTGTGTCTTGACTGCTTCTTACCTGAAAAAACATGCTAAATACGTGCCAAGTTATAAATCCTTTAATTTTCAGCAAGTTAAGATGGAAGGTTTCAATCAGGGAGGTAATACGGCAATTTATTGTCGAATTATTAGAGCGAAATAAGCGTTAAAGCCACTAATCGGCCTCAAGAACTCGCTTTCACGGCCGAATAATGTTGCAAGTGACATATTTTTAACGCTCGCTACATCGATTTGGATCCCGGCCTGATATCAAAGGTCGAATAGCGAACGTGCAAACGGCAGCTTCTTACCCGGGGTGGACAACAATTGCCAGTATGGATATCAAAATCCTTAGCGAACTTTTAACCGGCAAGCCCGCCGTTTCCCAAACCGGCGACCTGCTGTCCCAACTCAAGGCTGCGGGCACGATAGAGGCCGAGGTAATCAAGGTTTTACAGGGCAAATTGTTGCTAAGCAGTCGCTTTGGAGAAATACTGACCGCTAATACACTGAACTACAAACCCGGCGACCAGATCAATCTGCGGCTCAGCGGCGACGCACAAAACCCGGTACTCAAGGCCAGTCCGAGAATACCAGGACCGGTAATACTGGACAGCGGTCAGAATCCACGCCTGAGTCGAGCCCTCCCCCCGGGCCAGTCGGTACTCGCTGTAGTGAGCGGGATTACGGCTCAACGCATCGAAATCAGGCTTGCTGGCCAAATCCTGACACTACCTCGACCGCCGGGAGTAGCCAGAAATCAATTACTTAGTCTGCAACGCAACGATGCCAGGCGAAGCATAGAAATCACCCCGCTCGATCGCAAGCTGATTTACAAAGGACTGTTAAAACAACTGGTGCCAGACCAGCCCAAATCGAACTCCACTAGCCTGGTCAAATTACTTAACATGGTTAACAAGGCGGTAGCAGCAGCACAATCAAACGCCGCACCCACAGTTGATTCTTCCCGGCAACTACCCGCCGAAGTGATCGCCAAAACACTCCAGTCACAGGCATCACAGCCCGCAATCACTCAAGCAAAAAACTGGTCTGCACCACTCGCTGACAAACCCCGGACAACATCGAATGCCAATACCCGGACCCCACCGGCGGTTGGCACGACAGCAGGGCTGTCATCCCGGGAAGCATCGACCCGTAACGAAGTAACACCACCCACAAACAATCGCCTGCTGGGGAAACTACTACGCCAGGTAAACAAGGCCGGCACAAGGCCCGACGCACCGGCAAAGCCAGAGCAGCACACGACTACCCGGTCTGGTCCAGCAGCACAAGCTGTAACGAGCGACGCATCGAATTCTGCGCAAAAACCACCCTTGTCCGGCATTGAAAAAATTGGTAGCGGCACGGCCAATACCAACCAGATAGCTTCCACTAGCGTCGACCGGGCAAACCCCAGCCCGCCAAAGCAACACCAGTCGACATCGACCAATCATCAGATATACCCGGCGCATGGCAATGCAGCACGGGAATCGAGCTCGACCCAGCCGCCACCGCGGACCAGTGTGGCTCCGACCCTACTGCAAATACTGCTGCAAATGGTGCCGAAGGCATCCGATTTTGATGCGGCCCGGATAAAACAATGGTTTGAATTTTCCAGCTTGATCCGATCACCGGAAATCAAATCCAGTAGCGCAACACAGACCGACGCGTTGCAGACCTTAAAACAACTGGTTGCTAAAGAAGCATTCAGTCGTGAACTGGATCTGACGCTTCAACCCAGAACAAAATCGCCCACCGCCGATGACGCGCCGCCCGCTAAAACCTTGCCCCAGGAACTCCTCCTGGCGCTGGGCAGGGACGGCATTAAACTGGTCGAGCAGGCCTTGTCACAAAGCCTGTTACAACGTGCTTCACTGGGCATGCAACAGGAGACCCAGCAATCCCCGTCACTGAATTTTGCGCTACCATTTCTTGACCAGCAAGAAGTCAAACCGCTGCATATAGAACTCGGGCAACGCGACCAGGCACAGGAAGAAAAAGAGAAAAGCTGGGATATTCGGCTGAGTTTCGAACTTGCCGACCTGGGGCCTGTTTCCTGTCATATATTTCTTCAGGGTGTGGCAGTAGCCGCGAGTTTTTACTGTGAGAAATCCCAAACCCGCATTCGCGTCGAGCAGGCACTGCCAGAATTAAAACAGCAACTGTCGGTTGCCGGCTTTAGCGCGGGTGAGTTGCATAGTTTCCCTGGGAAACCGGGCCAGCCCCAGACCTCGACGACAAACAGCTATGCAGAATCGTTAATCGATATCGAGGTGTAATGATGAACAAACTGCCCAGATTTGCAATCGCCCTTGAATATGATGGTAAACAGGCTCCGCTGGTGACAGCCAAGGGTCATGATGAAATCGCCAATCGAATTCTGCAACTGGCACACGATTCCAATGTACCGATTCAAAAGGACAACGATCTGGCGCTGGTGCTCGACCAGATCGATCTCGGTGACCATGTCCCCGAAGCGCTTTATGTCGTCATCGCAGAGATCCTGACCTTCGCCTACCGCCTGTCCGGTAAACACAAGGACTTCATGGACGACATCGAAAAGCGCACTGACCGTAGTGCTGAAAACTACTCCTCGAACGAAGATATTTAAATATTTCACCGGGTTATTAAATTGACAGGATCGACGGGTTCGGCTGCGCGATAGCATGCTATGCTAGCGCGCAGCCGAAGGCTTCGACCACGACAAACCCCATTGAAAGATTTATCAAGGTTGCTTTATGAAAATTACCGATATCGAGGTTCACATTCTGGGTGGTCCCCGGGAAGAACGCCCGCATTGGGTTAGTCACTTTCCTGTGCCCGCGGCAAACGAGTTACTCGTGATCCTGCATACGGACAGCGGTATTTCGGGCTTTGGTCTCGGCAGCAGCAATGGCCCTCTCGAGCAAACCGCAGGGATGTTTGCTAACGGTTTGCGGGACATCATCGTCGGTTCCGATGCCTTGTCGCCGGAACGCCTGTACGAAAAACTATTCTCGTTAAGCTGGCACAGAATCGCAGCCGAGAAAGGCTGGAGCAAAGCGCAGATAGTCCTGGCCTCGGCGGCCGTCGATATAGCCATGTGGGATATACTGGGGAAACAGAGCAATATGCCGCTTTACCGGCTTTTTGGTGGCCATAGAGAAGTTGTGCCCTGTTATGTCACTTGTGGCTATTACCGCGAAGGCAAGAATCTCGACGAGCTACGCGATGAAATGCGCATGCTTAAATCACAGGGGCATACCGCCTTCAAAGCCAAGCTTGGCGCTTTAAGCCTGGAACAGGATATGCAGCGCCTCCGCGTCATTCGGGAAGTGATTGGCGATGACGCCCAGCTAATGCTCGATGTCAATTGCGGATGGGATCTGGCCACTGCCCTGTGGCTGTGAAGCAACTACCGGAAGTAAATCCTCGCTGGCTGGAAGAACCCCTGCAATGGTTTGACGACCGACGCCTGTTAAAACTACTGGCGCAAAAAACTGACATCCCCCTGTCTTCCGGCGAGAGTGAACTGAGTGCGCATGGATGTCGCGCCTTACTCGAAGAACAGGCAATCCAGATCCTGCAATTTGACTGTACGCGAATGGGGGGATTCACCATGGGGCGGAAGCTTTCAGCGCTGGCCGAACTTAATCACGTAGACGTGGCACCTCACCATGATTGCTTCATACACGCACATATTGTTGCGGCAAGTCCGGCCGGCTTGATCGTGGAAGCCTTCACCGATCCCGAGCGTGATCCTTTGCAGGCCGAACTATTCCACAATCCACCGATTATCAAAAACGGCATGCTGCACCTTAATGACGACCCCGGTCTTGGCTTAACGCTATGTAATGATACGGTCGAAAAATATGGTCGGCGTATACTGTAGTGCTTACATAGCATCACCAGCAAGGCGACAGATTTTAGATTACCGGTTTGGTTGCTGCCATGCTTTGCTTCGCGGGTCGCGGCCAGAAACCATCGATTATCGCGTGATTCTGCTCCAGCCACGGCCTGATTTCATGGAAAACTTTCTCGTACCTGTACCAGGGAATCCACGGCATCATGTGGTGAATCAAGTGGTAGTTCTGGCCCTGGGTAAACAGATTCCCCCCGAACCAGAGAGCACAACGGATATCATGATATTCAGTTGACGGCTCGGCGAATTACCCGACTCCTACTCGATTCGAACATCTTAAATTAGCTACCAGATTAGCCGGGGAATATGCAGCTGAAAGTAATCTAACGCAGGAATTTGATAGCAGTTTTGATTTGGATCAATCCCGGCTCAGAAGCAGATGCACCTGCTGGGTTATTAAAAATCGATGCCCCGACTGCTCGGCACGCGACGAATGTTTGCAACAGGGGGTTATTGAATCGTGAGCAACTGCTTTCATTTCGTGGGCTTTCGCATTGGCAAAATGATTCTATAAATCGAGGTCAAATCATGGTTAATGTGCGAAATTTAACACATATGAGGGATATTAATCCCAATTTACTCCTGTTACGCTAATTCCAAAATATTACAAAGGACGTTCGTGATGCAATCATTAATACATAGATTAGCAGCCGCTTTTTCTATTATCGCGCTGGCAGCCGTGCTGGTTTCCTGCGGCGGTAGTAGCGGATTCAGCTGATAGCAGTCAGGCGCAAGGTAAAGGTACGGTCGGTATCCTGTTAACCGACAAACCGGCCGATCCGGCAATGTTTGCCGCCATTATCGCGTCGATTGTCAAGGTCGAACTCATGGGTTCGGAAGAAAATGGACGCATCAGCTCTACTCCCTGGAACCGGGTGATGATCCCAAAGAATTTGATTTGTTAAGGCTCAGGAACGAATCGATACCACTGGTTTTTAAGGATAAGGTTCCCGCCGGCACCTATTGCAAGATCCGGTTGACCCTGAGTCGAGCTCGAGCTGGTCCTGACTAACGGTACACCCAACGATACCAGCGACGATACTAGTGCATACCCCAAGTTACCCGGTAACGGCAAACTCGACCTGGTGGTGCGTGATTGTTTTGACGTCGTGGCTGGAGAAGTGTTGGCCCTGCAGCTGGATATGGACGCCGGTAAATCGATTCACATCATCGAAAAGGGAAATTGCACTAACAAGCCGGACAAATGCTTTAATTTCCGTCCGGTCGTTTTTGTCGACGTCATCGACAAGGATTTCGACAGCAAGCTGGTTCGCCTGAATGGCGTAATCAAGGAAGTAGATTCTGTCGAGGAGTACCTGTTACTTTGCGAGGCCCTTCCCAGCAAGGACATGGATAACGAGGGTTGTGTCAAGGTTCATTTCGGCGACGAACTCGGCCTTCTTCGATAATGTTGAATATGGTGGTGAGCCACGAGCGATTAGCGAGTTGCTGGTCAAGGACAATATTGGCACGCGGCTTACGGTCGTGGGCTGGATCAAGTCCTGGACCGATAATGATCACGATTATCGACAAGCCCGAAGCTTATTACCCGCTGCTGTATCTCGAGGCGCTGGTCGCGGAATCAGGCGAATTCAAGCAGATCGAAGGCCAGGTAGAAGCGCTCAATACTCCTGTCGATACAGGGTTTTCCATGGCACCTTCATCAGGAACCAACACTGTTGAGGTGTTATACCAGCCTCCGTTGTACCCGCAGCAGGCTGCGATTAACGGCACCCGGATCGTCTCCAAATCCGGTGAATTGCTGGAGCCTGGGGACATCGAAATATTTGTGCCGGTTCAGGTCGACGGTACCGCGGGTGATACTGCCTCGCAGTTGAAGGCAGCCCTGGTCATCGTCGATCAAAGTGCCCTGGATACCGAACAGGTCAGCGGTGTTATCCAGTCACTCGATACTAATATCCTGGAACTGAAACTGGCGGAGGGTGCGGATCCGGTTTGCGGTGTCCCGACCGACCCGCTTATGGTTGGTTTGATCAACCCTCTGAAAATTTTGACGGTCATCATAACCAATGACGGCAGTGAGATATTGCCGGGTGGCATACTCAGGGTCGATCAGACAGTAGGCATGAATGGCGGCTGTGAATTTACCGGCAACTATGCAACCGACAATGTCGTCATCGTTGATGACCAGCGATAATAATGTGAATTAAGCAATAACCAGCTCGATAAGATTAAGCCACTCCTAAGGGGTGGCTTTTTTATTTCTACAGATGCAACCAGGTTCGCTACGGCGATGGCAAAGGCAGCCCAGGAAAATTGTTTATATTTTTATATTTTTTAGAAAATTTAGTGATTTGGCTTGATCATCAACCGGGGAATCAAAAGCGCCGGACTCGAGGCTTTCGGTAAGCCGATCGATCAGCGTTTCAATTACCTTACGGTTGATCGGTCCATCCCCGATCAGGCTGATGCTGTTATTTTGATCTATCCGGTAACGTGCAATCTCCCTGCCACCCAGGACTTCGGTTAGCTTGCATAGCTTGCCGGAATAATCGAGATTATTACTGACTGCAACCAGGGAGAGCTTGCCACTTTCTTCTATATCCTGGTGATCAAGCAAAATGTCATCTTCGCCAAAATCGATCTGCTGGTGTCGAGGCCTTTGTTCCAGCAGCAGATCGACCGCTTCGAACTCGAGATTGGTATCGTCTTCGTCGGACCCATGCCCTGGCTTTGATTCCAGCAGCAGGTCGACGGTATCAAACTCGAGATTGGTATCGTCTTCATCAAACCTGTCCGAGCCAGGCCTCGCTTTTGGTTCCAGCAGCAGATCGACAGTATCAAACTCGAATTCAAAGTCGTCTTCGTCGAAACTGTCCTCCCGCCGCACTGTTTCCAGGTCAGCTGCCATATCGATGGCTGCAAACTCGACATCGGTTTCGTCTTCGTCATGAAGACTTTGCCTGTTAACCAGTCCATGTTCACGAGCCAGTTCAATACTCGTAAAATAATCACCAAGAAATTTGGCCACCACTTTTCGATTGAAGCCAAGTTCACAGACCAGGTATTGTTCGAGTTGATCGCAGTCGGGCAGGTCATATCCCCATCGTTCCCACAGCATTCTGTAAACCCGGGGATTCAACACGGACTGACGAATTGCACTCGATTTTCTATCTGCAATATTGTCACTGCAAAACAGGCCGTCCAGCGCCGCGTCGCTCAGCTTTAGCCGACGATCTGCAGCGCTACCGATAACGTCGAACAATCCAAAGCTGGTCATCGCCGCAGCCAGTCTATGACCAGTACTGCTACGAGAACTATATCCCCAGCATTGCAAAGATTTTTCTAAACTGGCATCGGCCTGTCCCCATGCGTCATGGAAAAGCTTCGCTTTTTGCAACGCCTCCAGCAACGAAATTGAGGGATAGGATGGGCTCCGGTTAGACATGATTTTTTATCTGCTGCTTCCTGATTCTACGGTAGATATCATTAGGTTTGACTAGCGATCGATTTTCAAAGCCAGCCGTCGATATGGAAAAACTTTAACGAAAATTATTTTCGTTGGCAGATTTAGAATCTGGCACGGTGACCCTTATCGCTTTACCAAACGAATTAAAGATGCAAAAACAGTAACAGAAAGGCGCTATCGGGGCATCACCCAAACAAGTGATAAATCTGTTGATATGCAGGCAAACAGGGGCTTTATCTTGAAATTATGGTTACGGTTAGATTACAGGTGCATTAAACTGCCGCTACTCACCATTAGCATCATTGAGTCGATCACTCTTAAAAATTAAGCATAATGACCACTTTGCAAGATTCGAGAATCAGCCGATGGATATTTGCTGCGGGCGCGGGGTTCGCAATGCTCGCGGTAATGACAGGGGCATTTGCCGCGCACGGGCTTAAACATGTGCTGCACGCCGACTACCTGGCCATCTTCGAAACCGCAGCCAGGTACCAGATGTACCATGCTCTTGCCTTGATGATCGTCGCCGTGATTTCAACCATGCCGCAATTTTCGCCACGCTGGATAAAGCTCGCCGCGTTCGCTTTTATACTGGGCATCATCCTGTTTAGCGGCTCCCTCTATCTGCTCGCGCTGAGTGGCATCAAGTGGCTGGGAGCAGTTACACCGCTGGGTGGCGTTGCCTTTATTTTTGGCTGGCTGAGTTTGATCATCGTCGCGTTAAAACCTCCCGCCCTAACCATTCGTTAAACACGCAAATCTACGACTTGTCCGCGGGTAAACTCTAAATCGATAAATCAGGCAGAGTGGGGCAACGCGTTTAGCGTCCTGCTTCAAGGGGAGCGGGCCTTTAAACCCACCGACTATCGCAGCGGCTATGCGTAGGTATCGATGATCCGCTTCGAATCCTTCTTCTTGCGGTCTTTCTTTTGCTGGCGGGGATTTTGATTTTTCTCACGCTCGGGCTTTTTCAGCGCGTCCTGCACCCGCGGGCTGTGATTCACCGATTTGATGAGTGGGTCGGACATTGTTACTAACCTGTATGCTCCTGATTCGCCTTCGCGATACAGCCTGTTGCGGCATAGCGAAGTTCGTCAATCGTTGTATCTCCTTATCGACCGTTTTCCCTGAAAGTTAATAGCCGATTTATTTCATCAGTATTCATTTATCGGATCGCTGAAAAATCTTTTCGATCTTGTCTTTCAAGGTTGCGGCAGTGAAGGGTTTGACCACATAGGCATTGACGCCAGCTTCGGCGGCAACCACTATCTGCTCGCGCTTCGCCTCGGCCGTGACCATCAAAACCGGCATATCACTGAGCGCCTCGTCGGCTCGTATTGTCTTCAGTAAGGTCAATCCATCCATTCCCGGCATATTCCAGTCGGTTACCAGAAAATCGAACTTGCCGGATTTGAGCATGGGCAAGGCGGTTTTGCCATCGTCAGCCTCTGCAGTATTGTTGAAACCGAGCTCGCGTAACAGGTTTTTGATAATGCTCCGCATGGTAGAAAAATCATCAACGATAAGGATATTTATATCTTTATCCACGCAATCAAGCCTCGATTATATTGCATTGGGGTGATCTCGAAATTAAGCGCTGCGGCTTAATCGGCAGCGCCTGGTGGATACTGAATTCGAGTTTGTGGAAGTTTTCCAACTGATATACGCCAGTAAGCATCGCAATGCCTTCAACTATGCGCGTTCCATTCGGACATACGCGCTTTGACACGCAACAGGGCCTGACCATGCAACTGACAGATTCTGGACTCGGTGACATCGAGTATCTCACCGATTTCGCGAAAGTTGAGTTCATCGTCATAATACAGCGACATCACCAGCTGTTCCTTTTCCGGCAACAGGCGAATACTTTCGGCTAGCTGCTCGCGATACTCATCGCTGATGAATGATTCGTCCGGCGTATTTGCTGATGAGCTTGGTATCGCCGCCTCCTGCATATTGTCTTCCATCGTATCGATACTGTAGATGCGTGACGACGATGAATCGATCAGAATCTGGTGGTATTCGCTAAGACTAATACCCAACGCCGCTGCGACGTCGACATCTTTGGCATCCTCGCCGGTTTCATTTTCAATTTTACGAATGGCTTCGGTCACGGAACGAAACTTGCGGTGCACCGAACGCGGCGTCCAGTCCGAACGGCGGATTTCATCGATCATCGAACCACGGATACGAATTCCGGCAAAGGTTTCGAAACTGGCTCCCATATCGGGATTGAAATTGCTCGCCGCCTCGAGCAGACCCAACATACCCGCCTGGATCAGATCGTCGATCTGTACCGTTGGCGGCAGGCGATTGAGCAGGTGGTAGGCAATTCTCTTGACCAGTGATGCATGGCGGACAATCTGGTCACTTTCTCCCAGATTCTCGACCTCGGCATACATCGCGTGTCCGTTCATAGGCGATCTTCCTGCGGGTTGAAATTAACCAGGCGCTCGATGAAAAATTCGAGGTGTCCCTCCATATCGCTGGGGGTCGGCCACTGTTGTGTCTTCTTCGCGATTTGTTTAAAGGCTAGCGCCGAAGGGCTACGCGGATAGGCTTCAACTACTGACTTTTGTTTCTGCACCGCCTTCTTCAAGCATTCGTCGTAGGGCACGCTACCCAGAAAGTCGAGCGTAACATCGAGAAACTTTAGCGAAACCCGCGCCAGCTTGTTGTATAGCTCCCGCCCCTGTTGCGCGCCATGCGCCTGGTTAGCCAGTACGTGAAATCGTTCTACGCCGTAATCACGATTCATTACCTTAACCATCGCGTAGGCATCGGTAATCGAGGCCGGTTCGTCACAAACCACGACGATCACCTCACGTGCTGCACGCGTATAGCTGACGACACTATCGGAAAGCCCTGCCGCGGTATCGATCAGCAAAGTGTCTACCGGTTCGGTCAATTCGGAAAACGAACGGATGATCCCCGCATTCTGGGCTGGTGTCAGGTCTGACATCGATGCGATACCGGAGGATGCAGGAACGATCTTGATTCCTGCCGGGCCATCGATAATAGTTTCTTCGAGTGAGCATTCACCGTTGATGACATGCGAAAGGTTGAGTCCAGGACTCAACCCGAGTAGCACGTCGACATTGGCGAGACCCATATCGGCGTCCATCAGCATAACCCGCTCACCACTTTGCGCCAGGGTTACCGCGAGATTGACCGTGACGTTACTTTTGCCCACGCCGCCCTTGCCACTGGTAACCGCGATCACTCGCACCGGATGTTGTGATTTCATTTGTCTAATACCTTGCGCCTGGTCCATTGTCTTTCCTATGCCTGATTCTTGTTAATGATGTGGTTGTAACGCAGTGCTAACGCTTCCTGATCGAACTGCTCGCCGTAGCGCTGCATCAAGGCAACCGCCTTGCTGATCAGGCGATGACTTTTTGCGGGTTCCAGATCCTCGGGTACCTTCTGCCCGGTACCACAGTAAGCCAGTACTAACTGATGGCGAATCGAGGCAGTAATGATTCCGCCGAGACTGGCTGCCTCGTCCAGCTTGGTGACAAAGGCGCCGGCCAACTTGACCTTGTCGAAATTGAGAATGGTCTGGTTTAGTACCGCCAGCTGAGTATTTGCCGATAGCACCAGGTAAGGCTCGATCTCCGGTGAGCCCAGCTGCAGGCGATGAAACTGTTCGCTCATGCGCAGGTCGCGCTGACTCATGCCCGCCGTATCGATCAACACCAGTTTTTTGTCGCTCAGCATGTCCAGTCGATCGCAAAGTTCTTCGCTGTTTCCTGCCATCAACAAGGGCACTTCCAGCAACCGTGCATAATGCTGCAACTGTTCCTGCGCCCCGATTCTGAACTGGTCGGTGCTGATCATCGCAACCGAACGTTTACCATGAGCCTGCACAAAGCGCGCTGCCAGTTTGGCGATGGTCGTGGTTTTGCCGACCCCGGTTGATCCAACCAGCGCAATACGACCACCTTCGGCAAGCAGATCACGTCGGTTGACCGGAATGCAACGCGCTATTAGACCGAGCAAGCGCTGCCAGACCTTGTGCGGATCATCGCTAAGCTCGCCCAGGTGTGACATCACGGTTTCACATACATCTACTCCCAGGCCCATTTCTGACATCAGGTTCAGCAATACGGTACGCACCGGGTGCTTTTGACTGAATCGATCCCACTGCAATACGGACAGTTGACTCTCCATCAGATCACGCAGGTTTTGCAGCTCGATCTTGACTTCATCGATGGCCGGTTTTTCAATAGCTGTCCGCACCGGGGCAGGACTCGGTTTTGCAACCGCCGTGTTTTTAGCGGCGGGTCTTTTGGGTGTGGTCATGGCAGCAGGTTTCTTTGCCGTGGCCTTTGCAACCGGCCGGGATTTGGCGCGCGAATTTGCGACCGCGGCCCTGACCTCAGCTTCATTCGGCCGCTTCACGGGTGCAGGCCTGGTGGGGGCGACAGGCGCCTGGGCAATCACTGCAACGGGCGCGGTTCGCGCTTCAGCCTGGTTTTCGGCGGCAGGTCCCAGCGTGGGTTCCCTGCGCCCATCATTCAAAATTGTGCCGATCCAGGCATCGCTGGCAACATCATTGTTATGGACAGCAGTTGTTGCAACGGCCTGCAACTCGCGCCGTGGTGCCGGCGCAACGGCTGCCATACTGGCAACCGCGGCCTCGTCAAAATCGATCGCCGACAGGATTTCAACACCGCCCGGTACCTTTTTGTTACCCAGAATCACCGCGTCGGGGCCCTGCTCCTGTTTAACCAGCTGCAGCGCATCGCGCATGGTTGGCGCAAATGTTCGTTTAATTCTCATTTCCAGTCCTCACTTCACTACCTGTCAGGGCTTCGGGGCCACCAACGCTGGCGACCACCCGTAGTTGTTTGTCATCCGGTACTTCGTCGTAACTGAGTACATGCAGTCCCGGAATCGCATGACGCACCATTCGGGCCAGGAAAGTCCGCAGACTTTGCGATACCAGCAGTACCATCGGTTCACCGCGTGCCTGCTGATTTTCAGCGGCCTGTTTTAACGAGCTATGTATCATTTGTGCCAATCCCGGTTCGAAAGCCATTACATTACCGTCCTGTGCCTGAACAGATTGAAGCAAAATCTGTTCCAACGAAGGGTGCAAGGTCATAACAGTGAGCTCTGACGCCATTCCGAAGATACTTTGCACGATCTGACGACCCAGGCTGATACGCACCAGGGCGCTCAGTGCGCCGGCATCTTGACTCTTGCTACCGTGTTCTGCCAAGGTTTCGGCGATGCTGCGTAAATCGCGAATCGCAATCTGTTCCTGCAGCAGGTTTTGCAATACCTTGACGATTACGCTCAGCTCAAGCGGTTTCGGCGTCAGTCCGTCCACCAGTTTGGGCGAGCTGCGCTTCAAGACTTCGAGTAGCTCCTGTACCTCTTCGTGGCCGATCAATTCGTGAGCGTTGTCCTGTAACAACTGGCTTAAATGCGTGGCGATTACAGTAGATACGTCGACCACGGTGTAGCCCAGCGTCTGCGCATGGTCGCGCTGCGAGGGTTCGATCCAGTAGGCTTCGAGGCCAAAGGCCGGATCCTGGGTACGAGTACCGGCCAATTCCCCATAAACCGAACCCGGATTGATTGCCATATCCTTACCCGGTTGCACTTCGGCCTCGCCCATCGGCACGCCGAGCAGGCTCAGGCGATAACTGTTTGGCGATAAATCGAGATTATCGCGGATATGCACCGGTTGAATCAGAAAACCCAACTCCTGGGATAGCTTTTTGCGCACACCCTTGATACGAGTCATCAATTCGCCACCCTGGCGGGCATCTACCAGTGGAATCAAACCATAGCCAACTTCGAGACCGATGATATCGACCGTCTGCACATCGTCCCAGCTCAGTTCCTTTTGCTCGGGACGCAACTCGATTTCTTCCGCCTCTACTTCGACCAGTTCTCCCTGCTGCTGCTTACGATGCAGCACGTAAGCGAGCCCGCCGGCCATCGCGGCAATGGTCAGAAAGGCGGCATTGGGCATTCCCGGAATCAATCCCAGCAACATCATGATCGCTGCAGACACGACCAGTGCGCGCGGATTATCAAACATCTGGCTGAAGACCTGGCTCGACATGGATTCCGAGGTGGAAACCCGGGTCACGATGATCGCGGTCGCAGTCGACAGCACCAGTGACGGAATTTGTGCCACCAGGCCGTCACCGATGGTAAGCAGGGTGTAGTTGCGTACCGCAACCGCGGCTTCGAGATCGTGCTGGAAAACACCAATCGCAAGCCCACCAATTATGTTGATGAACAGGATTAGAATACCGGCGATGGCATCGCCCCTGACGAACTTGCTGGCACCATCCATGGAACCATAGAAATCAGCCTCCTGGGCTATTTCGGTACGGCGATGACGTGCTTCATCCTGGGTGCACAGACCGGCATTCAGATCGGCATCGATGGCCATCTGCTTGCCCGGCATTGCATCCAGCGTAAAACGCGCGCTGACTTCCGACACCCGTCCGGCGCCCTTGGTCACCACGACAAAGTTGATGATGACGAGAATGGCGAAAACCACCAGGCCAACGGCATAGTTGCCACCGATAACAAAGTCGCCAAAGGCTTCGATTACCTTCCCTGCCGCCGCCGTACCCGTGTGACCTTCAAGCAGTACGATACGGGTCGAAGCGATGTTCAGCGCCAGGCGTAACAACGTGGCAACCAGTAATATGGTCGGGAACACGGTAAAATCGAGAGGCCGCAGCGCATACACCGACACCAGCAACACCACCAGCCCGAAAGTAATGTTGAAGGTAAACAACATATCGAGCGCCATCGGCGGCAGCGGAATCACTACCATCGCCAGCATCATGATCACTATTAGCGGTGCGGCAAGGCCCTGGGCATTGAATCCTCGTAGTTGTGCGCTTAGTGTTTCGCCTGTCATCTAGACTTCCTCGTCGGTAGGCATGTAAGGGTTGGGGCGATCCGGTACTTCGGTCCCCTGCTCACGCGCAGTGCGTAGCTGAAATACGAAGGCCAGTATCTGCGCCACTGCAAAGTAGAGGTGCGCGGGGATTTCCTGGTCGAGTTTGCAGTTAGCGTAAAGCGCTCGCGCCAGCGGTGGTGCCTCGAAAATTTCGATATCGTGCAACGCGGCGATCTCCCTGATCTTGAGAGCGATTAAATCCTTACCCATCGCCAGCACCACGGGAGCGGCCATGTTGTCGTGGTTATATTTCAGCGCCACCGCGTAATGCGTCGGGTTGGTAATAATGACATCTGCCTCGGGGACTGCATCCATCATCCGGCGCTGCGCCATTTCCTGTTGCAACTGCCTGACCTTGGATTTGACTTCAGGCTTACCCTCGGTGTCTTTCATTTCATCGCGCACTTCCTGCAGGGTCATCTTCAGTTTTTGCGAGTGATCCCAAAGCTGGAAGGGTACGTCGATTGCGGCTATAAAAATAAGGGTCGAAGACACCACCAGGAAGCTTATGCCCAGTAACCAGGCACCGTTTTCCAGCGCCAGAGCCAGCGACTGCGACCCCAAGCCGAGAAATTCATCAGCCTTGCTCCATAGAAATGTAACCGCGACTACAGATACCACCAGGAACTTGGCTACCGATTTAACCAATTCCATCAGACCCTTCGACGAAAATATGCGCTTGAAACCGCTCAGTGGATTGATGCGATCAGCCTTGAAAGCCAGTGCATCGAAACTGAATGACCAGCCGCCGATCGCCAATGGCGTAAATATTGCGACCACCGTCATCAGGAACATGAACGGGCCGATCGCGGTCAGTGCTTCGGAGACTGCAAGCGCAAACTTTTCGAACAGCGCATGCCTGGAAAAGACTTCGTCACGCGTCAAGGTGAAGCCCTGCTGCATGAAACTCGATATATGGCTAACCATATGCGACCCCATAAACAACAGGCCCAGCGCACCGAAAACCATAACGGTCATACTGTTGAGTTCTTTCGAACGCGGCACCTGCCCCTTTTGCTTCGCGTCGCGAAGCTTTTTCGGGGTTGGTAGTTCCGTCTTTTCCTGACCGGAGTCGCTCTCGCTCGCCATATCCGATCGTCCTTATGGCGTTATAATGGATTGCGACAACTGCATTGCCTGCAACATCATTTGATTGATCCGCGGTAAAAATCCCGGAATCACCAGTAACAGGATGATGAACCCCATGAACATGGTGACCGGAAAACCAACCGAAAAAATATTCAACTGTGGCGCGGCACGGGTCATGACACCCATCGACAGGGAAATTACCAGCATCGAGATTAACGCCGGAATCGCGATCCACAGGGCACCGATAAACATTTGACTGCCCCAGGCAAATATAGACCAGAAACTATCGCGTCCTACCCCGGTAGGCGAAATCGGTAGACTCTGAAAACTGCTCACCACCAGCTGGATCAGCATTAGATGACCGCCCAGAGCAAGAAACAGCAAGGTTCCAATAATAATAAAAAACTGCGATATCACGGGGACATTGACGCCGTTGGTAGGGTCAACCATCGACGCAAATCCGAGACCCATACCGAGGGCGATAGCTTCGCCCGCTATCATCAGCGCTCCGAAGACCAGCTGCATGGTAAATCCCATCGACAGGCCAATCAGAATTTGTTGCATAGAGATAAAGAGCCCGTGCAGAGACAAGGCCTCGACCTCGGGTAGCTCGGGCAATAACGGCAGCACCAGCACTGACAGTACCATGGTCATAATGACTTTGATTCGCGTGGGCACGAGGCGGGTTCCGATAACCGGCATTGCAATCAACATCGCGCCGATACGCATCATCGGCCAGACTAATGATCCGACGAATGCTGTTGCCTGGGCAAAATTGAAGTCCATCTGCCGATTACCCGATCAAACCAGGGATATTGAGGTACAGACGCCGCGTGAAGCTCAGCAGCAGATTTAGCATCCAGGGTCCGGCGACCAGAATCGACAGTAGCAGGACCATGAGCTTGGGAATAAAACTCAGCGTCTGTTCGTTGATTGAGGTTGCCGCCTGAAACATCCCGATGATCAGACCGATACCGAGCGCCGAAAGTAACATGGGCGCGGCAATCATCGCGATCAGGTAAAGCGCCTGCTGTGACAGGTCAATTATCGTATCGGGAGTCATCTCAGCCGGCCAGCATAAAACTCGAGGCCAGGGTCCCCATGATTAGTGCCCAGCCGTCAACCAGCACAAACAACATCAACTTGAAGGGCAGCGAAATAATCATCGGTGACAGCATCATCATACCCATCGACATCAATACACTGGCGACCACCAGATCAATAACCACGAAGGGAATAAATATCAGGAAGCCGATTTGAAAAGCTGTCTTCAGTTCGCTGGTGACAAAGGCAGGCATCAGCAATGTCAATGGTGTCTTTTCCGGAGATTCGATTTCGGTCACGCCGGCGATATCGGCAAACATGCGAATATCGGTTTCACGAGTCTGCGCCAGCATAAAAGTCTTGAAAGGCTCGGTCGCCGTGCGCATCGCGTCAATGGCCGACATTGAACCATTCAGGTAAGGCTCGACCGCCAACAGGTAAACCTGGTCGAATACCGGTGTCATGATGAACAGTGTAAGAAACAGGGACAGCCCGAGAATAATCTGGTTAGACGGTGTTTGTGCAGTACCGAGCGCCTGACGCAGAATCGAAAGTACGATGATGATACGGGTGAACGAAGTCATCATCAGCAGGATTGCCGGCAGCAGGGTCAACACCGTCATCAGCGCCAGGATTTCGAAGGTCACCGTATAGGTTTGACCATCGCCGTTGCCGCCGTCGACAGAAATGGCTGGAATGCCGATCGATTGCGCCTGCACCTCGGGAATCATCGCTAGCAATAACAAGCCAAGCAGGTATTTCATGAACCCTCCCGCTCGCCCATTAAGCGACTGAGACGGGTGGCAAAAGATGACGTTTCAAGCGGTTCGCCAGGCGCCTCCAGCGGCACCGCGAGGGTATGCAGTTTTTCGATACGCCCCGGGGTCAAACCGAGCAGAATCTGTTCTTCACCTACCTGTAGCAGCACGATCCGATCGCGCGTCCCGATCGAAAGCCCGGCGATGATCCTGATCAGGCCGCTTTGTGATTGCTGGTTTAAATTGAATTTTTTAACCACCCAGGCCAACAAGAAAATAACCAGCACGACGAGTAACAATCCACCGGTCAATTTCAGCAGGTAGGGTGACGAGAATGGTTCCAGCGGCACAGTCTCCAGGGGCTCGGACTGAGCCTGCAGCGTGCTGCAGAATAACCCACCGCATAGCAATAACCAGCGCATCAACGTAGATTCTTGATCCGGTCGGCGGGGCTGACGACGTCCGTCAGGCGTATGCCAAACTTTTCGTTAACCACGACGACTTCGCCATGCGCGACCAGGGTGCCATTTACCAGCACATCCATCGGTTCGCCCGCGAGTCGATCGAGTTCGACTATCGAACCCTGGTTGAGCTGCAGCAAGTTGCGAATGCTGAGCTGGGTACGGCCAATTTCCATACCAACGGTTACCGGAATGTCGAGGATAACATCGAGTTTGACGTCCCCTGATTCCGGATTGGCAGTGTCGTTTAACTGCTTCGCCGCAACCTGTCGAAAATCTTTATCACCGTCGGTCCCGGTAGCGGCGCCGTCGGCAGCACTCTGGCCATCTGTCGTGGCAGCCAGATCCGCGGCCATTGCATCCTGATCCATGGCCTCTTCTGTTTCATTGCTCATAGTAGTCTCCTACGGACTAATCGTGGTGCGTAATAGCGTTTTTGATGTCTTCGTTCTCGGGGTCGTAGATTTCGACAATTTCTTCCACCTTGACCGCGGCATTGCCCTGATGTTCACCATATTGACCGCGGATAATCGGCATTTCCTCGGCGAGAATCATCACCTGTTCGGGTAAGTCGAAAGGAATAATGTCACCGGCCTTGAAATTGATTAAATCGGAAACCGGTATTTGCTTTTCTACAAACAGGGCTTGCATGTTGATCTTGGCGTGCATTAATTCTTCCTTCAGCAGAATCGCCCAGCGTTCGTCAATATCGCCATGATCACTCTGCACACCCGTATCAAGCAGGGTACGAATCGGTTCGATCATCGAATAGGGATAAACCACGTGGATGTCGCCGCCACCACCATCTAGCTCGACATGGAAGTTTGATACCACGACAACTTCGGTGGGACTGACGATGGTCGCCATATGCGGGTTTACTTCATGATTGTGGTAGTTGAAGTTTACCGCCATGACCGGTTCCCAGGCTTTCACCAGGTCTTCAAAACAGATATGAACCACTTTTTCGATGACGCGCAATTCGGTACTGGTAAATTCACGGCCCTCGATCTTGGCGTGAATCGAGCCATCGCCGCCAAAAAAGTTGTCTACCAGGATGAACACCAGCTTGGGATCGAGCATGATCAGCCCGGTACCGCGCAGTGGCGCCATTTTGATCATGCTCAAACTGGTTGGCACGAACAAGGTCTGGATATATTCGTTAAACTTGACCATCTCGATACCGTTGACCGAAATTTCCGGTGACTTGCGCAACATGTTGAAAAAACTGATACGAAAGTAACGGGCAAAACGTTCGTTGATCATTTCCAGCGTCGGCAGGCGACCGCGGACTATGCGTTCCTGGTTGTTGAAATCGAACGGCCTGGCTTCACCGTCGTACTCACTATCTTCTGCTGAAGTATCAATGGCGCCGTCATCGACACCACCAAGCAACGCATCGACTTCGTCCTGACTGAGAATATCCGTACTCAAGATAGTCCCCTATTGCATCACGAAGCTGGTGAAAAACACGTTGTCGACCTCACCACCTGAACCATGCTGATTGATAACCGTCTGTACGGTGTCCAGCGCCGACTTCTGCAGGCGTTCCTTACCTTCTGTCGCACGTAATTCAGCCGAGCTCTGTTTACCAAACAGGAGCAGCAGGTTGTTGCGAATCAGCGGCTTGTGTTTTTCCAGATCCTTGGCAACATCATCATTGAAAGTCAGCACCTGCATCGATATCTGCAGAAATCCAACCGGATCTTCCGGTGCCAGGTTAACCGTAAAGGCCGGCTTCAGATCGACGTAGCTGGGGTCGCCACGAGAAGGCTCGACTTCCTCGTCAACCTCGGTCGCGGCAGTTTCGTCGTCGCCGCTGACAATCAACAAGGTACCGCCGATCGAACCAACGACCAGCAACAGTGCGCCCAGGATAATAAAAACCAGTTTCATCTTGCTGCCGCCAGTCGTTTCAGCTTCAGCCTGCTGTTCTTCTTCCGCCATCTCGTAAAGTCTCTAAATATACCGATACCAAAGGCAGAGCAATTCCTATGCCAACTAATTTAATTCTTTATTTTCAATTAGTTACATTCGCCGCAGACTGGGTAGGCATTTTTTTGACAGGGCTTTTCTGGTGCAGAGACAATAACTTGTCGCAGTAGATGGAGAGGGGGTGTGGGCCCGGTAGATTGTAACCCCGGCAAAAAAATTGCGGCGCGAACGCCGCAATAAGGGGTAATCAGGCGAAAGTATCTACTAGACCTTCGCCACTGAAATAACTGGCTTGCTGTTGTTGCCGCTGATCCGCAGCCTGCTCCTGGCCGCTATTATCGTCCTGCTCCGGGTTCATATTAGCTGGTGTCTGCGAGCGAGCCTGTTGCTGGTCCTGGCGCTGCGAAACATCGACATTTACGTTCTGGTATCCACTTTCCTGCAGAAAATCTCGCAGTCGAATCGAAGCCGAGTCGATCAGGTCACGAGTCTGTGCTGTCTGTGTGTGGATGGTAATCATGGTTGCGTCATCCACTATTTTTATCTGCACATCGAGTTTACCCAGGGTCGGTGGGTCGAGCCGGATGGTTGCGGTATTTTGCTTTTGATTGATCATCCAGTTAATCCGCTCACTGAGGCCGTTGCTCCATTCGTTCGCATCGGCATTGCGGGTCAGACTCATCGACTCGAGCTGAGGTGGCAGCGGGTTGTGTTGGCTAGCCGGGGTAAGATTACCGGCGCCTGTTATTGGCGCCGTAGTTGCGCTGCCGGTGACGCTCGAACCGGTTTGCTGAGAAGCATTTGCAGCGGTCTGAGCAGGTAATTCACTGGCACGATTTTCGATGTTGCCGATAAACTCACGCGCCGCTACGGGTTCGCTGTTGAGCCCATGGTCCCGGTGCAGCATAGATCTGTCCGCGGCAACTTCACCGTCGGCAGCTAAGGTAACCTGGGCCGCGCTCTCTCTCGCATTATTGACGATCCTGCCAGCAATCTCGGGCGCTTCTTCAAGCCTGAACTCGCGACCAGCAATCACCGGCACAGCCGGAGATTGCTGCGTTGACCCCGACGCAACTTCAGGTTGGGGAGGCGATAACTCTGCCGCGGCGACCGGGTTGCGCGTCAATCCAGCTTCTGCGGGAGTTCCATTTTCGTTAACCTGCATGATCTCTACCGGCATTGCCCTGGCAACTGTCAGAATGGGTTCCGGTGACGTAACTTTTTCCTGCAGGATAACCGGGTCCGCGTTTGCTGGTGCGATCGCAGGATTCACCTGGTGAAGAATTGTTGCGCCGGGTTGCACTGCCGCGGACAGCGTTAGTGTCTCTGGTGTCGGCTGACTTTGTAGCGCTGCAATATCGACTGCTGCGATCACAGGCGGGGTTATGCCGGTCGGCATGGATGTCTTTACGGCGCCTTCGAGCATGCCTGGATCAGTTGTACCGAGGGGCTTTCCCAGCGGCAATTGATTTCCGCCAACAGGCAATAATTCGCCCGCCTCCATCTCCATAGGCACTGCTGTGGTCAACTCGGAAACAGGCCTGAGTGGACCTGCTAGCAGGCTATCCACATGATCCAGTGATACAGCTGAATCCAGGTTTTCAGCGTTTAGAATCGGTGTCAAAGATTCCTGCCATGGCGGCATCGGGGACACCTCCAGGCTTACTGCAGAAGTATCCACCTGAATCGGGGAATTTCCAAATAACTCTTTAAATTCAGTAACTTGATCACCTTCAGTGACCACTTCGGGAAACTGTTGATGAAACATTCCGGCAAAGCTATCCGCGCCTGAATCTGCTACCTCGGGAATTTCCTGCACATCGAGGGTTAGCGAGCGTAAATCGGTAAGCATTATATTCATGTTGTCATCCGGTCAGTTCCTGTTACTCAATAATTTTGCAGCTATTGAATAGACCGTCTGCATCATACGTGCCAGTTTTACAAAATCGATTTAACGGCGGTTATTGTTACGCTGGGTGAATTCGTCGAGCTCTTTCTGTTCCCTGCGTTCCTGTTCTACGAATTCCTGTTTTTGCAGTTTTTCGACAACCTTGTGAATTACCTTCGAATCGATGCGGGTCGCATTCCAGGCCTCGCGCTTCTGTTCTACTTCACGCTGGCGCAACTGGACCACGTCTATCTGCCGTTCTATGGTTGCATCGAGTTGCTGCATAAAACGGTTGAACTCCTGCAGTTCTCGCGGGGTAAATACACCGATATCCTGTTTCTTGTTTTGCAGATATTCAAGTTTGTAGTCCTGCAACTGCGCCTGCCTGGCCTGTTCGATCTCAAGTATGTTCTGGCTCTGCGCAACTTGCTGCAGAGCCTGTTGCTCCTTTTTATCGGTATGCTGAACGACTGGCTGCAGGCGCCTGGTCCGGGTCATCTGCTATCCAGCCTGCGTTGCGTTCAATTGCTGGTCCACCAACGCATCAACCGCCTGCGGTTGAGCTTCATCACCGGTGTCGTTCAGCACTAACGCCAACTGGGTGCGACTGGCGTCAAAACCCACTGCTTGATTCATGTCCTGGGCGATGAAGTCGACCATTTGCGGATGCATACGAATAGCGCGATCGATGTTTGAATCAGACCCTGGCTGGTAAGCGCCAACGCTTATCAGGTCGCGGTTTTGCTGGTAGAGGCTGTAGGATCGTTTGAAATTCTGTGTCCAGCTCATATGTTCAGATGTCGTAATCTGGGGTGTCAGACGACTGATCGAGGACTCGATATCTATCGCCGGATAAATGCCGGTTTCGGCCAGCTCACGCGATAACACGATATGTCCATCCAGAATCGCACGTGCGGCGTCCGCAATCGGATCTGCATGATCATCGCCTTCCACCAGCACCGTGTAAAATGCGGTAATCGAACCGGCATTCTGGGCTCCGTTACCAGCCCGCTCGACTAGCTGCGGCAGGCGTGCAAAAACCGATGGCGGATAACCCTTGGTGGCCGGCGGCTCACCGATTGCAAGCGCGATTTCACGCTGCGCCTGGGCAAATCGGGTGAGTGAATCCATTAGCAATAATACGTTTTTACCCTGGTCGCGGAAATATTCGGCAATGCTGGTAGCTTGCATCGCGCCATGGATACGCATTAGCGGCGAAGCGTCAGCTGGTGCGGCAACCACAACGGCCTTGCGCAGTCCCTGCTCACCGAGGATTTCCTGCACGAATTCCTTTACCTCACGTCCGCGTTCGCCGATCAAACCAACCACGACAATATCGGCCTCCGTGTAGCGTGTCATCATCCCCAGCAACACCGACTTGCCTACCCCGCTACCTGCAAACAATCCCATGCGCTGCCCCCGGCCGATAGGACACAACGCGTTTATTGCGCGGACACCAACATCGAGTACTTCGTGAATCGGGGTTCGTAAAAGCGGATTGATTTCCTTACCCTGTAATGGAATTTTGTGCCTGGCGCGCAAAGGTCCTTTCTCGTCCAGTGGGCGGCCGCGTCCATCGATAACGCGACCTAACAGTTCCGGCCCAACGACGACGTCAGAACTATGCCGGGTCGGAATCACGCGCGCATTCGGTACCAGTCCGCGCACCTCGGAGGTCGGCATCAAATACAGGCTATCGCCGGAAAAGCCAACGACTTCGGTTTCCACTCTCGCGCCACCGGGGTTTACCACATCACAGCGCGCACCGATTGGCGCCTGGCAGCCAACTGCTTCGAGGGTCAAACCGACCATGCGCGTTAACACGCCTTCGACCACCGGTCTGGCATGCTGTTTAGCCTCGCTACCGACGCGTGCCAGCGACGTCATCCAGTCCCGGGTCGACTTTTCGATTAACGGATCGCGCATCAGTCCTGCTCCCTCTCACCGCCCAGCACCGACGCGGCGAGTGCGGACAATCGGTTCTCGAGAGTTGCGTTGATGCTTGACGGTGGCGCACTGACTTCGCATCCGCCACGCGTGATCATCGGATCTTCGATCAATTTCCAGCTATGTTCCTCGTTGCTGGATTCCATCGACAGGGCATTGCGCACCAGCCTGGCATCCTCGGGATGCAGCTTGATCGAAATATTGCGCGTATTGCCCGGCAGCAATTGTACCGAATCCCGGATCAGACCGATTATTTCGCCCGGCTCGAGCTTGAGCTCGCGCCGCACCAGCTGTTGCGCCAGGGTTACCGCCAGCTGGGTCAATTGATGTTCAATATCTTCGTTTAGCGCTTGCAGGGGATGCTCGAAAAACTCAATTAGCTGCAACAACCGCCGTTGCAACTCCTGCGCCTGCTGTTGCGCGCGCAGCTGTCCCTGCTGGAAACCTTCTTCCTCGGCCTGCGCCCGCCACTGATCGATATCTTTAGCGGTAGGTATCGAGGTTTCATGCTCCTCGCGATAACGAACTACACGACTGGGATCGGTTTCCATCACCGGCGCGCGCCATTTTTCGACCTCTTTTTTTGCCATCATTCCCGATTCACTCATGTGGTTATTTTTATAAGGTCAATGCCTGCAGAAGCCTGCTTAAACCATTTCCTCGCCACCTCCGGAGAGTACGATCTCCCCGGATTCTTCGAGTTTGCGCGCCACATCAAGAATTTCCTTTTGTGCAGCTTCGACTTCGCTGAGTTTGACTGGACCCTTGGCCTCCATATCTTCAACCAGCATTTCCGCGGCGCGCGAAGACATGTTTTTGAGGAACTTCTGTTTCATTTCGTCGTCGACACCCTTCAGCGCCAATGACAGCAGGTCGGTAGATACTTCACGCATCATGGTCTGGATGCCACGATCATCGACATCGCGCAGGTTCTCGAAGACAAACATCATGTCTTCAATCTGGGAGGCGAGCTCTTCGTTCTCGGTACGCACCTGTTCCATGAGCTTGCTTTCTATCGGCGTATCGAGGAAGTTCAGAATACTCGCTGCGGTTCGCTGACCACCAACCATCGACGACTTGACGTTCTCGTTGTCGGTAAAATAACGCTCCATAATCGAGTCAAGTTCCTTGATCGCAGCCGGTTGCACGCCTTCCAGCGTGGCGATGCGCATCAGTATTCCGGCACGTGTGTTTTCCGGTAAAAACGTAAGCACCTGCGCCGCACTATCCGCTTCAAGATATGACAGCACGATGGCAATAATCTGTGGGTGCTCGAGGCGAATAATTTCCGCTATCGACTTGGGATCCATCCATTTCATCGATTCCAGTCCGTTGCTGCCGCTACCCATCAAAATTCGATCGATCACATTGCCCGCCTTGTCACCCAGGGCTTTTTCCAGCATGCCCCGGATATAGGAGTCATTACCAATCCCGAGGGCGGTCTGGGATTCGAGTACATCAAAAAAATTATCGATTACATGTTCGACCGTCGGACGTGATATGTCGTTCATGGTCGCCATCGTCGAGCCAACCATCTGCACCTCTTTGGGACTCATGTGCTGCAGAATCTCGGCGGCGACGTCTTCACCCAGAGTCAGTAGTAAAACACCGGCTTTTTCCGCACCCTTAACCGAGGTGGATGCATTATCCTGTTGATCTTCAGCCACTATTCTTCACCCACCCAGTGTTTCATTACGTTTGCAACCCGCGCGGGATCATCCATCACCATCGAACGAGCCATGTCTACTTTTTGTTCATAGGTAGCATCCTTGCGCCTTACCATTGCTGCCTGGTTGTTTGGATCATCGGCAAGATTGGGAATACCGGCAAACTGCTGTTGCATCGGCATCGGCGCGCCGAGGGTCTGCACGCCATTCGCGCCTGCATCTCCAGCACTGCCACGGCTCTCGGTGTCACTATTTTTTAAGGACAGCGAACGCAGCGCCGGACGCACAAAGATAAAGTAAACAGCTATCAAACCGAGCGCGCCGAGTACCTGCTTGATCAAATTGACGATCCAGGCTTCGTTGAGCAGGCTTCGCCAGGCGGGCACAACTTCGGTTTCGGGCACTTCAATTTCTAAAAACGACGTACTGATGATACTGACCGAGTCACCCCGATTCTGGTCGAAGCCGATAGTTTCCTTGACCAGTTTATCGAAGCTTGTTATTTCTTCAGCACTGTAAGGTACTTTGGAGACACTGCCGTCGTCCGCTGTCACCTGCTTGTCGTCGATGATTACCGCAACCGACAGGCGCTGTACGCTGCCGACTGGATTGCTGGTATGGCTGATGACCCGGTCAACTTCAAAATTACGCGTCGACGAGCGGTTCTGGTTAGTCGGGTATTCCTCGGTGCCGATAGTCTCATCGCCGGTTTCGACCTCGGGCGCTACTTCGGCTCCGAGTCTCCCGGTGCCGGGTGCCTGGTTGCTGAGCGCTCCGGGAATTCCTAGCGCCTGCGCAAAACCGCCGATTGCTTCCTCACTGACCTGCTCACTGCGAACAACGCTGCGCTCAGGGTCATAGGCCTCGCGTGTCGACTCGACCGCGGAAAAATCAAGTTGCGCCGCGACCTGTGCATTCACCTTGCCTTCGCCAACAATGGGTTGTAGTAAATTGATGATGCGATCGACAAAGTTGTCTTCGAGTTTGCGCGTATAGTCGAACTGCTTGGTCGTTAACGACATGCCTTCGTCTTTCTCATCGGTCAACAAATGGCCGAACTGATCAACGACCTTGACCTCCGAACTCTCCAGCATCGGTATACTCGAGGCTATCATCTGCACGACGGCCTCTACCTGCCCTGGATTCAATACTCGACCGGGATGGAGCTTGACCACTACCGACGCACTTGGTTTGGTGCGGTTACGAATGAAAATCGATTGTTCAGGAATCGCCAGATGAATGCGTGCTTTTTCAACCGCACGAATCGACTCCACCGAACGCACCAGCTCGGCTTCGAGCGCATGGTTATAACGAGCGTTCTCGATAAACTGGCTGGTGCCAAGGCCCTGATCCTGCTGCAGCATTTCGAGACCCTTGGCAGTCCCATCAGCCAGACCCTGCGAAGCCAGTAGCAGGCGAGCTTCGGATAATCGTGTCTGATCCACCAGCAGCGTACCGCTGGTAGCGTCGAGTTTAAAATCGATATCCCGTGACATCAGGGCATCGGCAACCTGCGCCGCATCCTTACCCGACATATTGGTGTATAGCGGTGAATAGTTCGGTTCGGCGGTCCACAACACGACTACCATGCCAATCGCGACCGCGGCAGCGAGCCCGATCAACTTGCCGAAGTGACGTACCGCCCGCGACTGGGCCACGGCATCAATCGGATTTATCTGGCGCGGCGCAACAGCGACTGCTCCTTGCCCATCCGGACTAGTCAGCATTTGCTGATTTACGGTTGCTTCAGCCATCGTTTACACCGGCATGTTCATGACATCCTGATACGCGGTCAGGAGCTTGTTCCGTACCTGGGTCAGGGCTTCGAAGGAGACGCGAGATTTCTGTACCGCGATCATGACTTCGGAAAGATCAACGTTCTCGCCCGTTTCAAATGCCCGGGCCAACGATGAAGCCTGCAATCCGGTCTCATTTACCTGGCTAATAGCCTGTTGCATCAAGTCACCAAAACTCGGACTTTGTTCGGGCTTGATCTCGGGCCGCATCGCCTCGCCCCTGGCCAGCGACTCGAGTGCCTGCATCTGGTTTAACAACTGGTTCTGTGTGTTACTGATCATGAAATTTCCTAGCGGTCGATTTCTTGACGAATTTGGCCCTGATTTCAGCATCAGGAACAAAACTGTTAAATTTTTGACATATAGTCGTTTTAAGCCACCCTTTTCGGGCCTTAATAGCTAGTGAGCAACAATCGCGCCAACTTTCCCTGATACGGCACCATCCCTGCGGCGTCACTGATCCCGGGCATGCGAAGTCTGAAAATCATAGCTCGCTCCTTTACCATGTTAATCAGGGACAGGGGCGCCAGTTTCACGCAGCCTGGCTAACTTGTAACGCAGCGTGCGAGGGCTTATGCCGAGTTTTTCTGCCGTCTTTTTACGACTTCCCTTGAAACTGCGCAGCGTCTCGAGAATGACCTCTGCTTCCCGATCGCGCAGGTCCGAATGCAGCTTACCGTTATCCTCGAGTAGTGGTTCGAGCGGAACTTGTTCGATGCTGGTTTCGAGCATGATATCCTGCGGCTGGATCTCTTTGCCCTGCTTCAGGATCAATGCGCGCTGGATCACGTTATCGAGTTCGCGCACATTTCCCGGCCAGTTGTGCTGCTGCAAGACAGCACAGGCCGCATCGGAAAGCTGGATAGAGTCACCTGCCGCACGACTGTACTGGGCAAGAATTTTGCGCGCGACCGGCACGATGTCGTCGCTGCGATCGCGCAATGCCGGGATCGTGATTGGAAATACGTTGAGCCGATAGAACAGATCTTCGCGGAAACGTTTATCACGTACCTCCTGGCGCAGGTCACGATTGGTGGTTGCGATGATGCGCACATCCAGTTCGATAATCGAGGTACCGCCAAGGCGCTCTACTTCCTTTTCCTGCAACACGCGCAGAATCTTTGCCTGCAGCCCTAGATTCATCTCGGTAATTTCATCGAGCAACAGGGTGCCACCCTGGGCTTGTTCAAACTTGCCCTTAGTCGCTTTATGCGCGCCGGTAAAGGCGCCTTTTTCGTAACCGAACAGAACCGCTTCAAGCATATTCTCGGGAATCGCGGCACAATTGATAGCAACAAAGGCTTGCTTGCTACGCACGGATTGCTGGTGGATGAATCGCGAGTAGACTTCCTTGCCTACCCCACTCTCGCCATTGAGTAAAACCGTTGCATTGGTTTGTGCGACACGTTTCGCCAGTATCACGGTTTCCTGGCTCGCGGCATCAACGGCGACCAGGCTTTCATCCGTGAGTACCGGATTACGGATTTGTTTGCGTACCGTGCTCACCAGGTTTGTCACCTCGAAAGGCTTAACCAGGTAATCCGCCGCACCAGCCTGAATGGCATCCACCGCCTGCGGTATCGAACCATAAGCAGTCATCAGGATCACCGGCACATCGATCTGGTTTTTGCGGATCGTGGATAGCAACTCGTAACCATTGCCCGGGCTCATCTGTACATCACTGAGTACCAGGGAGGCCGAGTGACTGGCCAGAAATTGCTCCGCAGCGAGGCCATTTTCAACCTCGTGGAAACTGATTTGATTGAGCTGTAACGTATCACAAATTGCCTCGCGCAGATCAGCATCATCTTCTACTACCAGTACATCAATCATGGTTTTACTCCTTAAACTTTTAATATAATTTTCTCAGGTCTTGCTGATTTGAGTTTTCATTGCTTGCCGACAAGGCAGGAAAATACGAAACCGACAGCCTCGACCAGGGCGCGAAAACACCGCGATTCGACCCTGGTGGGACTCGACGACTGCCTTGACTACCGCCAGCCCAAGCCCGGTACCATCGGTCTTGGTGCTGAAAAACGGATCGAAAATATGTGCCCGGGTTTCCCGATCCATACCGCAACCGTTATCCGTTAACGAGATCGATAACAGCCCGTGTTTGGTCAAGGCAATACTGATTTCGATGCGGGGTTCACGGTCGCAGGCCTGTAACGCATTCATACATAAATTTGCCAGCGCTCCGAGCAGTGCATCCTGGTTACCCTGTAATTCCACGGCACTGTCCTGCCCCTGCATATGTAAAGTCGCTGCGCGTTGGTGTAATTGCGGCATGAGTTGCTCGTTAAGTTCATTGCACAAATCGGCTACCGAAAAACGGGTGGTGACGAACTGACCCCCGTGCGCAAAAACCAGCATATCGTTGATCAGTTTTTCAATATGACGGTTACGTGCCAGGGCTTTCTGGCAAAAAGTCTGCTTGGTCTCATGATCGAGTGCACCATCGACACATTGCGACAGGTAAAGCATCGACGAAGCCAGCGGGGTTCTGATCTGGTGCGCGAGACTGGCCATCATCTTGCCCATGGTCACCAGGTGCAGGTTTTGCTGCGCCGTACGTTGTAACTCGCGGGTCTGGGTAACATCACTCAGCAACAGCACCTGACCCGGAGCGTAACCCAGCGGGCGTGTCGAGATGCTGAACTGCCGGCCATCGGCGGTTTTCAATTCGCCCTGATCGAGTTCGGGCAAGAATACCCGCCGCACGATATCGCGCCAGGCTTGCTGATTAACCGGCGCCCCCAGCAGCAGACGCGCGCTTTCATTGGCTTCGGCAACCTTGCCATGCCGATCCAACACCACGACGCCACCGGGGATAGCGTCAAGTAAGCGCGGGTTTGCGTCATACCGATCCAGCATATCAGGGGGATTGAGGCGATCGACATTCTGGTTGATCTGATCGACGCTGGCGTTGAGGCTGACTGACAGGCGATTGAACTGCTCGAACGCATGTTGCAGATTCTGCAGCTCGGGTTGGTCACTATGTGGTTTCTGGCTTTCCATCCCGTAAAGGGTGCATAAGCCAAACCAGTTACAACAAAGTCTTAAATATCAATTAGTTGCGATTAAGCTTGTTTTGAGATGCCATAAAAATGACGCTAATCGTTACGTTCTATTTCGTATTTGCGCATTTTTTCGACGAGGGTGGTACGCCGCATATTCAGCATGGTCGCCGCCCTTGCGACGATATTGTTGGATTTTGACAGGGCCTGTTCAATCAGTGAAATCTCGATATCGGTGAGATACTTCTTCATGTCTATACCGTCGCTGGGCAACTGATCGACATCGGCTGCGGACAGAGACGCCTCTGGCTGATCTGCGGCTGTTTCAGTCGCTTCAAGGAATCCCTCGGTTTGATATTTCTCCGGTAAATCCTTGGAATCGACCACGCCGTGCGGGAACAGGATTGCGAGTCGCTCGATCAAATTCGCAAGTTCACGCACGTTACCGGGCCATTGATACTGTTGCAACATTGCAATCGCTTTCTTACTGAGTCGCACCGAACCGCGATTTTCGCGTTCGATACGGGAAATCATTTCATGTATCAATAACGGAATATCCGATTTACGTTCCCGCAGTGGTGACACTTCGATTGGGAAAACATTGAGACGATAAAAAAGGTCTTCACGGAATTTACCTTCTGCAATCAACTCCTCGAGCCCACGGTGCGTGGCAGCAATCACGCGTACGTCGGATTTTATGGTTTTGTTACTACCCACTTTTTCGTAACAGCGTTCCTGCAGCACACGCAGCAGTTTAACCTGCATGGGTAATGGCATATCACCGATTTCGTCGAGGAAGATAACACCACCCTCGGCCAGTTCAAAGCGTCCCTGGCGGGAGCTGATCGCCCCGGTAAACGCGCCCTTCTCGTGACCAAACAACTCGCTTTCAAGCAATTCAGCCGGGATAGCACCACAATTAATTGGCACAAACGGCTTATTGCTGCGGGATGACTGCGCGTGGATATTACGTGCAATGACTTCTTTACCAGTTCCCGAATCCCCCAGGATTAAAACCGACGCATTCGTATCGGAAACCTGGTCGATCATTAAATTGATACGTTCGATCGCATTACTATTACCAATCAGTGGCTGGCATTCGCGATTTTGCATGCGGCGCTCACGCTTATTATGCTTGCGCGCCTGATCGAGAACCTGTGATAGCGAATAGTAATCGGACTGAAAACACAGGCCGGAAATAAACGGCAGTTGCACGACGATTTCGAGCGAGCTCAATTCCGATTTATCGGCCAGTAATATTACCGGGTACTGGCATTTATCCTCTTTATTACGCTCCAGGAAATATCTGGAAATATCGTCACTGCCGGTACTGAAAATGGCGAGATAACTAAATAGTTCGCGGCGTGGGATATCGGGTAATTGTTCAGGGGTTATGAGTTTGGCTTCGACCTTGATGAAGCCGAGTACGGCGAGGAAAGAATGTCCACGTGTGTGATTGGAATCGACAACGAGTACTTCGTTGTTGTCCTGCCCCCCACTATGTTCCATCATCTGCTGTCACTCCCGCTTCTGAGTTAATTGCCAGCCAGTATTTTGACGGCCTCGGAATTTAACCTAGATTTTAGTCCAAGACGACAATATTTCGGCGGTAAAAAGTGACTTTATTACATTAAATATTTTAATCGATCTTTGCCGATTTTATTTGGGGACCGAGTCGTTACTCAGGTAAGCCTGCGAGGCTTTGGAAGAGGTTCTAAGACGATTCTGCTGCATAATTACCGATTGTTTAAACAATTCCAGTTTGCCGACAACCTGCTGATTCAAGCTTTGCAAATGTTGTGCCCTAATTAAATCTATTTGTTCGATAGACGCCGCAAACGCCTGTTCTATAAATGATTTTCTCTTCACCTCAAGCTCACCGACACGTTCAAATTCACCGCTGTCAAGCAGCTCGAGAATTTCATCAGTCAAGTCGATCGCCGCGTTAAGGGCTTGCTGTTTGTCCATTTTAAAGAAGGCCAGGTTAGGCGCCGGTAGACCGGGCATACTCGGGAATCTGCTCCCAGGCTGACTTTATTTGCAACAAAAGGTCGCTGGTTTCATTGAGCTTGGCTATATCATCGCTGATATTGGCCTGGGTCAGAGAAATAATCATGTACTCATACAGGGCCGAAAGGTTGTTTGACAGGTCGCCTGCATGTGAATGGTCAAGACAGCCATCGAGGCCCCCGATGATAGAAATAGCCTTACCGATACATTCACCCTTCTGTTTCACAGTGCCGTGCTGGATGGCACCCTTGGCCTGGGCGATTCGTTCGATGGCGCCATTCATAAGACGCAGGATTAGTTCATGGGGGTCCGCGTATTCAATCGAACTGTTATCTGCCGACTGGTACTGGTCGACGGCTTTGAGTGCTAGGTTTGTCATTGGCTCTATCTCCATGGCTTCTAGTCTAGGTTATCGTCTCGTACCCGATTTTCTTTAGCCGGAAATCGATATTAATTATTGTTATTGATCGAGTTGGGCCTGGGCAGGTTTGCCAGCTGCTGAGTCAGGAAACTACTGGTCTGGTTGAACTGGGCGACCAGCGCATCGAGCGCCGAAAACTGGCGTATCAGGCGGGCCTCGAGGCTTGAGATTCGATCGTCGAGCCTGATCCGTTCATCGAAGATTTCGTCGAGACCGTCATTGATACTCTCTTCCCGCGATGCAATAAACCCGTCTGAATCAAGAAAATTGCTCAACAGGCTATCGAGTGTGTCAGCCAGTCCACGCGAGATCGAGACTGTCCCTCTATTACCTGCTCCGCCAGAAAGGAGTTCTATCGACAAACCTTTACTGTCACCCGAAAGACTGGTCAATACCTGTTCATCGACCGATGCGTTTACACCATCAATGGACGCGACGAGATCGGTACCATCGACACCATTGCCAACCGTCAGACCATATCGATTATCAGTCTGGGGGTCGATTGCGGTAATTTCCACCGTCGAAGCGGATCCACTGCTATCCGATGTAATGACGAAACGGTCGCTGGCAACGTCATAGCTCACCGTAACCGATACACCATTCGTTACCAGTGTACTAGCCGCATTGATTTGCGTCTGAATTTCGCTCGCCAACGCATCCTCGTCAGCATAATCCCCGTTGGTCAGGGTAATACTCCCGGTCGAGAACCCGTCAACGATAAGCGTCATGTTGTTACTGTTGTTCGTGACCCTGAGGTCGGTAACCGGTCCCGTACCGGTTATGACGCCCTGCGATTCCACAGAAATCACGTTAACCGGGTAATCCCCGGGTTGGGTATCGGCAGTTACCGAAACATAGCCTATACCGGAGTCGGTTGTGCTACCCGCCAGCGTGAACAACGCCTCGACTTCATCCGGGTAGTCGAGCAACGCGTCTGCCAGCTTACTGCTGTCGAGTTTCAGGCTACCGCTTGAATTGGTGGTGATACCGACGTCGACCAGCGACCTGACATTACTGTTCACGGTCGAAAGGCTGCCAAAAATGACATTACGAATCTGTGCGCTAATACTGCGCACGGTAAAGTCACCGCTCAACGCGCTGCCGGTACCGGTCTCAGGATCGTAGCTCGTCAGGGCATCAATATTTTGTTCAAGCTCATTGTAGGCGGTTACAAAATTAGTAACGGCGGCTGTTATTTCATTGCGATTTTCTTTTACGCCTACCGCAACGAAATTACCGGGGTCGGCTTTCAGTAAATCGATTGTGACTCCGTTAATTGCGCCGTCGATCGAGTTGGTCGCGCTGCTAATAGCGAGCCCGTTGATCGACAAGGCGGCATCCTGCGCAGCAACCGTCTGCGTCAGGCTGGTTTGTGCCGCAGCGTTAAACGCCAGTTGCGACAGTCCGGCATTATCGTTGTCGTTACCATCAGCGTCACCGCTTGAGGTGATTTCCATGCTGTTGGCTGCGCCCGAATTTTCCGACGTCAGTAACAGGCGATAGCCGTTGCCGTCATTGACTATCGACGCCTGGATTCCATAGTTATTATCGTTGATGTAATCACGCAGACCGGCAAGCGTAGTATTGTTGTTGGTGGCATTGACCTCGATGGTTTGCGCGGTACTGGCCAAATCGGGAGTGAACGCATAGGGACCCGTCGTCGAAGTGGTGCCAAATTGAACCGTCAGGGTGCCGCTACCGATGGTGTCGTTTACCGTAGTAAACGCGGTAGCCGCGTTGGTGGCGAGCGATTGTGCCCTGGCCAGCGCCGTCACCTCGATCGAGTAATTGCCGACATCCGCCGAATTCTCCGCACTTGCCGAGAATACGTTTGTATCGGATAGGGAAATTTCCTTCGCGTTGAACGCATCCGAAGACTGCAATGCACTAAGGCCGGACTGAAACTGGGATAGTGAACTGCGCAAAAGTCCGAAGCCGGACAGTTCGGTGCTGAAATTCTGCTCCTTGGTGGCGAGGCGATTCGCGGTTGGTGCGCGTTCGGCTTCGAGCAAACCCGAAACCAGGGAACTCAGATCCAGTCCGGATCCAACACCAAGTGAACTGATTGCGGCCATCGACTTCTTCCTGTTACTGTATTTGAGCTAATAGGGTTCAGGTCAGGAGACCCGTTCACTTAAGTAAAAATGAGAAGGGGTAGCATTACCTAACCCCTTCTCACGCATGCTTTACAATTAGTGAGCAAGAAACAGACCAATTTTGTCAGGTCCTGTCTGAAAACAGTAAACCCTGGCCTATTTCGCCCTCGCTAACTGTTTCTTTCTGTAAGTCACGAAGTTGCAGTGCTATTGCCAGCGCTTCTTCCGAGGGTATCTGCCGAATCAGTTCACCACTTCCCGAGTCGACGACCCTGATAATGGTTTTCCCGCTGTCTTCATCCAGGTTGAACGATAAATCACGCTGAACGCTCTGCACGATTTCATTGATCCTGGTGACAGCTTCACTGATCCGGGCAGTATCAGCAGCCTGTTCAGGCAGCTCTTTGCCTCTGGATGGCAATACTTCGCCACCTTTTCCCGGCAATGTGGCTACGTCAGTCTTCGCGACCTGTCGTGAGTTTTTCGCAGCACCGCTCGAGGTTCTGTTGGATGCTATGCTTGAAATCTCGTTAGCCATAATTTATCTCCGCTTGATAAAAAGACTGGCATCGGCGATGCCAGTCTTCTATCTACCTGTTACTGAAGTAAAGCCAGAACATTCTGTGGCTGGGCGTTAGCCTGCGACAGAATTGAAATACCGGCCTGCTGCAGAATCTGGCTACGCGTCAACTCGGCAGTCTCGGCTGCAAAGTCTGCATCACGAATCCGTGAACGAGCAGCCGACAGGTTCTCGGTATTGATACTCAGATTCGAAATGGTAGATTCGAATCGAGTCTGTACCGCACCCAGCTCTGCACGCAGTCCGGAAACCTGTTGCAAGGCAAAGTCCAGCGTTAACAGTGCATCGTTGGCGGTGGCACCAGTGAGAACGTCGACACCTGACAGCGTGTTGTCTGCCTGTACGCCACCAAGCGCCGTGCTCGCTGCTTCAACCGCAAATGTACCCGCAGCTGTAAAAGCACCATCGGCTACCGCACCCGCAAGCACAATACCGGCGGAGAAGGTCTCAGGACCGCCACCAAAGGTGGTGGTTCCGTCTGCGATCACAATATCTGCACCGGAAGAGTTTGACAGTACAACCGCCTCACCAGTACCAGCCGATGCAGTAACACCGGTTTGATTGGATACGGCATTGATCGCTGCAATATTCAGGGCACCAGATCCACCGGTAGCGGTGGCTGTGAGCGATATGGTTACACCGTTGATCGAGGCGGTACCATCGGCCGCCGCACTGAGACCGGCTGCCGCTGTCGCTACGCTGGTCGCTTTAAGCGCCTGAACACCGGAGTCGGCAGCCACCTGGTTGATCGATCCGATCACATCATTGATGGTAACGTCACCCGTCAGATCGACAGCGTTACCATTGATCACCAGATCATTTGCTGTTACAGCCAATGCCAGGTTAGTGGCACTGATTGAACCACTGGTCGAAATCCTTGCACCGAGTTGAGAGGTACGCGAGTCGACACCGGATACCTGGATAACCTGACCCTGGTTCGCACCGACCTGGAAGGTCAAAGTACTTGAAGTACCATCGAGGATGTTTTGCCCGTTGAACTGGGTTGAGTTCGCGATGCGGTTGACTTCTGCAATCAGCTGGCTCACCTCGTTATTCAGTGCCTGACGGTCTGAAGACGAGTTGGTGTCGTTGATCGATTGTACCGCGAGTTCCCGAATACGCTGCATCGCGTCACCCGAGGTAGACAACGCGCCTTCAGCAGTTTGCGCAAACGAAACACCATCGTTGGCATTTCTGATTGCCTGGTTCAAACCACGAATCTGCGTGGTAAAGCGCTCTGAAATCGCAAGACCCGCCGCATCGTCTTTCGCGCTGTTGATGCGTAAACCGCTCGACAGGCGTTGCAGTGACGTGGCCAGGCTACTCTGAGAAGTGTTGAGGTTTCTCTGCGCCGTTAACGACGCTATGTTGGTGTTAATAATTTGAGGCATTATTCTCTCCTAAATACACGCTTCAACAAGCGTCAAAATTAATTTACCGGGAACTCAGAAACCGCCTGTATTTCCCGCTCAGGGACTTTAGCGGCCGGCAGAGAATAAACTTTAGGAATATATTTACTACTTGAGGAAATTGAATAACGAAGAGCTGGTAATACGGGCAAATACGGCCTGCGCAGCGTCCAGCGTTGTCTGTTCAAGGGTTAACTGGCTGATGGCTTGCGCAAGATCAGTATCGCGCAGCGTGCTCAGTGTAGACCGGGTCTGCAGTACCTGTGCATCGTTGTCATCGCGTTGGCTTTCCAGTGTATTCAGCCGACCGCCAATTTGAGTGCGCGCATTGAGCGAAGCTTCGAATGCAGCATCGAGATCAGCCAGCGCTTGTCCGATATTTGCGGCCCTGACGGCATCGGTCGAGCCTGATTTCAGGGTTTCCGATAAATTGGCGACGATCGAAAAGACATCCTCAAACTGGCCGGCACTGACGGTAAAAACATCACCCGCGGCGGGCGCACCGGTAATCGAAGTCCTGATGCCCTGAAAGTCGATATTCTGACTATCGGTATAGGTAGCACCGGTAACGATGTTAACACCCCCGGCAACATCGAATACATCGTATACCCCGGGTGCGCTGAAACGAATTTCGTAGTCACCGGCTGCGTAGGCAGACATATCTACGACGCTGGCAGGCGCCATGACGCCGCTGCCGGTATTACCCGCAGCCACCAGTTCCCGCAGGGCCGTTGCAGATGGAATCTCCATGAAAATCGCCTGTCCGGGGATATCGACCTCCAGCTGTCGGACCTGGCTGATCTGAATAGCCCTGACGCCGGCGTCACCATTAAAGTTGACATGATCTCTGGATCCGGTTGTCGATTTGGTAAAAGGCGCACTGTCATTCTGATAGCCGGCAAACAAATAGTCACCGTTGGCATCGATGGTATTCGCTAGCGACAACAACTCGTTGAGTCGCTCGTCGATCTCCACCGCGATGGCATTGCGGGATACCGTATCCAGCGGGGCATTATTCCCCTGTATCGCCAGTTCCCGTACGCGGATCAACAAATTATCATAACTGGCCAGTACCGCATCCTGTTGTTCCAGGCGCTGTTCAGCCAGATTGATATTCGACTGGTACTGTAAATTAAGCGATACGCTTTGTTCGAGCTCGAGTACCTTTGCCGACGCCGCCGGATCATCGGAAGGTTTGTTCAGGCGCACGCCAGTCGAAATCTGCTCCTGCAACTTTGCCAGCTTCTGCTGCTGCTGTTGAAAGGCTTCTACTCCCTGGGTATAGATCTGTCGAGTCGAAATTCTCATGGCTACCTTAAGCTATCCAGTAAAGTATCAAATATGGTCTGCGCCGTACTGATCAGGCGGGCGGACGCCTCGTAAGCCTGTTGATAACGAACCAGGTCAGCTGCTTCTTCGTCCAGATTGACCGAAGCTTTAGCAGATTTTCGGTCAATCGCCGAAACAGATCATCTCGCGAGATCGCGTCTGGATCGCCAGAGCCACACAACCAGGAAGCCGGAAATTCTGGGAATGGCGAGCACCATCAAACCCGGATTCTGAGTTGGCTGTTTATGATCGCCACCATTATCGCCGCTGATGCCAATGGATTTAACGGTGCACCACGGGTGGCGGTTCTGTTTAATGATGCCGCTGGCATCATTACAGGCTGCTGCTGGTAACAATATAACTTAACGAAACAAAACCATTGCCATTGATTGCTATATCGACGTAAAATGGCGATATATGAGGCGTAAAAACTGATGGCTGTGGAAGGTGTAATAATCACATACGTAAAAAACAGATCAGGTTAAAAATGCAAAAATTGGCGTGGCTGGCTGTTATCAAGAATTTGTCGGGAAAAATACGTCTATTTAATGCCGGATGGCAAAAGCATTAACAAGAGGAAACTTAAAAACGAAAAAACAGCAACATTAACCATTAATCGCCCTGCCAATCGTCGTTGTCCAGCGGCACGCCCAGATGGCGAGCGATTGCGTTCAGATGGATCGGGGCGTTGGTGGACCCGCCGATGGCTGAGTTGATGACAATGGCATTCTCAAAGGCCGCGCGGGTCATGATCGCCGATGGCCGCAGATCCTCGCGCACCATTTCGACTATCCGTTGGCCCGTGGCATAGCTGATCTGCCCGCGTTCCCGATAAGGGGCCGGAATCGCGGCGGATCCGGGCATTTGCATGCCCAGAGCCTCGGCCAGCGAATTCATCGTCGTGGCGGTCCCCATGGTGTTGCAGTAACCCACCGACGGGGCCGAAGACGCGACGAGTTCCATGAAGCCTTCGTCGTCGATCTCGCCTGCCGCCAAAAGCTCGCGCGCCTTCCAGACGATGGTACCGGAGCCCGTCCGCTCGCCCCGGAACCACCCATTCAACATGGGTCCCACGCTCAGTGCAATCGCGGGTATGTTCACCGTCGCTGCCGCCATCAACAACGCGGGTGTGGTCTTGTCGCAACCGATGTTCAGCACGACCCCATCGATAGGATAGCCGAAAAGCGTCTCGACCAGGCTCAGATAGGCCAGGTTCCTGTCAAGCATCGCGGTCGGGCGCTTGCCGGTCTCCTGAATCGGATGAACCGGGATCTCGATCACCGTGCCACCTGCCGAGATCACCCCGTCGCGCACCCGTTTGGTCAGCTCGATGTGATGGCGGTTACAAGGGCTGAGATCGCTGCCGGTCTGGGCAATACCAATGATCGGCTTGCCCGATTGCAGCTCTTCGCGTGTCAGCCCGTAGTTCAGATAACGTTCGAGGTAGAGCGACGTCATTTCCCGGTTGTCGGGATTATTGAACCACTTCTGCGAGCGCAATTCGATTTTCCTGGTCATGCTCTTTTCCTGAATGTGGGGCGGTCAGTTCGACCAGCCACCGTCAATGATTTGTGTCTGTCCTGTGGTGAAGGCACTTTCGTCAGACGCGAGATAGACGGCCAGCGCGGCGATCTCCTCCGGCGTGCCGATCCGGCCCATCGGTTGTCGCGCGATAAAGGCCTTCATCGCTGCTTCGTAGTCGCCGGTGGCCCGCAGGCGGTCATGAAGCGACGGGCTTTCGACCGTGCCGGGGCAGATCGCGTTGCAGCGCACGCCGTGGGTGATGTAGTCGACGGCCACGGACTTGGTCAGCCCGATCACCGCCGCCTTGGTCGTTCCGTAGACAAACCGGTTGGGCGCACCGATGATCGAGGACGCAGCCGACGACATGTTGACAATCGAGCCTGTTCCCCGCTCGATCATACCCGGCAAGGCTACGCGGATCGTGCGAAACATCGAGGTCACGTTGAGATCGAACGCGAAGTCCCATTCCTCTTGCGTGGCCTCGAGAACGGTGCCGTTGTGGACGAAACCGGCACAGTTGAACAGGATATCGGGTGCGGCGCGCGCCACGCCGGCCGCGATAGAGGCATCGTCGCGAACATCCATCTCGAAGGTCTCCAGCTTGCCCTCAGCGTCGCTTGCCAGCGATGCCAACGTCTCTGCGTTGATGTCGGTGGCAAATACATGTGCCCCTTCGCGGGCCATCGCCAGCGCCGTCGCCCGCCCGATCCCCTGACCTGCAGCCGTTGCCAGGGCGCGTTTTCCGTTCAGTCGTCCAGTCATGCCAAAAAATCCAATTGCACTTTCATCGCTCTATTTCTGTCGCCCGCGTGATCGAACGCGGCGCGTGAGTCTCGACACGGGGTAGCGCGCCGTCAGCAGTGGCGCGACGTCGATCCTCCCGGTATTGAGTGCTTCGACCGCGTCGGCAAATTCCTCATGAAACCGGAACGACCCGCGCAGATCGATCTCTTTCGTCACGATCGTATTGATCGGGATAGACATGTCTCCGCCCAGACCCAACTGAACCGCCACGCCACGAGGGCGCAATGCTGCCAGGCCGGACCGCAGAGCCGCATCGTTGCCAGACGCCTCGACCAGAACGTCGAAATAGCCCTTGCCCTCGGCATAGGCGTCACTCCAACTCGGATCGGCGGCCACGTTGATGGTTCGGTTCGCACCCAGATCGCCAGCCAGGGCCAATACGTTGTCGATCACGTCGGTGATCACCACTTCATCGGCTCCTGCCGCGCGGGCCGCGACCAGCGCAAGCGCACCGATCGGGCCGCATCCCGTGACCAGCACACGCCGGCCTTCGACCGGCCCCGCGCGGCGCACCCCATGCAAAACGACGGACAGCGGTTCGGCGAATGCGGCGATTTCGATTGGCAGGTCCGGCGCGACGCGTTGGCATTGCTCCGGCATCACCCAGAGCTCATCGCGGAAAGCACCCTGGATGTGCGGCATCGGCATCGCGCTGCCATAAAAGCGCATGTTTTCACAGTGGTTTTTCAGATCTCTTTTGCAGAAGTTGCATTTGCCACAGGGTCGGCTGGGGGAAACGGCAACCTTGTCTCCCGGATGGAAATCGCTGTCAGACGGCGCCGACATCACGACCCCTGCGACTTCGTGCCCGAGGATCATGGGTTCGCGCAAACGCACCGCGCCGAAGCCGCCGTGCCTGTAATAATGCAAATCCGATCCGCAGATTCCACCGGCTTCAACGCGGACCCGCACGAGGTCTTCCGGCAGCGACGGAACAGCGCGGTCTTCGACCCGAAGATCTCCTGCCGAATGAAGGACGACGGCCCTCATCTTCCCCCCTTTCGGGCCACGATTGCGCTGCCCGGCCAGATAGGCCTAGTCGAAAGGTCTGCAAAATTCTAGGGTCGAAAACGAAATTGGATCCGGGGGAATTCATGGCCAGTCAACTATTCGATTTGTCCGGACACCGCGCACTGGTCACGGGGTCCAGCATGGGGATCGGGCTGGCCCTTGCCCGCGGGCTGGCGCAACATGGGGCGCATGTCGTGTTGAATGCGCGACAGGCCGAGCGGCTTCGGACTGTGGCCGCGAAACTCCGGGAAGAGGGGCATTCAGTGTCGGAGGAAGCCTTCGACGTCACCGATTCCGATGCGGTCACGGGCGCCGTCGCATCGATCGAAACCGAAGGCCCGATCGATATTCTGATCAACAACGCCGGCATGCAGTTCCGCGCGCCGCTCGAGGAATTTCCACTGGCCCAGTGGAACCAGCTTTTGTCCACCAACATCACCAGTGCATTTCTTGTGGGTCAGGCCGTCGCCCGGGCGATGATCCCGCGCGGTCAGGGCAAGATCATCAACATCGCGTCGGTTCAAAGCGAACTCGCGCGTCCTGGCATTGCGCCCTACACCGCCACCAAGGGCGCGATCCGCAATCTGACGCGCGGCATGGCGACCGATTGGGCCCGGCATGGCCTGCAGGTCAACGCCATCGCGCCGGGTTACTTCAAGACCCCGCTTAACCAGGCGCTGGTGGATGATCCAACGTTTTCGGAATGGCTGGCAAAACGCACCCCCGCCGGCCGCTGGGGTAACGTCGATGAACTGGTCGGTGCGGCCGTGTTCCTGTCGGGGTCGGGATCGTCCTTCGTCAATGGGCACACGCTCTACGTGGATGGCGGGATCACCGCCTCAATCTGAGGAGATGCGAATGGGCAAACCAGTGATCGCATTGCTGGGCACCGGGCTGATGGGCCAACCGATGGCGCGAAACCTTCTGAGCGCAGGCTATCCTTTGCGCGTTTGGAACCGCACCGCATCCAAGGCCGCACCCCTTGCAGAGTTCGGGGCAGAGGCATGCGACACTGCTGCCGGGGCCGTGAGCGACGCCGATGCAGTGATATCGATGCTCAGCGATGGGTCAGCCAGTGCGCGCGTTCAGAGAGATCCGGACCTGCGGGCGGTGTTGCGCCCCGGTATGACCTGGATCGAGATGGGATCGATCCAACCCGATGAAGCGCGCACGCAGGCGGCGGATCTGGCAACACTGGGCGTCGCGCATCTGGATGCGCCGGTCTCCGGTGGAACCCGGGGCGCCGAAGCGGCGAGCCTTGCCATCATGGTTGGCGGCGACCCGGAAACGTTCGAACAGGTGAAACCGATCCTCGAAACCATGGGCCGGCCGGTCCGTGTGGGTCCTTCCGGCACCGGGCAACTTTCGAAACTCGCCAATCAGGCCATCGTCGCGGTGACCATCGGCGCCGTGGCAGAGGCCATGTTGCTGGTCGAACAGGGCGGTGCGGATCCGGCAGCCGTTCGGCAGGCGTTGAAGGGCGGGTTTGCCGACAGCACGATCCTGCAGCAACATGGCGAACGGATGACAACCGGCAATTTCATCCCCGGCGGTCTTTCGAAATTTCAGTTGAAGGATCTCGACAATCTTCTGAACGAGGCAGCACAGTTGGGACTGACGCTGCCATTGTCGGAAAACGTCCGTCGCCGATTTGCGTATTTCTGCGCGGAGCTTGACGGCGCCGACAAGGATCACTCTGGCCTGTACCTCGAACTGCGGGCGCAAAACGGGCTGAAAGGAGATCCGGCATGACACGTATTCTGGTGATTGGCGGCGGCGGGATGATCGGGCAGAAACTTGCGGCCTCGCTTGCCGCCGACGGGTTGGGCGATGACCCGTCTCCTGAGGTCACACTGTTCGATATCCACTTCCCGGAACCTGGCGCGCCAGCCGCGCAACGCATTTCGGCGGACATTACCGATCCAGCGGCGGTCACAGCCCTGGTTTCTGCACGGCCTGACGTGGTGTTTCATCTGGCCGCAATCGTGTCCGGCGAGGCAGAGGCGGATTTCGACAAAGGCTGGCAGACCAACATGATGGCCTTCTGGACCTTTTTGGAAGCTCTGCGGTCGGAACACAAAGAAAGTGGTGGCAAATACCGCCCGCGCGTTGTCTTCACCTCGTCGATCGCGGTGTTCGGAGGCCCCTACCCCGACAAGATCGACGACCTTTTCCTGAGCGCCCCACAGACCTCCTATGGCGCGCAAAAGGCGATCGGCGAACTGATGCTGGGGGATTTCAGCCGAAAGGGATTCGTCGACGGGATCTCCATCCGGCTACCCACCATCTGCGTCCGGCCCGGCAAGCCCAACAAGGCGGCATCGTCGTTTTTTTCCGGTATTATTCGCGAACCCCTGAACGGACAACCAGCTGTGCTGCCTGTACCCGCCAGTACCCGGCACTGGCACGCGTCCCCCCGGTCGGCAGTTGGTTTTCTGCGGCATTCCGCCCTGCTGGATCTGGAGCGGCTTGAGGGACGCCGTGCGCTGAACCTGCCGGGCATCAGCTGCACCGTCGAGGAGCAGATCGAAGCTCTGCGCAATATTGCCGGATCCGAGACCGTCGCGCTGATCCGCCCGGAACCGGACCCGACGATCATGCGCATGGTTGCGGCCTGGCCGCAGGATTTCGATCCCAAGCGCGCCCTCTCGCTCGGTTACCGCGCCGAGACAGATTTCCACTCGATCATCGAGGCCTACGTCGCGGATGACCTGAAACGTAGCTAAAGATTGCGCTTCAGGTGATCATAGATCGCCTGTTTGCAGCCATCGATGTCCCGGGCCAGCGCGGCGTCTAGAATTCGCTGATGCTCGGAGATGATGGCCTCAAAGTAGTTAGTGCCGAAATCGCGCTCCTGGCTGACCATCTGCTGGCGAAACTGGACGTAGATGTTGCCGTATGTCTCCCGTAGCAGCGGCGACCGACATTCCGAGATTAGGGTCTGATGAAACTCAATCTCTGCATCGGACCAAAGGTCCATGAAAGGCTGCACCACACTCTGGCTCGCGATCTGCGTCTCGATATGGCTCAGCTTGTGGTGCGCGGCGAACAGTTTTGCTTCCCAATCGACACCACCATGCTCGATCGACAAGCGGGCGCCCTCCTGCTCCAGAAGGATTCGGAATTTGGTGACGTCGCGGCGGCGTTCAGCTGAGGTAGCCACAGCCCGGAATCCGCGCTGCATCTCGAATTCCACAAGGCCGACCTTGGACAGGCGCAACAGAACATCCCGAACCGTATTGGCCGAACATCCGTAGAGGCCCTGCAATGCTTTGGGTTTCAGTTTTTCACCCGGGCGAAACGCAACCGTCATCAGTTTTCGCTGCAAATCTCTGTAGATGTCCGGTGTTTCCACACGCATATCGCGACCTCTTAGACTGAGCCAACTCTAGTCTGGAATTCTGCAAAAAGGAAAAAATTTTGAAATTATTATGATTTTCAGATTGTTATTGGCAGAATTCCGGGTCGTTGCTACTCTCTCATGGCGTCACCGCAGACAATGGCCGCAAAAGGTCCGCGACGGTGATGCTTTATGGAAACCGGGAGGAAACCAATGAGAATTTTGAAACTGGCCGCTGCTGCCGTCAGCGCGACGGCACTCGTGGCGGGCTCGTCCGCTGTGGCCGAGACCACAACCCTGCGCATTCAGACCCACTACGCACCGGAAACCGTCTCCGGGAAGCTGGCCGCCCAGTACATCGATGACATTCAGACCATGTCGAATGGCGAAATTCAGGTCGAGATGTTTTATTCGTCATCGGTGGTCAAATCGGTTGAGACTTTCGACGCTGCCGCAACTGGCATTCTGGACTGCGACATGACGGGCGGCGCCTATCAGACGGGGAAAAACTCGGCGTTTCAATTCGTCGGTGACATTATGGGCGGGTATGCCACCCCGTACCAGCAGTTGAGCTGGCTTTACTACGGTGGCGGCAGAGAAGCAGCCCAGCCGCTGTACAACAAATACGGAATGGAGCTGGTCGGCTGGTGGGTCTACGGTCAGGAAAGCTTTGCCTCGACCAAGCCGATTGCATCGACCGCCGATCTGGTGGACTGGAAATTCCGGTCGCCACCGGGGATGGAGACCAAGATCTTCGAAAAGCTAGGCGCCAAGCCGATCGTGATGGATTTCACCGAAATTTTCACCGCGCTGGAAACCGGTATCATTGATGGTGCTGATGCCAGCGGCCTGTCCAACAACGTCGGACTGGGACTTTATGACATCGCGAAATACGCCAACTTTCCAGGATTCCACTCGATGCCGTCCGACCATCTGGCGTGCAACAAGGAAAGATGGGACGCCATGCCGGAGGCACATCGCCGCATCATGGAAGTTGCAATGGAAGCGCTGGCCCTGCGCACGGCCCTGACCTTTGAGAAGGCCAATGCCGAAGCGGCGGCGAAGCTGCGTGCAGACGGCATCACTCTGTCGGAATGGTCGCCAGAGGAGTTGCAGAAATTCCGCAACGCGGCCCAGGCCACATGGCCGGAATTTGCCGACACGCCCGAGGCCAAGGCTTTGGTCGAGTTGCATCTGGCCTATCTGAACCAACTCGGGTTGGTCTCCCAGTAATCTAACGGGTTCTTCGGCAAGCCCGGTTTCGGGCTTGCCGCCTTTTCTCCGATCTTGACGGCGCGCCGGTCCAACCACCGCCGGGAGGAGTCCCATGCACGAGAAATCCGGCAGCCTGGTCGAATGGCTGGTGCCCTTGGCTTTCGTTTTCTGCGCGGGGTGGCTGACATGGCATGCACCCGCCTTCATCCTCGACTGGTTTCCACCGGATGAACCATCGCAGGTCGACAAGCTCAGCGCCCTGTTCCGACGGAACGACATCACGCCGGAACTGCCCGGCCTTTTCGGGGGCTTTGCCGATGCCATCGACTGGATTGCATTGATTGGCGTACCGGTTTTCGGCGTGATCGGTTTGTTTACAGTGCAGCGCGCCCCGATGGAATATGAAGATTGGCGCACCGCAGACCGGCTGGCGGTGTTCATTGGTCGCGTCATCATGATGATGATCGTCCTGCTGACCGGTGTGATGCTCTACGAGGTCGTGCTGCGTTACGCATTCGAAGCTCCCACGCTCTGGGCCAATGAGTTATCGCTCTGGCTCGCCGGGTTTGTGTTTCTGGGGGCCGGGCTCTACGCGATGCAGCAGCGCAGCCACATCCGGATCTTTCTGCTCTACGACGTGATGCCGCGCGGCATACAGCGTCTGTTTGATATCATTTCGGTGTCCCTGATCCTGATCTTCGCCGGAGCACTGATCTACGGAGGATATGGCGAAGCCTTCGACAAGTTCTATCGTTGGGAGACGTTCGGGACCGCGTTCGACCCGCCGATACCGGCAACACTCAAACCGATGGTATTGTTCGTCGTGGCGATGGTCGCGATCCAGTCGGTAATCAACCTGATATCAGACTGGAACGCCGAACCTGTCATACACACAGCCGCGGATGATATCGACGCGGACGAGCTCGAAAAACTCCGGCAAGCCGTCGGGGCCCAGGGCGTCGGCGAACTGGACGTAACCCGCGGTGCGATACAAGGTGACCAGAAAGGCCACAGCTGATGGATATCGGAACGATCTCTTTGGTCCTTCTTCTGGGCCTTGTCATTCTGCTGGCCATCGGCATGCCACTCGGCATGGCATCGGCCTTCCTGGCCGTTCTGGTCCTGGTGTTGAAGTTCGAGCCCGCGCTGCTGCTGGATCCCTTCAGTTTCGGCGACGGGATCCTGACCGGACGCCCGGGATCGGGACCCCTGAACATCCTGGCTCAGAAGATCTATGGGCTGCTCACCGATTATGTGCTGATATCCATTCCGCTTTTCATCTTCATGGCAGCACTTCTGGAGCGATCCGGTATCGCCAAGGACATGTACTCTTCGCTCAATGTCTGGCTGAATCGCACGCGTGGCGGGATCGCGATCGTGACCTCGATCATGGCTGTGATCATGGCGGCGATGTCCGGCATCATCGGCGGCGAGGTGGTCCTTCTGGGGCTCATCGCGCTGCCGCAGATGCTGCGACTTGGCTATAATCAGAATCTCGCCATCGGTACGATCTGTGCAAGCGGTTCGCTGGGCACGATGATTCCGCCCTCGATCGTGCTGATCATTTACGGGCTGATCACCGAGACTTCGATCAAGGCGCTGTTCACCGCGGCCTTTCTGCCGGGGTTCATGCTGGCCAGTTTCATCATCATCTACATCATCGTGCGCACTCAGATGAACCCGGACGACGCCCCCCTGCCCGATCCGGTTCCAGGAGAACCGCAGGGCCTGGAGAAACTGGCCCTGTTCGGCGCCTTCCTGAACATTCTGCTCTGCGGATTTTCAGTTATTCTGTTCCTGCGCGCCCTGTTCTTCACGATCATGGGCCAGAACACTGACCTCGGTGATGGGACCGATCCGATTTTCTGGGGTACAGCTGACTACGTTCCATGGTTTGGTGGCATTGTCGCGATCTGTCTGCTGCTTGCCCTATTTGCGTTCGGTCGAGACCGTTCCGCCCTGGGCTGGAAGATGGGCAAGGGTCTGGTGGCCCCGATCGTTGTGATCGGCGTCGTGCTGGGTTCAATCTATGGCGGCATCACCGGCATCACAGAAGCTGCGGGTATGGGGGCAATCTCGGTCCTGATCATCGCGATCCTGCGCGGCGAGGCATCCTTCGATCTGGTCTGGGAAAGCCTGATGCGAACGTTGAAATCCACCGGGACCATCATCTGGGTCACCATCGGCGCAGCGGCGCTCGCCGGGGCCTACACCATCGCAGGCGGCCCGACCTATGTGGCAAACCTGATCATCGGCGCCGACCTGCCGACAATGGGCATCCTGCTGATGATGATGTTCATCTTGCTTTTCATGGGCGCGTTTATGGACTGGGTCGGCATCGTGCTGCTGATCATCCCGGTGTTCCTGCCGATCGTTCAGCGCCTGCCCATCGAAGAGATCGGACTGTTCGGCGAATTGCAGCCGAAATACCTGTCGGTGTGGTTCGGAGTGCTGTTCTGTATGAACATGCAGGTCAGTTTCCTGTCGCCGCCGTTCGGGCCGGCCGCCTTTTATCTGAAATCCGTGGCCCCGCCGCATATTTCACTGACCGACATCTTCAGAGGTTTTCTGCCATTCATCGGCATCCAGATTCTGGCCTTGACTGTGCTGTTGATCTGGCCGCCGATCGTCGAGGTGCTACTGAAATAAAGATGACCGATCGACCCGGGTGCATGGAGCCGTCGATATGCTGAGTGAAAGCCAGATCACATCCTACCGGAGCAACGGCTATCTCGTTGTCGAAAACGTGCTGGATCAGATTTCGGTGCTGGACCCGGTCCGCGCGGAGTATTCCGACGTGCTGGAGGGTTTGCTGACCGATTGGCACATAGCCGACACACTCTCGGGCCAGTCCTTTGAGGCAAAGCTGATCGCCGCCTATCGTGCCGGTCAGGACTGGTTTCAAGCCATGGACATATCGCTGCCCGGCGACACCATTCAGAGCGACACACCGATGCATTTCGGGCCTGCCGTCTTCGATATGATCACCGCCCCCCGGCTTCTGGACCTCGTCGAGGACCTGATCGGGCCTGAAATCACCTCAAACCCTATCCAGCACGTGCGTATAAAACCACCTCAACGCGATCTGAAAGCAGGCGAGATCCGTGCTCACGTGGGTGGGACCGACTGGCACCAGGATCGCGCGGTTGCTCTGGAAGAGGCGGACAACACCGACATGATCACCGTTTGGATCGCGGTCACCGATGCAACGGTCGAGAACGGCTGCCTTCAGGTGGTGCCGCGAGTTTCAGAAATGCTGCCGCACTGCCCGAAATCGCAGACCGCGATCGCCGATGGCGTTCTGGATACCCAACGTGCAATCCCTTTGCCTGTCGCCTCCGGCGGTGTCGTGATCCTGGATCCGATTTTGCCGCATGCTTCATTGCCCAACCTGACGGACGGTATCCGTTGGTCCTTCGACCTTCGCTACAACCGGACCGGCCAGCCAACCGGGCGCAGCCATTTCCCCGATTTCGTGGCGCGATCCGCCGCGCGGCCGGACAGTGCACTCAGGGACTGGCGCCGCTGGCGCGCGATGTGGGAGCAGGCCCGCGCAGACCTGGCGGTTGGGCCGCATATCAACATTCATCGGTGGCGCTCCGACGCGCCCGCCTGCGCCTGAGGACCCGCCATGGACCCCTTCGTCAGAACTCGATCCCAGCGACAATGTCGTCACCGCCACTCGCGCGCTCGACGTCGGCAATATCATAGACGGCGTAGAAACCCGGGCCTTGATCCCCACGGGCCACAAGATCGCCACGTCAGCGATCATGACAGGCGGCGAGATCCGCAAATACGCCCAACTGATCGGATATGCATCGGAGGATATCCCGCCGGGCGCGCATGTTCACACCCACAACGTGGAATTCCGCAATACCGACACGGCCTACGAGTTCGGAACAAATCTGCGCGCACCTGTCGCTGGACCGGACGACCAGCGCGACAGCTTCATGGGGTATCGTCGCGAGAACGGATCGATCGGGACGCGAAACTACATCGCGGTCGTCACCTCGGTGAACTGTTCGGCTACCGCCGCCCGACGCATTGCTGACGCTTTTGGACCCGCAGAGTTGGCCAAATACCCCAATGTCGATGGTGTCGTTGCCTTTGTTCATGGAACGGGGTGCGGCATGGCCGGAGACGGCGAGGGCTTCGAAGCCCTTCAGCGGGTCATGTGGGGATACGCGCGCCATCCCAACCACGCCGGCGTTGTTATGGTCGGGCTTGGCTGCGAAATGAACCAGATCGACTGGCTGCTTGAAGCCTACGGGCTCAAGCAGGGTCCGTTGTTTCAGACCATGAACATCCAGTCGGTTGCGGGGCTTCAGCGGACGATTGACGCCGGCATCGCCAAGGTGCGCGCCATGCTGCCGCTCGCGAACGAAGCCCGCCGCACACCCTGCCCCGCCTCAGAGCTGAAAGTGGCGCTGCAATGTGGCGGTTCGGATGCCTGGTCGGGAATCACCGCAAATCCGGCGCTGGGATATGCCTGCGACTTGCTGGTGGCCCAGGGCGGCACAGGAGTTCTGGCCGAAACGCCCGAGATCTACGGCGCCGAACACCTGCTGACCCGGCGCGCCGTCAGCCGCGATGTCGGCGAGAAGCTGGTCGGACTGATCCGCTGGTGGGAGGACTATACCGCCAGAAACAAGGGGTCGATGGACAACAATCCCAGCCCCGGCAACAAGAAAGGCGGGTTGACCACGATCCTCGAGAAATCACTGGGCGCCGCCGCCAAGGGCGGCACCACGCCGCTGACCGGGGTCTACAAATACGCCGATGTCGTCCGCGACCGCGGATTCACCTTCATGGACAGTCCTGGATACGACCCGGCCAGCGTGACCGGTCAGATCGCGGGCGGGTGCAATCTGGTTTGTTTCACCACCGGACGCGGATCGGCTTTCGGCTCCAAGCCGGCCCCGACGATCAAGGTCGCCACCAATTCGGAGATGTACGCCCGGATGACCGAGGACATGGACATCAATGCCGGTGACATTCTGACTGGATCGGCCACGGTGGCGTCCAAAGGCCGTGAAATCTACGACCTCTTCCTGCGCGTGGCATCCGGCGAGCCGTCGAAATCGGAGGCGCAGGGTCTTGGCGACTATGAATTCGTGCCCTGGCAGATCGGAGCGGTGATGTGACACGGTTGCTGCTGGCCGGCACCGGGCTGATCGGACACCGGCATCTGCGCCATATTCTCGAGTTGCCGGATCTGGAGTTGGCCGGGATCATCGATCCGGTGACCCAGAACCGCGACCTGGCCGATGTGCCGGGCTTTGCATCCATAGAAGAGGTGAATGTCGAAGCGGACGGCATCGTCATTGCTACACCAACCGCAACACACGCCCCGTTGGTGGCCGAAGCCGCCAGACGGGGCTGGCACGTGATGGTGGAAAAACCGGTGGCCGAGAGCCTCGAGGCTGCCGACGGGATGATCAAGGCCGCCGACGCGGCCGGAATCAAGATTTCTGGTCGGACACCATCGGCGGCATCACCCCCGGATTCGGAAACTGAAAGAAATTCTGAGTTCCGGGCGCTTGGGGCAACCGGTTCTCGGCTCGCTTATCTGGGCCATGCGAAAGCCCGACAGTTACTTCGACGTTGACTGGCGTGCGGGCGCGGATGGCGCACCGGTCAAGCAAAACCTCATTCACGACGTGGACACTTTGCGCCACTGCTTTGGCGAGGTCGTTCACGTCAAAGGTTTCGGGACCGATTTCATTCGCGGCGCAGCGCGCACCGAGAGCGGCGGAGCGGTGCTGGGATTTGACAGCGGGGTAATTGTGACGATTGCTTTTGCAGATACCACCCCCAGCCCCTGGGGGTTCGAGGCCGGAACCGGCGAAAATCCGACGATACCGATGTCCGGGCAGGACAGTCTGCGGATCGCCTGCACCGAAGGCAGCATCGAGTTTCCGTCGCTTAGGGTCTGGAGCGGCGCGCACACCTGGACCGACCGTCCCATATTGTCTGAAACCGAGGTGGAGGATGGCATTCCACTCGTCCTCCAGCTTAACCATTTTGCCGACGTGATCGCCCATCGGGCGACACCAGTGGTGGACGCCCGTGATGCACGTGAGACGCTGGCCGCGACGCTGTGGATCGAATCCGAAACGTGGCCCGAAGGCGTGCAGCGATGACGGTAATCCGGGCCGGGCTGATTGGCGATCACATCGCGCACTCGCGCTTTTCGGCCGCACTGGCGCTGTTGTGCGAGGCGCAGAATATGACGCTGGACTTCGACCTGATCGACAGTGCCGAGCGGCCCAACTTCGACTTCCAGGAATGTGTCGAGACCTGCCGCTCCGCAGATTGGAACGGCGTGAGCGTGACCCACCCCTTCAAACAGTCTGCTGCAGTATATTCAGCGCCCTTTTCCGGGCCTGAGGTCCAGGCACTGGGCGCCTGCAATACCCTGATCTTCCGGCCGCGGCTGGCCGCGCACAATACAGATTTCGTTGGGTTTCTCGATGCCTGGAACGACGTCTTTGGGGACCGCAGACCCGGCCGTGTCGCAATGGCTGGTGCGGGAGGGGTTGCACGCGCCATCGTACCTGCCCTGGTTCGGCTTGGCGCAACAGAGATCGTGATCTGGGATTCCGAAGCGGAGCTGGCACATGAATTGGCGGAGCGGGCCGGCCCGGTCGCGCGAGCAGTGGATCCGGATCAGTGCGCGGCGGTCATAGCAACCGCCGACGGTTTGGTGAACTGCACGCCGATGGGCACGCCGCATATGCCCGGTTCCGCCTTTGATCCGGATCTCATTGGCCAACAGAAATGGGCCTTTGACGCGGTCTATACCCCAACCGACACGGCGTTCTTGAAAGACGCAGCCAATCGCGGTCTTTCGGTGATGACCGGGTTTGACCTCTTCTGCCATATGTCCCTGTCGTCGTTTCGGTCCTACACTGGAATATCGCCGGATCGCTCACGCGTCCTTACTGCGCTGCGCGCGCTTCGACCGGCGGAGTGATTGGCATGCCAGACGCCCACGTTCTCACACCCGACCAGATCGCATTCTACAAGGCCAATGGTTATCTGATTTTGGAAAACCGCATTCCGGACCGGATCATCACGGCACTACATACCGAAATTGCGCGCTTCGAAGACGAGGCACGCAGCATGACCCGCTCCAACGATCGGATCGATCTTGAAGACAGCCACCGCCCGGACGCGCCCCGTCTGCGCCGCATCAAGCTGCCGCACCTGATTAGCGATGTCGCTCGGGACCTGATGTATTCCGATCTTGTCCTCGGCCCGGCGCGCGACCTGATCGGCCCCGACCTGCGACTGCATACGACCAAGCTCAACATGAAATCAGCTGGTTTCGGCGCAGCAGTCGAATGGCATCAGGACTTCGCCTTTTATCCCCACACCAATGACGATGTCCTCGCCGTCGCGGTGATCCTCGACGACATGCGCGAGGAAAACGGCCCGCTCCTGGTCTTTCCGGGCACCCACAAAGGTCCCATTTTCGATCATCGCAGCAATGGCGTCTTTGTCGGCGCGATGGACCTCGCCGCATCAGGTTTGAATCCAGACGACGCTGTCCCCTTGACGGGACCGGCCGGGTCGATCTCGATCCACCATGCCCGCATCGTGCATGGCTCGGCGCTTAACACCTCGCACCGGGACCGACGGCTGCTGTTTTATGAAATCATGGCAGCGGACGCCTTCCCGATCATGGGGTCGATGACCCGGTTCGACAGCATCGAAGACTACGATTCCCGCATGCTCTGCGGAGCACCGACCCTGCACCCCCGGCTGGTGTCGGTGCCGGTTCGAGTGCCATTACCCCCGCCCGACACGGTCGGATCGATCTACGAAATCCAGCGCGGACTTCGGAACCGCGCGTTCGACAGCAAGTAAGGAGAAGGTACTATGCAAAAACCAAAAATCGGGTTTATCGGGCTGGGTCTGATGGGGGCGGCCATGGTCAACCGGCTTCTCGACTTGGGTTATGACGTGACCGTGATGGGCAACGTCACCCGGCCGCGTATCGACGCGGCGGTGGCGCGCGGAGCGATAGAAGCCAAAAAGGCAAAGGAACTCGCCGCAGCTTCGGATATCGTGATGCTTTGCATGGATACCTCGAAATCGGTGGAATCCCGCATGCGCGGGCCGGACGGGGTGATCCGCGGACTGCGCCCCGGGAGTATTGTCATCGATTTTGGAACGTCCCTGCCCGCATCGACCAAAGCTTTGGGTGCCGAAGTTGCCGACGCCGGGGGCGTCATGCTGGATGCACCGCTCGGGCGGACGCCGATGCACGCAAAAGACGGGCTGCTGAACATCATGTGCGCGGGAGACAAGGCGACGTTCGACCGGGTCCGCCCGGTGCTCGACGACCTGGGAGAAAACGTCTTCCATCTCGGTCCTCTGGGGTCTGGCCACACCATCAAGCTTATCAACAATTTCTTTGCGATGACGACGGCGAATGCGATGAGCGAAGCCTTCGCGATGGCGGATCTGGCCGGAGTTCCGCGGCAGGATCTCTATGACGTGATGTCCGCCGGCCCACTGAAATCCGGCATGATGGATTTCATCAAGAGCTACGCAATCGACGGCGATCCCGAAGTTCTGGCCTTTTCAGTGCGTAATGCAGCCAAGGACGTCGGTTATTACGGACAGATGGCCGACTCTCTGGGGGCCGACTTCATCATGTCGAAATGCGCCCGGACTGCGATGGCGGCGGCAATCGAGGAAGGGAACGGCGATGACCTTGTGCCGCAGATGGTGGATTTCTACTCTCGGCGCTTCCGGCACTGAACGTAGCAAATTGTGACCGAACTCGCCGCAAGACCGCGCGAAGATCGCGCCAGCCTTGGTATCGCTATGATGTTGCTGGCCTGGCTGTGTTTTTCGGTCGTCGACACCTCGGTCAAATGGCTGGTGATCGCCGGTCTTCCGGCGCTCCAGTTATCCTTCATGCGGTACTTCGTACATTTTCTCTTATCAGGTGCACTCCTGTCGCGAACGGGTCTCGAAAATTTTCGTCCGCCCCGGTCGCATCGCGGGCTATTGCTGTTGCGCTCTGCCCTACTGGTATCCTCCACGGTTTCGAACTTCATTGCACTCAATTACCTATCCTTGACGATGACCTCGGCGATCATGTTCTCCTCGCCCATCATAGTATCGGCCTTGTCGGTCCCCTTGCTCGGAGAGCGAGTAGGTCCCTGGCGCTGGTTTGCAATTCTGTTGGGATTTTCAGGTGTCCTGATCGTGATCCGGCCCTTCGGCGCCAACTTCACATGGTTTGCGCTCTTGAGCGTCTACAACGCGGTCGCGATGGCAAACTTTTCGATTATCACGCGGAAACTTTCCGGTGTCATTCCGTCGGAGACGATGCAGTTCTACACCGGGGCCTTGGGCGCTGCGGTCTTGCTGCCGGCAGCCATTTGGGTCTGGCAGCCTCCGGCCTCATATCTTGACTGGTTTCTGTTTCTCGGCCTCGGGTTCTGGGGCTGGCTGGGTCACGAACTGTTTGTCCGTGCCCACGGATTTGCAGAGGCGAATGCCCTGATGCCCTATGCATATTCCTTCATCGTCTATCTTGCCATCACCGGCTACCTCGTCTTCGGAGATGTGCCGGACCTCTTCACCGTAATCGGCGCCCTGATCATCATGCTGTCCGGCCTGCTGATCTGGTGGCGCGAAAACCTGCGGAGACTGCGATGAGCCACCCCCGGATCGTCTGCCTCGGGGAAGTCATGGTCGAGGTTTCACTGGGAGATCGTCTGCCCGGTGCGGCCCGCGTTGGGTTTGCAGGAGATACGCTGAACACCGCAATCTATCTCAAACGAACCGCCCCAGGTTTCGATGTGGGATACGCAACGAAACTCGGTCGTGATCGGTTGTCAGATGAAATTGTTGAGTTCATGAAATCCGAAGGTCTGTCCACGGGCTTGTTGACCTACAGCGAAAAAAGCGTCCCGGGTCTCTACGCCATTTCGACCGATGACACCGGCGAGCGGTCGTTCATCTACTGGCGCAACGCTTCGGCCGCGCGAGAGATGTTCGTAGCTCCATCGGTGTCGCTGGCGAACCTCGAGGCCTCCGATCTGATCTATTTTTCAGCGATTACACTAGCGATCCTGCCGATCGCCGATCGCCAAGCGTTCCTTGAATGGCTGCCCCTTTATCGGGCCAAGGGTGGTCGGGTGGCATTCGACTCGAATTACCGTCCTGCCCTGTGGCCGAATGCAGAAACGGCCCGCAAGGCTATTTCAGATGCATGGCGAAACACCGACATCGCCTGCCCAAGTCTCGATGATGAAATCGCGCTGTTCGGTGACGCTGATGCAGACGCCGTAATCGCCCGTCTGCGCGGGTTCGGTGTGACTTCCGGTGCACTGAAACGCGGGGGGCTGGGCCCGCTGGCACTGGACGAAACCCAAGCCGGCCCATTCGAACCGGCGGAGCGCGTGGTTGACAGCACCGCCGCCGGCGACAGTTTCAATGGTGCCTATCTGGCGGCGCGGTTGACGGGGTTATCCGAAAGCGACTGCCTGAGCTGGGGTCACCAGCTGGCCCGGCAAGTCGTCTGCACCAAAGGCGCCATCATGCCGCGCCACGAGGAGAACAGATGAATTCGGATCGACGCGCAACCGCAAGACACGCCATTGCGCCCGACGGTACGCCATGCTGACCTTTGCCGCTGCGGTGTTCTTTCTGATCATCACGCCGGGGCCGGGCGTGTTATCGACCGCCGGTGTCGGATCAGCTTTTGGCGGACGGGCCGGAACGCGTTACGTGCTGGGCCTTTTCATCGGGACGAACCTGGTTGCTTTGGCCGTCGTTACCGGGATCGCGGCGGTCATTCTCGCCGATCACCGGATCCGAAGCCTTCTCTTTGTCCTGTCGACGGCCTACCTTCTCTATCTCGCGCTCAGGATCGCTCTTTCCGGCAGCCGAATTGCATTCATCGAAGCGCGCAAGGCACCGGGCACGTTGAACGGCATCGCCCTGCAGTTGATCAATCCCAAGGCCTATGCGGTCAACACGACTTTGTTTGCAGGTTTTTCATTTCTACCGCAGCATCTGGCAACCGAAACGGCACTGAAGTTCGCAATCATGAATGCGATCTGGATTCCAATCCATTTCCTGTGGCTATGGGCCGGAATGCGCCTGCACCAACTCGACCTGCCCGAGCGCCGGCACAGAGCAATCAACATCTTCATGAGCCTGTCGATGCTGGCCGTGGTTGCTCTGGCAGTGGGCGGTTTTCTCATAGGCGGCGAGACAAAATGAGCACGCGCCTTGTCGTTTCTTTGCCGCGTTCGATCTGAGCAGACGACAGAGTTCTTGGAACATTAGCCGCTCCAAAACAGGAGGAGGTCGGCACCATGCATCCTGGGTTCAGCGCATCACCAAGGGAGCGCGGCTAAGACTGTTTCCAGCAGTAGCGACTTTTCTGGCAAGTTCGAGAAACAGTTTCCGTTCATCAGGATCGAGGCCGACCAGGATGTCGTCCTGAAAATCGCGAACCACCCCCACCAGTTTGTCCAGCGTGCGCACCCCGACAGGGGTAAGGGAAATTTCGCGGGCGCGCCGGTCTCGTTGGCTTACGACGCGAGACACGAGCCCCTTTGCTTCGAGCCGGTCCACCACGCCACCTATGGTTGCCCGATCATACGCGATAAGTCCGGCAAGGCTTGCCTGGTCGATACCCGGATTGGCGGCGATCGCGTTCAGCGCGGCAAACTGGACAGGCGTCAGATCGGCCCCGTGCGCCTTCATCCGATCCTGAAAGACCGAGGTGGAGATCTGGTTGAGACGCCGGATGAGGTGCCCGGCCATGTTGTGGATCTCCAATTGCAACATTTCGCGACGCCTCCGTTTGTCCATTCTGAAAAAGTTATCCTGCAAAGCAGAGCTCTCTGGTTCAACAGGATGGGCAGCCGTCTGAAAGAGCACAAGGGGCAAGTCCGCGATGGACCGCCAATGGATCGCATGTGGGCCGCAACGGCAATTACCCGGCAGCCGTCGATCTGCCTTCAGATTTGTTGTTTGAAGCTACCTTTTCGCGCCGCGCTCGCTTGCCAGGGGCCCCAATGCGGGCAACTGAAAATAATTGAAACTATACCGCCCTCGCCGCCCAGTCCCGATTTTCTTGGCCGAATCGAAGTTAGTGTTGCAGGTTGGTCTGTGTGTTTTGGATCTGGAGAGTGTGCCATGTTGCGAAGAATTATCTGTGTTGCGGGGCTGGTTTCAGCTTGCGCGTGGACAGCAAACGCCCAGACCGAACAAGCCGATGCCCCGCATACGAAGTGGGGCGAGTCCGGCAACTGGGTAATCATGATCGACCCGTCTGTCGGGAACGGCTGCTACATGGAAGACACGCTGGACGATGGCACACTCGTGCAGGTTGGTATTGTTCCGGATCGGAACGGCGGTTTCTTTGCCGCTTACAATGCTGCCTGGACGAACATCGAAGACGGGGCAGCCGGAACGGTTCAGTTCGATTTCGGCCCGTCGCTTTTTGGCGGCGATTATGTGGGTGTGATCAAGTCTGATCTTCCCGGCGGCTACGCCTTCTTCAACAATCCGGAATTCATCAAGGAATTTGGGAAAAGGAACGAGGTGTCGATCAAGGGCGACAAAGGCAATGCTCTCAACTTCAAGCTCACCGGTACACTGAAAGCCATCAATGCCGTTCGGAACTGCGACGCGGAACAGTCGAGATAGTTTGAAACCCACAGCGCAAAGGCCCACCGCTACTGCGTCTGCAAAATATCCGGTTTACAAGGTTTGCGGGTTCCAGGGGTCTGAGCGGGCTTAGGTGCGGTGCTTTCGGATTTCTGCCTTGATCTGCCCCCGATTTTGAAATCCGGGTTCGAAAGTCGCCCCTTCACCTCGAAAGGCCAGGCCGTCCGAGCCAGCGGACGGCCCACTGGTCTGGGTTCCGCACGGATCGCGATCTGGTCTTTGCGCCAGTCAACTGAGCCTGCGGCCACCAGTTGGACGCTTTTCGTTTCGACCACGATCGCATTCGAAGTTACTTTTCCAGAGTTGATACGCAAGGGCGCGACAAAGCAGACGATATCCGTGTAACCCTGTTGCCGCTCCTTGGAAAACAGCCATGGGAAGAGACCCAAGCCCGCCAGTTCCAGCAAGCTGCTCGCGATTTTGCCATTCACCATCGAAACCGTAACCGAGCCATACATCGAGTCGACGAAACTGCGGGCAGAGCTATGGTTGCCCGTCAGGTCGAAATCCGCACGCAACTTGCCATAGGCCTTGATGCCCGCCCCGACTTCTTCGAGAATTTCGCCAAAGTCCCAGCCGCTCGTCGCACCAAAGACATGCGCCAGCTGCGGGGCCTCAATGAAATCTACCGCTGCTCCAATTCTGAAATAGCCACCGCCGTAGTTGAACTCCAAAGGCCCCAAGTCGGCTTTGCCATTCTTGGACATCAGCTTGCTCGAGATCTTCGACACCCCCGCCTGACCAACGATCTTTTCAACCTCAATGCCAATCTCAAGGTCGAGATCACGTCCGACTTTGGCGGGATTCAACAAGTCGAGCGGACTGCCATCTGCCGGTTGATCCTTCAGAACCAACGGCTGAACGGTCCGGCCGCCATTTTCCGAGACGGCATTTTTTTTTGCTAAGTCGGCTGCCGGTTGTTCCAACACCAAGGGTTGGACGGTGCGTCCATCTTCAGCTTTCTTTGGCAACTCCGGCTCTGTCGTATCTTCACCGCCCTCCAGCACAAGCGGCTGTACCTCTCGCCCCGGCTTTCCGTTTGCGGATCCGTCTTGCGCGGAAGCGGCATCCGCATTTTTGTTGTCAAGCGACATCAGTTGAACAACTGCCTCGCCCGTTTTGTCCAGGTCGTTCATGTTCAGCAACTTGCTGTGAATTCGCCCGCGAACGGTCGGCCGCCCGTCCTTGTCCACCGCTGTGTTAAGATCCGTATCAATGTTGGACTCGCCAGCGTTCAGCGAAAAGCGTGTTTCCACCGCTTTGTCTTTGCCCACAGCCGACGCGAAAAAGCCAACCGGCCCGATGTCCACTTTCTCGAGATCCAGCGCCTCAAGGAAAGCACCACCGTCCGGCACATCCAGATCGAGTTCGAAATCGACATCATCCACACTCGTGAAACTGCGGGCCGACGCATTCGCCCGCATTGTCCACAGATCTGTGTTCTCCGAACGGGCCTCCAGCTTTTTCAGGCTCAGTTGACCACTCTCGTCCGATATCCCGAACTCGGCCACGATCCCTCCAAAAGCCTGAACGATATCGTTTCGGAACTCGGGCATCACCAGATTGGCCGGAGCGTTCAGCCTGCCCGTGAAATCCAGGTCCTTCAGTTCCAGCAAATCTTCGATGTGACCGGTCGCTATGAGGTAAGGTGAACCCTTTGGTCCGGTCTGCACCTCGATGTCTTCCATGGCAAGCGTACCATTTTCTGTCCGCAAGACACGTCCGATGGAAATCGGACCAATCTCGTTGAGACCCGCTTCGAATAGATTGGTTTTCAGCAAAATCTCTTTGACTTCGATTTTTTCCCCTTCGCTGACCACATAGGTGTCCACGCTTACCAACTCCAGTTCACTGAGTTCTGTGGCTCTTCTGGGCAGCCGACCTTCGGGGAAGAATTGAGCATTGATCCTCACATCGAAATCCAGCGCCCTGAAAAGATCTTCAGCTGATCCCTCGACGGTGACGGCCGGTCCATTTGGAAAATCTGCGACAGTCCGAAAGTCCTCGACTGCCAATCCGGTTCCCTGGCGCACCAGCCGGGCTGTCAGTCGGGCTGATCCTTCCAATGATCGTTTGAGCTTCAAGACCTCCAGAATGTCTCCAATCTCTCCTGTGTCGAGGGTCAGATCGCCGGCAATCCCGCCGCCGGCATCCTCGGGAAGCCTGTTGCCATCGAATGTCAGCTGAATGTCGCCAAGGCTTACGGATGTCGTGAACGGGGCACCTTCGGGGTAGTATCCCTCAATTTCAATCGGTTGATCGTTGACTGTCCCGCGACTGAACAAAGCCACGGCGGCACCACCTTCCAGCTGTTCAAGCTGAGCCGTTTCGAGCGCATAAAGAAACTCAAACCCCGTTGTATTGTGTTCGGTTCTCCAGGTCACCGAACTCACATCCACCGTTTTGTTGCTGAGAAACGCAATGATCCCGTACTGTTCGTCAACCGTCAACGGAGCCGGTTCGTCCGACGCAGGCGATGGCTGCGCCGATTGGCTCCAGCTCCTGACGCCATCGCTGCGGGTAATCATGTTGACGGCCAGTCCGTTGATCTTGATGTTGTCAATGCCGGGCCCTCTTCCCCTGATCACCGAGATTAGGTCGAGGTCAAATTCCAACAGGTTCAGCTCTGCCAGGTTCAGCCCATCGATCGTCTCACTGGGAATGGCAACGTCGCTGACCGTGACGTGGGTGGTCGGGGCAACAAAAACTCTCACATCTGTTTCGATGATCAAGGGTTGGCCAATCTGCTGAGACAGCAAATCCTGCACAAACGTTCGCCGGAAATCTGCGAAGAACGGGGCCACCAGAACGAGCCATCCCAAGGCGATACAGACGGCGGCCACGCCAAGTACCCAAAACGCGGTTTTCTTTATCCAACTCAGCACGGCGAGGTATCCGATCTTGTCAAGAACCTGGTGTCATCCCGGCACCCACGAGCCTCCGGTTAATCATCATTATACGCAATCTGAAAAGGCGCGGCTATTGCCCTTAGGGGCAAGCTGGAATGGCATAGCCGATCGGACCCGCGTGGTGTGCCCCTTGCAGTGTTCCTGGCTCCGTCTGTGGGCTATTTTCCGTCTGCAAGAACCGCCGAGGCGCTGGCTACGCTAAAGGAGATCGCCGCGCCGCGCGGAATCGTCAAGGACGCCACGAACGCCACCCGCCAGCGCCACGTGCATACCGAGGCCAAGGCGTCGGGCGCGGATCCGGGCCGCGACCAACGGGTGCGGCGACTCGGGCATTGATCCGAAGCGCGGAAGGAATTTTCAGGGTTGTCCAAGGGGTCACCGTTTCCAGAAAGACGCCCGAAAACCGCAAATCGCTTCGTTTGTCTCCGGTTATTCAACATGAACGGGCGGAGCGCGCGCGACGCTGCAACCCATGCATGAATTTCTTGCAAAAGTTAACGAATGCTTTGCGTGGAATATGAAAATGTGGCAAAAACATGCCCGGCGCACTGAGCCAATTTACTGAGTTGCGATCGAGGCGCAATACTGCGCCCGAGTATCTTTTCACGGGGATCCTTCACGGGGGATAAGGAAAATAGATGACAAAATCATTGACAATTGCTGGCGCGGCCCTGGCATTTGGCCTGTCGGTGTCAGCAGCGCAAGCTGCGACCCAGTTGATCCATTTCGATGACGCGAGTAATGGCTGGAAGTCATACACGACAACGGACGGAAACTTCACTTTGGATCCAACCAACCTTCAGTCGGGAAACTGTGCGGATTCAACAACCAGTGGAAACGGTAGCTGCGTCATTGAACAAAGAAACGGCGAACTTACAACGCTAACTCGAAATCTGGACACTCAGGTCGGGAGCACATCAAATGAGCGCTTCGTTCCGAACACACCGGATTATGAGACCGTCGACAGAAACCCCAATGACGATCCTTTCTTCAAGCTCGACAGCTTTTATCTTGAGTTTACGGGGAAAGGCGCCGATCCGAATTTCTTTATGATTGAAGGGTTTAATGGTACTACCTCTCTGGGTTCTGCAACGTATCAACTCGGGAACTCGTACGGCAACGCCTCTCTCTACTCTGACGGATCAGCAGCTGGCGTTTTAACGTTCGATACCCCCTATATTTTTGACATGACGACCGTTTCACCTTTCCAAGCAAACAACTTGACGAAAGTGGTCTGGACAGCATCGGCTTCTGCACAGCTGCGTCTGGACTGCGTGGTTACATCGTTCAGTGGCACCACCAGCGAGCCACTGTCTGGCTTTAGTGACGGGTGTGGAACGTCAGGCAACGGCGGTGGCGGTGGACCGGGTGAAATCCCGCTGCCCGCGGGCCTGCCGCTGTTGCTGAGCGCGCTGGGTCTGGGTGCCTTCCTGCACCGTCGTGCGCGGAAATCTGCCTGAAACACTACATCTTGTATGATGGAAGCAAGGCGCCCCTAGCGGGCGCCTTTTTTTTGCCGTATCTCTGGACCAAAAAAAGCCCCGTGGGGGCATGGTTAACATCGAGCGAGACGGCACATGAAACACTTCAAAATGCCCAAGGGCCTGTTTGACGGGCCGGTTCAGGACGTTCTGCCCCCGGAATTCGATCTCGAAACCGTCGAGTCGTTCTTCAACAGGAAAGAACTGCCGGACGTGATCCCCGAACAGGCCATGGCCCGTCCCGAAACAAAGGCCGGCCCCTTCAAGGTCTGGCAGCTGCCCGAACCGGAAACCGACGCAGAGACTTTCGATGGCGCGGGCGCCAAACCATCCTGGGCGAAAGGCGGCGACAGCACCGACACCTCCACCAAGGGCAAGGGCGGCGGCAGGAACAAGGATAAGACAGAGACCGGCGACACGACCGATACCGGCGGCACGACTGATACCGGCGGCACGACGGATACCGGCGGCACGACGGATACCGGCGGCACGACCGATACAGGCGGCACGACCGATACAGGCGGCACCACGACCACCGGGGAAACCAACACGGGCAGCACCGATCCCAACACCTATGTCAGCGGGCTGGATACGCCGGACGGGTTCAACATCGAGGTCGTGTTCACAGGCGCCTGGACCGACAGCCTGAAACAGGGCATCCAGAACGCGGCCGAACTGATCAGCGATGTCATCACCGGCGACGTGGCCGCCCATAACGGGATCGACGACCTTCGCATAACGGCAAGCCTTGAAAACCTGGATGGCGCCAACGGTCTCTGGGGATGGGGCGGGTACACCTCGGTCCGCTCCGGCAGCTCCCTCCCAAGCCAGGGCTATGTGCGGATTGATTTAAACGACACCGACACCATGATCGCGCGCGGGATGTTCGAGGACATCGTCATCCACGAGATACTGCACGCCGCTGGCTTCGGAACGGCATGGAGCAGCATGGGGCTTGTACGAGACTATAGCGGCGACCTGCGGTTCACCGGCGCGAACGCAACCGACGTTTACAACACGGACTACGCACAGATCGCATCCAGCGATGCGCTGTCCGCTATCGGGGTGCCGGTCGAGACCGACGGCGGCGGCGGGACTGCCGGGGTTCATTGGGACCACGGCACTTTCGGCGGCCAGAACGAGTTGATGACGCCTTACCTCTACAGTTCCGACGTTGTGTCGAAACTGACCATCGCCGCGTTGGAGGACATGGGGTACGACACGATCTATGCCGATGAGTTCATAATGGTCTGACCACGGCCCCCTACCCTTACAAAAAAGCAGCGGCGCCGCGACCCGGCGCCGCTTTTTAATGGCCCCACAGCTATCCTCACACGCCGGTTCCATTTGCGCCGCGCTGCAAAAATCCTGTAAGGATTGGGAAATAAACAGGCGTTCAATTCGAACTCCGGGGGGGCCAGCCATGGATTTTGCACTGACCGAAGAACAGACCGCCATTTTCGACATGGCATACGCCTTTGGGCAGGAACATATCGCCCCCTTCGCCCGTCAGTGGGAGGCCGAGGGCACGATTCCGAAAGAGCTGTGGCCGCAACTCGCCGACCTCGGGTTTGGCGGGCTCTACGTCTCGGAGGAGACCGGCGGGTCGGGTCTGGCGCGGCTTGACGCGACACTGGTGTTCGAGGCGCTGTCGATGGCCTGCCCGTCGGTTGCCGCGTTTCTGTCGATCCACAACATGTGCGCGCGCGATGATCGACACTTTCGGCAGCGAAGAGTTGAAGGCACGGGTGATGCCCGGCGTGCTGTCGCATGCAGACCGTGCTGTCCTACTGCCTGACCGAACCTGGCTCGGGCTCGGACGCCGCTGCGCTGCGCACCCGCGCCGATCGCACCAACGAAGGCTATACGCTCAACGGCACCAAGGCCTTCATCTCGGGCGGCGGGTATTCCGACGCCTACGTGGTCATGGTGCGCACCGGCGAGGACGGACCGCGCGGGCGTCTCGACTGTCTATGTCGAAGACGGCACGCCGGGGCTGAGTTTCGGCGCACTGGAGGACAAGATGGGCTGGCGCAGCCAGCCGACCGCTCAGGTACAGTTCGACAATTGCCACATTCCTGCCGCAAATCTGGTGGGCGAAGAGGGTCAGGGTTTCAAATATGCGATGATGGGGCTGGATGGCGGCCGTCTGAACATCGCCGCCTGTTCGCTGGGCGCCGCGCAGACCGCGTCTGGACGCGACGCTGGCCTATATGGGCGAGCGCAAGGCCTTCGGCAAGACGCATCGACCAGTTCCAGGGCCTGCAGTTTCGTCTGGCCGACATGGAGATCGAATTGCAGGCGGCGCGCACCTTCCTGCGCCAGGCCGCATGGAAGCTGGACCAGAAGGCGCGCCGGACGCCACCAAGTTCTGCGCGATGGCCAAGAAGTTCGTGACCGAGACCGGCATCGAAGGTCGTCGACCAGTGTCTGCAACTGCACGGCGGCTATGGCTATCTCGCCGATTACGGGATCGAGAAGCTGGTGCGCGATCTGCGGGTGCATCAGATCCTGGAAGGCACCAACGAGATCATGCGCGTGATCGTCGCGCGCGCAGATGCTGGCGGAACGCTGAGCGTCCGGGGAGCCGACATGAGCGATATCGACATCCGCATCACCGGCCGCGCCGGCCGCATCACCCTGACCCGTCCGCAGGCGCTGAACGCGATGACCTACGAGATGTGCATGGCCATCGAAACCGCGCTGAACCTGTGGCGCGAGGATGACGACGGTTGACGCTGGTGGTGATCGACGCCGAGGGCGACAAGGCGTTCTGTTCCGGCGGCGACATCGCAGAGCTGTATGACACGGGAACAAAGGGCGATTTTGGCTATCGGCCGCACCTTCTGGCGCGATGAATACCGGATGAACGCCGATCTTGCGCAATATCCCAAGCCGGTTGTCAGCTTCCTGCAGGGCTTCACCATGGGCGGCGGTGTCGGCATCGGCTGCCACGGCTCGCACCGGGTGGTCGGCGACACCAGCCACATCGCGATGCCCGAATGCGGCATCGGGCTGGTGCCGGATGTGGGCGGCTCGCTGTCATGCTGGCGCTGGCGCCGGGGCGGCTGGGCGAATACCTGGGCACCACCGCCGCGCGGATGAATGCCGGCGGATGCGATCACGGCCGGGTTTGCCGATCACTTCATCCCGCAAGAGCGGTTGGGACGACCTGATCCAGATGCTGGAAGCCAGCGGCGATGCCGGGTTTGTGGCCACGCATGCCCAGACGCCGCCGGAGGGCGTCGCTGGCGCCGCTGCAGCGACCGACATCGACCGCGCATTTCGCGCGGCGAGACGCTGGGCGACGATCCTGACCAGCCTGAGCGCCGACGACAGCGCTTTTGCCCGCGACACGCTGACAGGCTGATGCGGCGCAATTCGCCCGCTGTCGATGGCCTGCACGGTCGAGATGATGGACCGGCTGCGCGGCCGGCCAAGCTGACCATCCGCAAGGCGCTGGAACTGGAATACCGCTTTACCTGGCGGGCGATGGAGCACGGCGATTTCCTGGAAGGCATCCGCGCCGCAATCATCGACAAGGACCGCAATCCGCAGTGGCAATACGCCGATATGGCGGTGCCCGCCGACGCGGTCGCCGAGATGCTCGGCGCCGCTGGGCGCGGACGCGCTGACATTCGAAAGGGAGGAGAAGGCCATGAACATCGGGTTCATCGGACTGGGCAACATGGGCGCGCCGATGGCGGCGAACCTGGTCAAGGCCGGACATCACGTCACCGGGTTCGATACCGCAGATGTGGCGGTCGAGGGCGTCGCACGCGCCGCCAGCGCCGCTGCGGCGGCCAAGGGGGCGGACGTGGTCATCACCATGCTGCCCAACGGCGGGATCCTGCGCACTGTTGCGGCCAGATGTGATCCCGGCGATGACCGAGGGCGCGGTGCTGGTGGACTGTTCGACCGTCGACGTCGACAGCGCGCGCGCTGTCGCAGAGCAGGCGGCGCAAGAGGGCGTTCTGACCGTGGACGCGCCCGTTTCAGGCGGTATTGGCGGCGCATCGGCCGGCACGCTGACCTTCATGGCGGGCGGGTCCGATGCCGCGTTCGCCAAGGCCAGGCCGCTCTTCGACATCATGGGCCAGAAGGCCGTGCATTGCGGCGCGTCAGGGGCCGGTCAGGCCGCGAAAATCTGCAACAACATGATCCTGGGCGTGACCATGATCGCCACCTGCGAAGCCTTCGCGCTGGCCGACAAGCTGGGGCTCGACCGTCAGAAGATGTTCGACGTGGTCAGCACGTCGTCGGGCTATTCAGCTGGTCGATGAACGCCTACTGCCCTGCCCCGGGCGTCGGCCCGACATCGCCCGCCGACAACGGGTACAAACCCGGTTTCGCCTCGGACCTGATGCTGAAAGACCTGCGGCTGTCGCAGCAGGCGGCGGACAGCGCCGATGCCGACACGCCGATGGGCGCGCTGGCCGAAGCGCTCTATACCCGCTTCGTCGAGGAAGAAGACGGCGCCGGGCGCGATTTCAGCGCCATGCTGCCAAGATTTGAAATGCGGAACCGCAGCGGGACTTGATCAAGATCATATTCCCGTTTTCATATGTCTAGTATCGTCATCTCATCTCAAGGGTGAAAGGGTAAGAAATGTTGACCAAGAACGTCGGAACATGGGACCGGATCGGCCGCGTGGTGCTGGGATTTGCATTGCTGGCCGGGTTCTTTCTGAACACCGAAGCCGCGTATCGCTGGCTCTATCTGATCGGGATCATTCCGCTGGTGACCGGGCTCTTGGGCACCTGCGGGCTTTATTCGATGCTCGGGATGAGCACCTGCCCGGTGAAGAAATAGCATCACCGTCGAATTTGATGGCAGAGTGCTACAACACCCGCCACAACCAGAAAGTGTAGCTTCCGAAACGATTGTGGCGGACCGGCGGCACAAACTGCGCTGCCGCCGGGAAACTTCGGAAGTTTCCGAAAAAATTCATTTTAGTATATTGATTTAATTGCGTTTTCTTAGATGCGCAATTAACCATGTTTGGCGCGATTTTCCTGCCCGCATCTCAATAGTTTCACAGACAAACCCAAGTCCCGGCCACAATTCTCCGGTCTATTGGAGCCATGGCCTGTGCCCTGTGGCACCGAAGGCCCGGAGAAACGTGTTAGATGCCAACGGCAACTGAACTGCCAATCAACATAGCCGCCACTGCACTGCAGATGGCGATGGAGATCTTTGGCAGCGGCGTCACGGTCAACAGCGCCAACTATATCGGCGACAACCGCAGTTCAGGTATCTACACGCAGGGAGACACGATTTCGCCCGAGGCGACCCCCGGCGACACCGGCGTGATCCTGTCGACAGGACGCGCGCAGGATTTCACCAACAATTCCGGAACCACCAACACAAACACCGCCACCAACACCTCGACCAATACTTCCGGACGCAACAACGACGCCCAGTTCAACGCGTTGGCCGGAACCAGCACTTATGATGCGTCGATCCTGGAAGTCGATTTCACCCCGTCAGGCGACATGATTACCCTTGATTTTGTGCTGTCGTCGGAGGAATTCCCCGAATACATCAATTCGACCTTCAACGATGTGGTGGGCGTTTGGGTCAACGGGGTTGAGGCCACGGTCAGCATCGGCGACGGCTCGGCGTCGATCGGTAACATCAACGGTGATGACACCGAGAACCTGTACTTCGACAACACCACCGACGACTACAACACCGAGATGGACGGGTTCACCATCACCCTGACCTTTGTGGCCCCGGTCAATCCCGGTGTCCCCAACACGCTGCGCATCGGTGTCGCGGATGTGGGCGACAGCAGCTATGATACCAACCTGCTGATCGCCGGCGGGTCGGTGCAGTCGACGATCGTGGCGCAGGACGACGCCATTTCGATGCCGACCGACAAGACCCGTACCCTTGATGTGCTGGACAATGACAGCTCGACCGGCGGAACGCTGACAATCACGCATATCAATGGCGTGGCGGTGGTGGCGGAGCAGACTGTCGTTCTGGGATCCGGCCAGTCGGTCAAGCTCAACGCTGACGGGACTTTTGACATCACCTCGGACAGCGATGATGAGACGGTCTATTTCAACTATACGATCGAAGACACGATCGGCAACACCGACACCGCCATCGTCGAGATCGAACAGGTGCCCTGCTTTGCCGCAGGCACGCTGATAGACACGGTCGACGGCGCCGTGCCGGTTGAAGAGTTGCAGCCCGGCACGCTGGTCCTGACCCGCGACCACGGCCCGCTGCCACTGCGCTGGGTCGGCGCCCGGACGGTGCCGGCCGTGGGTCCCGCCCAGCCAATCCGCATCCGTAAGGGCACCTTCGGTGCGACCAGCGATCTGGTCGTGTCGCCACAGCACAGGATCCTGATCTGCGACACCTGGGCCGAGCTGCTGTTTGGCGACAACGAGGTGCTGGTCAAGGCCAAGGATCTGATAAACGACACAACGGTGGTGCGCGATCGCAGCCTGAAGCAGATCACATATGTACACCTGATGTTCGACAGTCACCAGATCATCACCGCCAACGGACTGGCCGCCGAAAGCTATCTTCCGGGAAAACGGACGATGCGCGATTTCGACCCCGGAACGCAGGCCGAGATTCTGGCACTGTTTCCGGAACTGAACCATGGCTACGACCGCTACGGACCGGCAGTGCGGCCAATGCTGAAGCGGTATGAAGCCAGGCCGCTCCTGCAGGCCATCGGCGCCTGACGGACCATGTCGGCCGGGATCGACCAGTGCCGAGAGCGCCGTGCGAGTCGTCTCATCGACTGGAAACATCAATTCTATACGCAGATCCGACAAGGTGAAATCCTCGGCCGAGCCACGCTGCGGGAAGGTTGAAAACAGCGAAAGCACAGCGTCGCCCATCGGGTCGCGTGTCAACACAACGGGCGGCTTGGAACCATTGTTCTGGATGGTGACCGATCGGATCTATGCCAATGACGCCGGCGCATGGCGCGCAATCCTTCTGCCTCCCTTGGTGCTCTGATTCCTGGTCGACAGCCTTCGATCGGTCCGCGCCTGCGGCTGGTTCTGTGCGATGATGAACATCGGCGTTCCGGCCCTGCCTGCGGTTCCGATACTGTATGGCAGGCGCGAGGCCGGGCACCAGAACAGCAAAGCACCCTGCACCGTCGTCAGCTTCCGACGTTGTGGACGCTATTCGGCCGCGACCGCCCGCGCATCGAGCATTGGCTTCAGGTAGCGCCCAGTGTGGCTGTGCGACAACGCCGGCGACCTCTTCGGGCGTGCCGGTGGCAACGATCTCGCCGCCGCCGTCGCCGCCCTCGGGGCCGATATCGATGATGTAATCGGCGGTCTTGACCACGTCGAGATTGTGCTCGATCACCACGACCGAATTGCCCTGATCGACCAGTTCGTGCAGCACTTCCAGCAGCTTGCGCACGTCCTCGAAATGCAGACCGGTCGTCGGCTCGTCGAGAATGTAGAGCGTGCGTCCGGTCGAGCGTTTGCTCAGCTCCTTCGACAGCTTGACCCGCTGCGCCTCGCCGCCCGACAGCGTCGTCGCCTGCTGGCCCACCTTGATGTAGCCCAGACCCACGCGCATCAGCGCATCCATCTTCTCGCGGATCGACGGCACCGCCTTGAAGAATTCCTGCGCGTCTTCGACCGTCATGTCCAGAACGTCGGCGATGCTCTTGCCCTTGAACTTGATCTCCAGCGTTTCGCGGTTGTAGCGCGCGCCCTTGCAGGTCTCGCAGGTCGACGTAGACGTCCGGCAGGAAGTGCATCTCGATCTTGATCACGCCGTCGCCCTGGCAGGCCTCGCAGCGCCCGCCCTTGACGTTGAAGCTGAAACGGCCCGGGCTTGTAGCCGCGCGCCTTCGCCTTCGGGCAGCCCTGCGAACCAGTCGCGGATCGGCGTGAAGGCCCCGGTATAGGTGGCCGGGTTCGACCGCGGCGTGCGCCCGATCGGGCGCTGGTCGATGTCGATCACCTTGTCCAGATGCTCCAGCCCCTTGATCGTCTCGCAGGGCGCCGGCGTCTGCCGCGCACCGTTCAGACGCATCGAGGCGGTCTTGAACAGCGTCTCGATGGTCAGCGTCGACTTGCCGCCGCCCGACACGCCGGTGACGCAGACGAACTTGCCCAGCGGGAAATCGACTGTCACGTCCTTGAGGTTGTTGCCGGTGGCCTTGACCACGGTGACCTTTTTCTTGTTGCCCGTGCGGCGCTCTGGCCGGCACCGGAATCTCGCGCGTGCCGGTCAGATACTGCCCGGTGATCGAGGCCGCGTCGGCGGCGATCTGCGCCGGCGTGCCGTGGCTGACCACCTGCCCGCCGTGCACGCCCGCGCCGGGGCCGATGTCGAACACATAATCCGCCTCGCGGATCGCTTCTTCGTCATGTTCGACCACGATCACCGTGTTGCCCTGGTCGCGCAGGTTCTTCAGCGTTCCGCAGCAGACGGTCATTGTCGCGCTGGTGCAGCCCGATCGAGGGTTCGTCGAGCACGTAGAGCACGCCGGTCAGGCCGCTGCCGATCTGGCTGGCCAGACGGATGCGCTGGCTTTCGCCGCCCGAGAGCGTGCCGGCGTTGCGGCTGAGGGTCAGGTATTCGAGACCCACGTTGTTCAGAAAGCCCAGCCGCTCGCGGATCTCCTTCAGAATGGCGCGAGCGATCTCGTTCTTCTGCGCGCTGAGGTGCTCGGGCACGGTCTCGCACCAGGCATAGGCCTCGCGGATCGACATCTGCACCACCTGCCCGACGTGCAGACCGGCGATCTTCACCGCCAGCGCTTCGGGGCGCAGGCGGTAGCCCTCGCAGGTGTCGACAGGGACGGTTGTTCTGGTAGCGCTCGAATTCCTCGCGGATCCAGTTGCTGTCGGTCTCGCGGTAGCGCCGCTCCATGTTGGGGATGACGCCTTCGAACACGCGTGTCACCTGATAGACGCGCCCGCCCTCGTCATAGCGGAACTGGATCTCTTCCTCGCCCGAGCCGTACAGAAACACCTGCTGCACATGGGCCGGCAGGTCCTTCCACCGGGTGTTGCTGGTCGAATTCATAATGCTTGGCGATGGCCTCGATGGTCTGCAGGAAATAGGGCGACTTGCCCTTGCGCCAAGGCGCCAGCGCGCCGTCGTAGATCTTCAGCGTCTGCATCCGGCACCACCAGCCGTTCGTCGAAGAACAGCTCCATGCCCAGCCCGTCGCAGTCCGGGCAGGCGCCGAAGGGCGCGTTGAAGGAAAACAGCCGCGGCTCGATCTCGGGGATGGTGAAGCCGCTGACCGGACAGGCGAAGTTTCTCGCGAGAAGGTGAGGCGCTCCGGCTCGCCCTCGGCCGGGGCGGTTTCCAGAATGGCGATGCCATCGGCCAGATCCAGCGCGGTGCGCAAACTGTCGGCCAGCCGGGTCTCGAGCCCCTCGCGCACCACGATCCGGTCAACGACCACGTCGATGTCATGGCGGAACTTCTTGTCCAGCGTCGGCGGCTCGTCCAGTTCGTAGAACTGGCCGTCCACCTTGACCCGCTGAAAGCCCTGCTTGCGCAGCTCGACGAATTCCTTGCGGTACTCGCCCTTGCGGTCGCGGACGATGGGCGCCAGCAGATAGGCCGCGCGTCCCCTCCTCCATCGCCATGATGCGGTCGACCATGTCCTGCACCTGCTGCGCCTCGATCGGCAGGCCCGGTGGCGGGGCTGTAGGGCGTGCCGGCGCGGGCAAACAGCAGCCGCATGTAGTCGTAAATCTCGGTCACGGTGCCGACGGTCGAACGCGGGTTCTTCGACGTCGTCTTCTGTTCGATCGAAATCGCCGGGCTAAGACCGCTGATATGATCCACATCCGGCTTTTCCATCATGTCGAGGAACTGGCGGGCATAGGCGCTGAGTGATTCCACATAGCGGCGCTGGCCCTCGGCATAGATCGTATCGAACGCCAGCGACGACTTCCCGGACCCGGAAAGTCCGGTGATCACAACCAGTTGATCGCGCGGAATATCCACGTCGATGTTCTTGAGATTGTGCTCGCGCGCGCCGCGCACTTCGATATGTTTCAGCTCGGCCATAACCCACCTCGGACGGAATTTGGTATAGATAGTCGAGTGCAGCTCAGTTTCCAACTCGAAATTGAGAACGGAAAGCGAACATCCGCCATCTCCCGCTCCTTTCCATGCGCGCCTGGCCCGACATGCCCTGTCTGGCCCTGTCTGGCTTCGCTGATCTCCGGATGCGCCCCGGCCCTTGTCAGGCAGATGCGAACCGCCCACTGGGCCCGAAAGAGCACGAACGGTCGGCCCGAAACGCTCGATCCACTTTCGGCCAGAACGGAGACCTGCCGTCATGACGGCACCGGCCGTCGACGAACAGATCCTCGACGAAAACCAGGCGCGCTCGAAGCCGCACGCCAGTGGCAGCCTCGGGTCATTGCAAAGCTCGAAGCCCTGCATCCGGTTAGGGCGAGGATGCGTTTACCGATCCCGGTGTCACCGAGGCGGTCGCATCCTGCAACGTGACGCCCGAACGGGCCGATGTATGCGGCGTCAACGAACAGTTGCAGGCCTGCAAGGTCTGTCTGCCGCCCTGATGCGGGTGCCACCACGCGCAAGCAGGCCGAGAACCATTGCCGGGCATCTCAGACCGCCTACAAACAGGTGAACCGATGTGTTTTGCATCGGGATGTGCTCGCTGGCAGGCTGGTCAACACGCCAGATTGGCGTCTGACCACCGATAAGCCGCAAAGGGTTCTGCTATGAAAAATCGCTGGCTGCTTGTTTTCGCCGCGCTATTGGCCGGTCTCGCCACCACAGCGGCCTGCACGGATACCCAATCGGCGTTCCGAAACGACACGGATGGCAAAGCGAACTCTGCAGATCCGGTTCCGGGTGTGTCGCTGAGCGACAACCGGGAGTCGAACTGGCCGGCGCTTCCGGAACGGCAATCGGGCGAGGCCTATCGCCAGGTCGTCAAGACGACCTTCGGCGTTCGCGAACGGAATTTCGAGTTCGGACGCTGATTGCACCGGAGCACGGTGATCACATGTGAATGACGCGATCGTAGGCGTCGAGCACCGACTTATGCATCATCTCGCTGACAGCGTCGGATGCGGGAAGACGGTGTGCATCAGGTCTTCCTCGGTGGTCTCCAGCTGGCGGCCACGACATAGCCCTGGATCAGCTCGGTCACCTCCGCCCCGACCATATGCGCGCCCAGCAATTCGCCGGTCTTGGCGTCGAACACGGTCTTGACCATGCCTTCGGGTTCGCCCAGCGCGATCGCCTTGCCGTTGCCGATGAACGGGAAGCGGCCGACCTTGACCTCATAGCCCAGCTCCTTGGCCTTGGCCTCGGTCATAGCCGACGCTGGCGACCTGCGGCTGGCAATAGGTGCAGCCGGCGATGCTTTCGGGTTTGACCGGGTGCGGATGTCCGCCCGCGATCATCTCGGCCACCATCACGCCTTCGTGGCTGGCCTTGTGCGCGAGCCACGGCGCACCGGCGATATCGCCGATGGCATAAAGCCCCTCGACCCCGGTGCGGCAGTATTCGTCGGTCACGACATGGGTGCGGTCGATCTTCACACCCAGTGCTTCCAGTCCGAGGTTTTCGACATTGCCGACGATGCCCACGGCCGAAATCACGGTGTCGAAATCGTGCGTTTCGACCTTTCCGTTTTTTTCGATGTGGGCGGTTACCTTACCCTTGGCGCGGTCCAGCTTCTTGACCGTCGCCTTTTCCATGATCTTCATGCCCTGTTTGACAAACTGCTTTTTGGCAAAGCCGCTTATCTCGGCATCTTCAACCGGAAGGATGCGATCCATCACTTCAACAACCGTAGTGTCGGCGCCAAGCGTGTTGTAGAAGCTGGCGAACTCGATGCCGATCGCGCCGGAACCGATCACGAGCAGCTTCTTGGGCATCCGTTTCGGGGTCAGGGCATGTTTGTAGGTCCAGACCAGATCGCCATCCGCCTCCAGCCCGGGCAGCTCCCGGGCGCGCGCGCCAGTGGCAAGAATGATATTCGGGGCCGTAAGCTCCTCGGCGCCCTTCTCGGTCTTGACCGAGACCTTGCCTTTGCCGGTCAGCGTTGCCTCGCCCATGACGGTGGTGATCTTGTTCTTCTTCATCAGGTGCCCGATACCGCCCGACAGCTGCCCCGCAACCGCGCGCGAGCGCTTGACGACCGCATCCAGATCATAGCCGATGCCATCGGCTTTCAGCCCGAAATCCTTGGCGCGTTCCATCAGGTGGAACACCTCGGACGACCGCAGCATCGCCTTGGTTGGGATGCACCCCCAGTTCAGGCAGATACCACCCATGTGCTCGCGCTCGACAATGACGGTGTTCAGGCCGAGCTGTGCGCGCCCGTATTGCCGCGACATAGCCGCCGGGACCGGCGCCGATTACGATTACATCAAAGGATTTTGCAGCCATGATATCCCCTCGGCTCAGGCATTCAGAAAACTAGTTTACCGTTAAACTATTTTCCAAAACGCATCAATGGGCCTGCTCCGCGACATTTAGGACGCAGCGCAAAGCGGCCCTGGATCGACCGCGATAAAGCCTATACCGGAGCGTTTCAAATAGCTACACAGGTTCGGTCAAAAGCTCGACCGGGCGACAAGCCGGCGGCGTATCGAGCGAATTTCTGCAACGGAGGTCGGAACCGATCCATGGCAAGCACCCTGAAAAACCTCGCTCTGGCGCTGTTGAATGCGACCCTGATCCTTCTGGCGCTCTGCCTTTTCCTGGGCTGGAAACTGGCGTCGGAAATCAGCGGAATTACTGCGAGCTTTGCAGAAAATCTGCAGATCGTGACGCCCCTGCGCGAAAACGTCGGCGAAGTCCGGTCTGAAGTGGCCGGTCTACGAAGCGAACTTGCGGACCTGAAACGCCAAAGCGGCGAGATCGTTCCGGACGTTCTTGACCGCATCGACGCGCGGGTGACCGCGTTGGATGCGCGCATCGGCGCAATGCAATCCGGTGTGACCGATCTGATCGAGACGCCAGAAAAGCTGATCGATCATGCCATCGAAACTGGTGCGGACGCGATGGTGCGCGGTGTCGCCGACCTGCGTGGCTGCACGCTGCCGTCCTGAGCCTCGGAGCGTCAGCTGGCCTTCTGCAGGGCGCGCATCGTTTCTCCGTAGCCGCCGGACGAGACGTAGTTGGCCTCGGCACCTGGTCGTGGCGCGGTCCAGGGCATCGTTGCGATAGGGAAAGCGCCCAAACTGCCGGATCACCTCGCGGTGTGCGCGGGCGTGCAGCAGGTTGCCTTCTCCGGATTCTGGCATCCGGTTCAGCATGAGACGCACGCAGCGTTCCTGATCGCAAAGGTTCTCAGAATGCATCAGTGGCATGTAAAAGAACTGCCGAGCGGGCTCGTCAATCTTCATGTCCCAGCCTTTGTCGATCGCGGACTTGGCCGCGGTCAGGGCGATCCTGTCCGACGCAAAGGCCTGCGCCGTGCCACGGAACATGTTGCGTGGAAACTGGTCCGTCAGGATCACATAAGCCAAAGAACCGCTGGGATAGGTCAGCCAGAGGGAAAAGCTTGCCTTCGCAGGCACCGTCCCAGGCCAACCGGAATTTTTCAGAAATCTTCGCGTCCAATGCCGGATCGGTTGCATACCAGCCCTTTGGCCCGATCTCATCCAGCCAGAAACTCAATATCTCTTTCGGGACCAATCATAGGTCAACTCCTTAACTCGCCCCCAATGTATGGTATCTTTACCCATATCCTTAGACAGATCTTACAGTAACAATTTGCTTCACTTGCGACATATTCAAGGTATTGAAGCCGCATTCTGACCATCGTGCTCGTCCTGCTCCGATTCGAACGTGGCTTCTTGCGCCGCTTCGACACCGACAACGGTCAGGCTCGGCGACAACGCGGTCAACTTGCCGGTATCGGCCGACGCTACCGACGGGCGGCGGGACATCCGGTAAACCGCGTAGGCGGCCAACGTGAAAAGAAGGGCAGCGACCAACAGGAAAAACCCCGGCGGGCCGAACACCCCCTGCCCATCAACCAGCCGGTGATCAGCGGCCCGGCAATCGCGCCCAACCCGTTGATGAAGATCAGGCCACCCGAGGCTGCGGCCATGTCGTCGTGGTCAAGGTAGTCGTTGGTATGCGCAATCAACAGTGAATACAGCGGGTTCGACAGCCCGCCGATCACGAAGGCCGAAATCAGCAAGACGGTGAACTGCCGCCCGAACAGCATGCCGACCAGCGCCCCGATTCCGCCGACAACCGCCGCGATAAGGATCAGTTGGCGGCGGTCCATGCGGTCCGAGATCCAGCCCAGCGGATACTGCAACAGCAGCGCACCGATATAAAACGTCGCCACGAAGGTGGAAATCTGGGTCAGGCTCAGCCCGCGCTTCGGCGCCGTAGACCGCGCTCATGCCGAACTGCGCCGAGAACACCCCGCCCAGCAGGAACATGCCGACGCAGCCCAGTGGCGAGGTCCGCATGAGTTGCAGCAGGTTCATCGGCTTGGTGGTGTCAAACGCCGGCGTCGGGCTGATCGACAGCAGGATCGGTGCAAAGGAAATCGATACCAGCACCGAGGCGATCACGAAGGTTTCATAGCCCGACGGATCGGCCGATCAGCAACAGGCCTTGCGCGCTGACGATGCCGACCATCTGCACGATCATGTAAAGCGACAGCGCCTGGCCGCGGTTTTCGTTGTCGGCGGCGTTGTTCAGCCAGCTTTCAGCGGTCACATAAACGCCTGAAAAACAAAATCCGATGATCACCCGGCCCACCGACCACGCGATGGGGTCGGTGAACGTCGGGATAGAGGATCATCACCGCCGAAATGAACGAGGCCAGCGCAGCAAAGACCCGCACATGGCCGACCCGTCGGATCATTTCGGGCGCCATGCGCGAGCCGCCCAGAAATCCGACGAAATAGGCGGACATCACGAAGGACATCTGCAGGGTCGAAAAGCCTTCGATTTCGCCGCGCACGCCCAGCAGCGTGCCTTGCAGGCCGTTGCCGACCATCAGCAGCATCATGCCCAAAAGCAGCGCCCAGGCGCTCGACAGAACCTGAAACATCGTGTCGCCTCCACTGGGGTGCCGTACGGTCGCGCCCATCCTAGCAGGATCGCCGCGGCCCGTCATGTTTGTAGCCGACACCTGATGTCGCGAATCACCGCATCTGCCTATCCTGTCATTCCGGGATCAGCAGAGAGGCATCGCCATAGGAAAAGAAGCGATATCCGCTGCGGATGGCGTGATCGTAGATCCGCCGGATTCGGTCTGCGCCCATCAGTGCCGAGACCAGCATTATCAAGGTCGACTTCGGCAGGTGGAAGTTTGTCATCAGCGCATCGGTGACCTGGAACCGGAAACCGGGATAGATGAAAATATCCGTTTCGCCTTCCCATGGTTCGATTGTCCCGCCTCGCGCCAGCGGTTTCGATCAGACGCAACGCCGTGGTGCCCACCGGGATCACGCGGCCGCCGGCGGACTTGGTCGCGGCAATCTCTGCCGCCGCCGCCGCGTTGACCTGCCCCCACTCGGCGTGCATCCGGTGGCGCGTAACGTCTTCGACCTTTACCGGCAGGAAGGTTCCGGCGCCGACATGCAGGGTCACGAAGGTGAACTCAACGCCGCGGTCTCGGATGGCCTCCAGCAGCGGTGTGTCGAAATGCAGCGACGCGGTGGGTGCTGCAACGGCTCCGGAATGACGGGCAAAGACGGTCTGATAGTCGGTCATGTCCTGCGCATCGGCGGCGCGCCGTGCAGCGATATAGCGCGGCAGCGGCATCGCGCCGGCCTCGGCCAGCGCAGCATCGAAAGCCGTCCCCGGCCAGGTTGAAACGCAGAGGCCGCCTGGCCATCGATCATCGCTATCAGCGTCGCGCATTCAGCCCATTGCGCGAACAGCAATATCTTCGCCGACCCGCAGCTTTTTCAGTGGCTTGATGAGTGCCGACCAAGTACCGTCAGGCCGCGGCTCGAGCAGCGTCACCTCGATCCGGGCCGCAGTGTCGCCCTGCGGGCCAGAGCGGCGGCGCTGCCCGGACAGCCGCGCCGGAATCACGCGGGTATCGTTCAGGACCAGCCGGTCGCCTGGCCGCAGCCATTCCGGCAGGTCGAGCGACCCGTGAATCGGTGATCCGGTCGCCCTCGGCCACCAGCAGCCGTGCAGAAGTGCGCGGCACGGCGGGGCGCGTTGCGATCAGATGCTCGGGCAGGTCGAAATCGAAATCAGACAGGTTCATGGCGCGCGCCTTAGCCTGCCAGATCGCGATTGGCCAGCTTCGTTCAGCGCCCGCCTTCGGCACTGTCGGACAGAGAGGGTGCGCGCTTAAGCCGCCTGTCCGGGGTCTCTGACGAGTCTTCGGCACTTGGCGGCGCTTCTCTGAAGATGTCGCGCAGCATTCCCGGGGTAAGCGCCGACAACGGGTTCACTTGCACGGTCGGGGCCTGGGCGCTGCCTTTCAGCGTGTAGTTAAAGCCGAACATGCCTTCGCCCTTCCGCGTTAGCAAACTACCGATTTGGTTAATCAGGTAGACCGGCGAGATCACGCCCTGCATGTTCAACTGGCCATTTGGAACATCGTATTCACCGTCCATGGACAACCCGATCGACGGCCCCACCGCACTGCTTTCATAAAGCGTCACTCGCGAGGGGCTCAGCCGAAACCTAGCGTCCACCTCGGTAAACTGGATCCCCTGGCCGGCAAGTTCGTCGAGCAGACCGACGATGCTGACGGCATTCACCAGTGCCGCGATTGCTGGCGCATCTTGTATCTTGACATCGGTCACGCGCAGCGTGCCGTCGAATTCGCCCGGTTCAGGCACGGGCACCAGCGTCAGATCAAAACTTCCGCCACGGGCCTGTTTCAGTAGCCCGGCGTCGCGGACGGTCCCACCTGCATCGTCTGACAGGATTCTAACCGCACTGCGCGCGCCCCGCGGAACAAGCTGGCCGTTTACCGGTGTCCCGCCATTCACGAGTCCCTGGAACGGCCCGTCGAGTACCCCCGCTGTCTTGAACTCCCCCCTGAAGCCGGTCAGCGCAATCGTATCGCTGACCTGAAGCCGATCCAGCACCACACTAAGAGCGCCAGTGCCACCGGATCCGCCTGCAGAGCCGAAGGTGGCCCGGCGCATGTCAAGCGTACCACCGAGGATCCGCAGATCCGGCGCGCCCTGCCCGCGCCCGACAAGCTCAACCGTGCCCTCCATCCAGTCGCCGACCCGCACCGAACTGAGCAGCGCCCGTTCGAGGCCGCCTTGTTCCCGGCCGATCACGGTCCCCGTTACAGAAAGTCCCGGCGCTTCCAGCACCAGGCGGTCGAGGCGCGATGGCGCGCCCAGCGTCCCGGCCAGGTCCAGCAGTCCGGAGGACGCGGCGGGTTTGGACCAGAGCAGCGCAGGGATCTGCAACCCGACCCCCTGCAGATCGGAGCGCATCGTCAGCACGGGTGGCTCGCCCGGGTTGAGATCGAGCGAGAAATCGGCCAGACCCGTGCCACTGACGCTGCCCGGCGGCAACCCGATTTCGAAGGTATCGATCAGCAGCGGTGACAGTTCTATCTGTCCTTCGACCCGGCTGCTGCGGGGAGCGCCCTTGCCAATGGGTTTGCGCCATCCGGCATCGAAAGGCACCTCTTCGACCTGACCACGCCCCGACAGCACCACCTGCGTTTCATCCGCTTGCAAATCCATTGTTTGCGCGGACAGGACCTTGCCCGGCACCAGCACCGTGCTTTCGACCCGATCAACCGCTCCTGTGAGGTGAAATTCGACCTGATCAAAGGTCAGCCCCTTCTTTATCGGCATTGATACCGTGCCATTCGCCCGCACCAGGCCGGAGGCCAGATCGACTGGCAGCCCGCTGCTGGCCAGCACCGAGAGGGGCGGACGGTTGAGCAATGACACGATCGCTGTGACCGGGCCTTGGGCGACAAAACGCACGATCCCCGGCGCGGCCTTTCGGATCGTGATGTCGGGAATGATGAACGACGATCCGGCAAGATCGAGATAACCGCCCTGTTCTGCGGGCATCCGTCCTGCCGTCGCGGTCACCACGAACCGGTTGCCGATGAGGCTCGCCTGCCCCTTTGCCGCCGTCATCGGTGGCATCGTTTTGAGCACCTTGACCGTCGCGTCCGCGTAATCGAAGTCGACATAAATGTTCGGCCGTTCGTTTGGTTTTGTCCGCAGCGCAAAGTTGATATCGCTCAGACGCCCGCCGGAGATTTTGGTCGCAATCCAGTCGCGCGGGCCCTTGGCCACGCCGACGGGCCAGAGAGAGACCAGACGCTTCGGCGTGATCGCGTCCATCTTGCCGTCGAAGGCCAGCGCCCAACCGTCGGTAGAAGCCGAAAGCGTCCCGTCCAAACGAACGGTCGCACTGGGATCGACCACCCGCATCTGCCCCACGGTCAGTCGAAACGGATCGAGTTCGAGGCGAAAATCAGCGGCGGCCCGATTGAAGGTCAGCGGTTCAGGATACATGCCGTCGGGGTTCAGTGCCAGGCCGCTCAGGTTGAACTGGCCAATCAGTTCTGTCAGGGTGCCCTGATCGACACCGCCCAGATACGCGGTGCCATCGGCAACGCCGCTGACCCAGTCGCTGCTGACGGACAATTCGTCGAAAGCGAGGACCTGGCGGTCGGGTGAATAGGTGAAATAGGTCCGCGCCTGGCTGAACGGAATGGGCCGTGTCTGGTCGGTCGGCTGCAGCACCCCGGCGCCGATCTGCAGCGTCGCGCTCAGGCGTCCCAGAGTGCCGTCAGCCTCGACGTTGCCCCGCAAGGCGCCTGAGATCGGGGCCCGCAAAACCTGAAGCCATTTCAACGCGATGGCCTGGGCGGCAATGTCCTGAGCCGCGACATCTTCGACCGAGATGCCGAAGTCGGCGGCCAGTTCTCCGATCTTGCTGGTATAGTTCATCTCCAGAGAGGTTGCGTAGTCACGGCCGCTGAGCAGGGCAAACCGGCTCGACAGCCGCATCTGGTCGCCGTCGCGTTCCATGCGCATCTGACCGCCATCCACGGTCCAGGCCCGGCCAGACAGCGCATCTTCGTATCGCAGATTGAGCGACTTGAGATCGAGCGATACCAGCGCAGACAGGGCTTCGGACTGAAGTATCTGGTCCCAGCGCTCGATCAGTTGTGGCAGACTGCCGGCTTGGCTGACCGGAGCGTTGCTGGCACCCAGAGACAGATCGAAGGTGCCGTCGGTATTCCGGCGCAAAGTGGCAAATGCGCCGTTGAGAGTGATCTGCTTGGGTTGCACCATGCCGCGCAGAAGCGGACGCATGGCGAGGCTGGCTTCGGCATCGCCGAGCTCCAGCAGGACCCGGCCTGCGGGATCGCGGATGACCACATCGCGCAGCCGGGCACGTGGGCGCAGGCCTTTGTTGATCACAGCCTGAACATCGCCGAAGGAAATCTGCAGCCCGCCCAGGTTCTGCTCGATCCGGGCCTCGATCCGATCGCGCACCCACTCCGGCGCTTGCATGGTTTGCCCGATGATGAGAATGACCAGCAGGCTGAACGCTGCCGCACCAAGGACCAGTCCGGCGGCAGTCCAGAGGCCGATGACATGATGCCTGGGCCGGCGCCTTTTCGGCGCGCCGGCGGGGTCTTGCCGCTCTGTGTTCTGGCTTGCCGTATCCTTGGCCATGCGAATGCTCGTGAGAACCTTTATTGTTGCCCGCAGTGATCTAATTTGAAAGTGACTTTTGTTAAGAATGCGAGGAGATGCCCCATGCTCGATATGTCCGACACCGCCCCTGATTTTACCCTGCCCCGCGATGGCGGCGACACGGTCACCTTGTCCGATCAGCGCGGCAGCGCTGTCGTTTTGTTTTTCTATCCCCGTGATGATACCTCAGGCTGTACCAAGGAATCCATTGGCTTTTCCGAAGCCCTGGAGGCATTTCGTGTCGCCGGGGCGCAGGTGTTCGGGATTTCCAAGGACAGCGTCGAGAGCCACGACAAGTTCGTGACCAAGCGCGCGCTGACCGTTCCGCTGCTTTCGGACGAGAACGGCAGCACCTGCGAAGACTATGGTATTTGGGTTGAAAAGAGCATGTATGGCAAGAAGTTCATGGGCATAGAGCGCTCAACCTTCCTGATTGACGCCGATGGCAGAATCGCCCGGGTCTGGCGCAAGGTGAAAGTGCCCGGTCATGTCGAAGAGGTGCTGGATGCGGTGAAAGCCCTGTGAGCCTGACGCTGGCGGACATGGCGGTGGAGGTGCTCTCTACCGCCGATGGCCGCGAAAAGACGGCTCTTTCGCACCATCATGCCGCCCAATGGGTGGCCGCGCGCGCTGGTGAGGCTCGGCCTATCCCGATCGGTGCTGCCAACCCGCCGCTGCATCCGGCGAGGCCGGCGCGCCCCGAACTGCTGTCCCCCCGCGACGTCCCGCGCCGCCGTCCCGGCAGCGTGGCGGGTCGGATCGCATTGCTGCACGCGGTGGCCCATATCGAGCTGAATGCCGTCGATCTGCACTGGGACATCATTGCGCGGTTTTCCGATGTCCCGATGCCGATGGGCTTTTACGACGACTGGGTCCGGGCGGCAGATGAAGAATTCTAAACATTTCAATCTGATGTGCGACTGTCTTGAAGCTCTGGACAGCCATTATGGCGCCCTGCCCGCACATGCCGGCATGTGGCGCGCCGCCGAAGACACGGCCGAGGATCTGATGGGCCGGCTGGCGGTGGTGCCGATGGTTCTGGAAGCGCGCGGGCTGGATGTCACGCCGGGCATGATCGAGGTCTTTCGCAAGGCCGGTGCGGACCAAGCCGTCGCAGCGCTGGAAACCATCTATGCCGAAGAGGTTTCGCACGTTGCCTATGGATCCAAATGGTTCCATTTTCTTTGCGGGCGCAACAACCAGGATCCGAAAGAGGTCTTCCATGCGTTGGTGCGCCACTATTTCCACAGCACTCTGAAACCGCCCTTCAACGAAGAAAAACGCGCGGAGGCCGGGATACCTCCGGACTTTTACTGGCCGCTTTCAGAAGAACCGTCTGCGATCGACTGACCGCACATGCCTGCAAAACATACGAAACGGTTCACTGGTGGACCTAGGGTCAAACGCCTGTATATCGGCGGTTTTTCGCCCATTTGCTGCGGATTTCCGCGTTGCCGGGTAAATTCAGGGCAAGACTCTTGCTCAAAGCTTAAGCGGTCAGTATTCATCCGGGCTAAGGTGCCGTCGTTGTGGGGAAATCGAGCGCCGCCGTTGGGACGGGATACGTAAGGATAGGCGCGTGAAAACCAGATTGGCCATCAAGACGCACGCCATTCTCGAGCGCGTGTTTCCCGAACGCCGCCTGTTCCTGAAATCTGACACGGACACCCGGTTTATCCGCCTCCGCTCTTCGACCCAAGCGATCGCGTTTTCCGGCGTAACGCTGATCGTCGCCTGGGCCATCGTGGCCACTGCAATTCTTCTGATGGACAGCATCGGCTCGGGAAATTTCCGGGATCAGGCGAAGCGGGACCAGCGCACATATCAGGAGCGGCTCAACCTGTTGTCCTTCGAGCGCGACGCGCGCGCGGAGGAAGCTCTCGCGGCCCAGCAACGGTTCAACGCCGCACTGGACCAGATTTCAGTCATTCAGTCGGAACTTCTCGCCTCGGAAATTCGTCGAAACGAGCTGGAAACGGGAATTGAAGTGATTCAGGCCACGCTGCGCGACACGATGAAGGAACGCGAAGAGGCGCGCGAAGCTGTGGCCGCCGCCGAGCAGACCCAAAACGACGGCGCGACCACGACCTTTGCCGCAGCCAGTGCGCCGGTTCAGGTCGCGCTCGTGGCTGAAGCGCTTGAACGCACCGCGCAGGAGCGCGACCAGGTCGTTGCCGATGCTCAGGCTGCACTGATCGAGGCCGATCGGCTAGCGCATGAAATCCGGTTGATGGAAGAGAAGAACGACCAGATCTTCCGCCAGCTGGAGGAAGCCATGCTGGTTTCGGTCGAACCATTGGACAAAATGTTCCGCTCGGCTGGAATGCCCACTGACCAAATCATCGAGCAGGTGCGGCGGGGCTACAGCGGGCAAGGCGGCCCGCTGACCCCGCTGAGCTTTTCGACTCGCGGCGAAGAGCCAACTGCGGACGAGATCCGGGCCAGCCGCCTGATGAACCAGATGGATCAGCTAAACCTGTACCGAATCGCGGCTCAGAAAGCGCCCTTTGCCAGCCCGGTCCGGGACGCGGTGCGATATACCAGCGGGTTTGGCTACAGGCGCGATCCCAAGACCGGCGGTCGCCGGATGCACAACGGATCAGACTTCGCCGGATCGACGGGTACCAACATTTACGCCACCGCCGACGGTGTTGTGACACACGCAGGCTGGCAGTCCGGGTTTGGTCGTCTGGTCAAGATCCAGCATGAATTCGGGATCGAAACGCTCTATGCGCACAACAGCCGTATTCGCGTCAAGAAAGGCCAAAGGGTCTCGCGCGGGGATCACATTGCTGATATGGGTAGCTCTGGACGATCCACGGGCACCCACCTTCACTACGAAGTCCGTGTGAACGGCAATCCCGTTAACCCTATGACCTACATCAAGGCTGCGAGAAATGTTTTCTAAGAGCAAAATCAACGAGCCCGGCCAGAAGGCCACTGACGCGGCACCGGCTGCCCCCTCCGCCACTCCGTCGGCCCCGTCGCCGAGCGAATTCAAGTCAAACAGCGCGCCCAAGCCGAAGCCGCCCGCATCGGTTCTGTCGTCGGATCTGCACATCACCGGCAACCTCAAGACCTCCGGCGATATCCAGGTCGAGGGAACAGTCGAGGGCGATATCCGCGCGCATCTGCTGACGATCGGTGAAAGCGCCACGATCAAGGGTGAAGTGACCGCCGATGACGTGGTGATCAATGGCCGGATCGTCGGCCGCGTACGCGGACTGAAGGTCCGGCTGACATCGACCGCCCGCGTCGAGGGTGATATCATTCACAAGACCATCGCGATCGAAAGCGGCGCGCATTTCGAAGGCTCGGTGCAGCGTCAGGATGATCCGCTGAACCCCACCGGCGCACGTACAGCAAAAGCCGCGGGCAACGGCAACCCGGCTGCCGCCCCGGCGCAAAAGGCCGAGGCGTCCTGATCGCAACGTGACAGGACGGATCTTGAGGCGCCGCAGGTCTGACCCGCGGCGCCTTTTTCATTCAGCTCCATGGCCGCGCGGAACCGCCTCGGCCCATTATCCCAGGTGATGCACCTCCGGGAATGCCGTAGACCGGGGTTTCAATGCCTTCCATCCGCGCCTTGAGCTGCAGCGACAGGAACTGCGAATAGTGGCGCGACTGGTGCAGGTTGCCGCCGTGGAACCAGAGCGCCTCCTGCTGGGTCGGCTTCCACATGTTGCGCTGTTCGCCTTCCCAGGGGCCCGGATCCTTGGTGGTGTCGGAGCCCAGCCCCCAGCACTTGCCCACCTTGTCGGCCACGTCCTGACCGATCAGATCCGCCGCCCAGCCGTTCATCGAACCGTAGCCGGTGGCATAGACGATCAGGTCCGCCTCGAAGCTTGGTGCCGTCCTCCAGGATCACGCCGTCCTCGACGATTTCCGTGACCTGGCCATGCGCAAGCTTGATCTTGCCGTCGATGATCAGCTGGCTGGCGCCGACGTCGATGTAGTAGCCCGAGCCGCGGCGCAGGTATTTCATGAACAGGCCCGACCCGTCGTCGCCCCAGTCCAGCCTGAAGCCCGCCTTTTCCAGCCCGTCGTAGAAGTCCTTGTCCGTTTCCTTCATCTGGTCGTAGAGCGGGATCTGGAACTCGTGCAGGATCCGGTAGGGCAGCGAGGCAAAGATCATGTCGGCCTTGTTGGTGGTCATCCCGTTGCGCACCGCTTCTTCGGAATAGAGCGCGCCGAGTCCGATATCCATCAGCGTGTCGGACCGCACGATGTGGGTCGAGCTGCGCTGCACCATGGTCACGTCGACGTCGTTCTCCCAGAGCGCGGCGCAGATATCGTGGGCCGAATTGTTCGACCCGATGACCACCGCCTTCTTGCCCTTGTAGGCGTCCGGACCGGGGTGCTTCGAGGAATGGTGCTGGTCGCCCCTGAACGTCTCCATTCCGGGAAACTTGGGCAGGTTCGGCCTTGCCCGACATGCCGGTGGCCAGCACCAGCTGCTTGGGCTTCAGCACGACCTCTTCGCCATCGCGGTCAACGACCACGGTCCATTCCTTCGTGGCCTCGTCGTACTTGGCCGACTTGCAGGTCGTCCGCGTCCAGTAGTTCAGCTCCATGATCCTGGTGTACATCTCCAGCCAGTCGCCGATCTTGTCCTTTGGCGAGAACACCGGCCAGTTCGGTGGAAACGGCAGATAGGGCAGATGGTCGTACCAGACCGGATCGTGCAGGCAGAGCGACTTGTAGCGGTTGCGCCAGCTGTCGCCCGGGCGGTCGTTCTTTTCGACGATGATCGTCGGCACGCCCAGCTGCCGCAGCCGCGCGCCCAGGGCGATGCCGCCCTGCCCGCCGCCGACGATCAGCACATAGGGCTGTTTGGTGTAGCCCAGTTCGCGGGCTTCCGCCTCGCGCTCTTCCTTCCAGCTTGGGCGGTGCTTGGCCGCGCCGTGCTTGGCGCCCATCGGACGGTCATAGCCCAGCGGCTCCTCATGTCCCTTGAGCTCGACCATCGAGGTCAGCAGGGTCCAGATCTTGCCGTCGCGCAGCCGGATCAGACCATAGCCGCGCGCCACCTCGGTTTCGAACGTGATCCATGCGGTGGTCACGCCGTCCTCTTCGGTCGCCACCTCACCATCGGCGATCCGCCAGTTCGCAGGTCGGATCGTGGCCAGCTGGTGGCGCAGCATGTCGGCGACTTCGTCCTTGCCTTCGACTGTCTTGATGTTCCAGGAGAAGGTCACCAGGTCGCGCCAGTAGCAGTCGTCCAGAAACATCCCGGTCGCGCGATCGATATCACTCTTTTCGAGCGCCTTGCCAAAATCATCGAGAAACGCGGCAACGGTATCATTCAAACTAGTATCGAGCAATTTCACCTCCCTTGATCTTGCACTGCGTCAGCATGACATCACACGCTTTGCGTTCAAAGAGATTTCCAAGTTCGCCAGTGGCCAAGGCGGATCGGCGCTGACACCCCCGGACCAGCGACGCAGGTTCTCGCAAACAGATCAGGAGGCCGGGCGAATGTTTTGATTGAATCTGAACAGGTTGCCCGGATCATAGGTGGCTTTGACCTTGGACAGGCGGTCATAGGTCTGGCCGTAGGTGTCCCTTACCAGAGCCTCGCCGTCCTCTCCGTGGCCGGCGAAGTTGAGATAGAGACGTCCGTCCTGAGAGAACATCCGGCTTTCTTCCCAGGCTTTTCGGGTAAAATCGATGTTGGTTTCATCATCGCCAGGGTCGGACCAAACCGAATCCAGCGAATACATCCAGCCCATTGACCGGTCTCCCAGTGCGGTTGCCTCTGCCGGCACCGCCGCCGTCGCGCCCCCGAAATTCCAAAGCGCACTCAGCGTCTTGTCCGATGGCGCCGCGGCGGCATTGGCCAGCGCGGCATCGATCATCGCGTCGGACAGTTCTGCAAGATAATGACATTTACAATAACATCGGAAATCACCTGCCGGAAACAAAGCGTCGAAAAGCGTCTGCACCTCGCAATATGGCATCTGCCCTGAAAAATCGGTGATCAACTGGCCCTGTTCCCGCAGCGGCTGCAACAGCCGTTCGCCTTCATCCGCATCGCCGGGATAGACGGCCGCGATGGTATAGCACCGCTGCCCCCAGTATTCCTCCGGGTAATCCGCGGAGGCGGCCACGGTTGAAAATTCGACGAGAGAGCCGACGCAATCATGTTTGTCCGCGAGAAAATCCCGCCAGAACCGGATCGGACCGGGGCCGGCAGACAGCGGATAAATCGGGGCTGCAAACATAACAGTCGGGCCCACCGGATGCAGTGCAAACTCAAAATTGACCACCAAGCCGAAATTGCCGCCACCGCCGGGCAGGGCCCAGAAGAGGTCGGGGTGGCTGTCGGCGCGCGCGGTTATCAACTGGCCGTCAGACGTCACGACATCAAGGGACAGCAGATTGTCGATGCAGAGTCCGTAGCGGCTGCGTAACCATCCGATGCCGCCCGCAAGCGTCAGGCCTGCAACTCCGGTGTCTGATATCAACCCGCCCGGGGTGGCAAGCCTAAGGCCTGAGTTTCGCGATCGACATCTCCCCAGGTAGCACCACCGGCGACATTGGCGCACCTGGCTTCTGGATCGACGCGGACGGACTGCATCCCGACAAGGTCGATCATCAGGCCGCCGTCGCAGACCTCGTGGCCCGCCAGATTGTGACCGCCTCCCTTGACTGCGACCGGAAGGCAGTTTTCACGCGCAAAGTTCACCGCATCGATCACGTCGGCAACTCCACTGGGTTGAACAATCAGCGCCGGCCTGCGGTCGATCATGGCATTCCACACGGCACGTGCGCTGTCGTAGCCGTCGTCGCCGGGCATCAACATCGCGCCCCGCAACGCAGACCGCAGGGCATCCAGTGCGGCGGAGGACGCAGCCGCATCGAACGGGCTTTGTGTCTCGACTTTCATTCTGAAATCTCCCTGATCCAACAACTGCCCCACCTTATCCGGAGGTGCCATGTTATGTGAGTGGCGGAATTGTCAGAAACGAGGCATATTGGACATCCGCAATCCCAAGGGGAGCGATTTTGACCCGCACATCCAAACCTGTCGTGGCTCTGCTGGCTTCGGCCGAAACATCGCCTTCGGTTCTCTTTGGCCTCTATGACGTGCTCTATTCAGTCGGCTCGGTCTATCCGGACATGACGATGGGCCCACCGGCCGAAGATGCGCTGGACGTCCGGATCGTTGCGGCCGAGGCCGTGCCGTTCCGCCGTGCTGGCGGCGTTCTGGTCGAACCGCACCAGTCTCTGGACGCCTTGGACAACGCTGATGTGGTCATCGTGTGTGACATGTATACTCCGGTGACCACACCGCCAGCCGGTAAATACCCACGCGAATTCGCGTGGCTGCAACAGATGCATGCGGGCAGCGCGTTGATCTGTTCGGTCTGTTCCGGATCACTGGTGCTCGCCGAAGCCGGATTGCTGGACGGGCGGGAAGTGGCGACTCACTGGGCCTATGGCGACCTGTTCCGGCGCTGTTATCCCAAGGTCCGGATGCGTGCCGACGAAGTGCTGTGTCTGTCCAGCGTCGGCGACCGGATCGTGACCGCCGGAGCCGTGGCGGCCTGGCAGGATCTGGCGCTTTGGCTGATTGCGCGTTTCTGCGGGCCGCTTCAGGCGCTGGAGACCGCCAAGCTGTTTCTGCTGGCGACCCACGACGACGGGCAGCTTCCCTATGCGGCCATGCAGCAGCCAGCAGCCGGATCAGACGCGGTGATTTCGGAATGCCAGAATTGGATTGCCGAAAACTACAGCCTCGACAATCCGGTGCAGCGCATGGCGGAGCGTTCCGGCCTCAATCCGCGCACATTTGAGCGCCGGTTCCGACAGGCCACGGGGTATCAGCCGATCGACTACGTTCAGACGTTGCGGATCGAGGAAGCCAAGCACATGCTCGAGGTGTCCGATCTCGGACTTGACGAGATCGCAGCCTCGGCCAGTTACGAGGATCCTGCCTCGTTCCGCCAGTTGTTCCGGCGCAAATCGGGGCTCACGCCGACCGCGTACCGGCGAAAGTTTCAAAGTATTTCCAAACTGGATCGCGCGCCGCACTGAAACCTCAATTGCCCAGCATCCATTGCCCTTCGGGCCAGAAAGCATCGTAGGCGAAGGCGAACATCACGTCGTGCGGCAGGTCGCGACCCTGCGCGTCGCGCACCCGGATCGAGCCCACGTCGCGGCCTTTTGCAATCTGGCCGGAATCCAACGCCGAGGCCTGACCCGCACGCCCAGCTGATGGTCACGCCGGCCTCGGTGACCTGGCCCGCCTGTTGCAAACGGGTCAGCGGCCAGGCCCGGTCGCCCACCCGAACCACACGCGCCAGCGGCGGGATGCCATGTGGCGGGCTTTCGCCACTATAGAGAAACGGACGACTGGAGCTGTCGTAGTTCTGATAGGGGTTGCGGCCATAGCTGCGGTTGTACGGCGGGTTCGTCCATCACCAGCCCATCGGGATTGCGCGCGCGGAACTCTGCCCAGCTTTCCATCCACGTGGGCAGGGTCTTCAGCGTCGGTGCCGGTCAGATCGCCGACGATTGCCTCGCCGATGGCCTGCTGCCACCAGCTCTGGGTTTCGCGGTCGTACATCACCATGTCGGAGTTTCGCAACTTGCCCGAGACCCCGAAGGTCAGCGTACCTTGCGCGATCCGCCGGTCGAAGGTGATGCCGGAATTGCAGAGCGGGCAGAAGGTCACCGCCACCGGCACGCCGCCACGGTGTCATTGACGATCTCGTGCCAGGTCAGATAGCGGATCGGATAGGCGCGCGGCGTGGCGTCGCCGATCTCGACCGTGATCACTGGCTCGCGGTCGCCGATTCGGGTTTCCTCGGCAACGGCGATGAACGCCGGAGCGCTGAGCGCCGGAATGCCGTCCTTGGGCGGTCCGCCCGACAGAATCTCGACCCAGCTGCCAACGCTGGTCTTGTCAAAGTTCGTGTCCGGCCATTCGTTGCGCCAGAACTCCGGGCTGGCCGAAGCTGTCGCACCGCTGATGGCCAGGGCCAAAGCGCCACAGACAGATGAGATCCGCATCTTCCCCTCCTGCGATGATACAGCGCAAGGGTGACCGCAAGACCGGCGCCTGCCCAGCCCCCCACACGCGGATGTGAGGAGCCGTGCGTGCAGGGTTCGTCCTGATCAGTCGGTGACGGTGACCTTTTTCATCACGTCCGGCTGGCCGATTACCGATCCGTTGGAACCGTCACCACGCTTGATGGCATCGACGACATCCATGCCATCCGTCACCCGGCCAACCACGGTATAGTCGCCGTTCAGGAAATAACCGGGCTCGAACATGATGAAGAACTGGCTGTTGGCGCTGTTCGGATCCTGGGAGCGAGCCATTCCGACAACCCCACGATCGAAGGGAATGTCGGAAAATTCGGCCGGCAGGTTGGCCCGGTCCGAGGCACCCATGCCGGCGCGGCGCATGTCGCCGCCGACTTTGCCGAACTGCACATCGCCGGTCTGGGCCATGAACCCGTCGATCACGCGGTGGAACACGACGCCGTCATAGGCCCCTGCGGCCGCAAGCGCGGTGATCTGCTCGGCATGAGCGGGCGCCACGTCTTCCAGCAGGTCGATGGTGATGGTGCCGTTGGCGCCTTCGCCTTCGACCTCGATTTCGATGCCGGTGGCCAGAGCGGGGCTGGCCAGCAGGGCAAGGGCGGCGGCCAGTTTACGCATCGCTTGCCACCTTTACGCTGATCATCCGGTCCGGCGCTGCAGGCGGCTCGCCGCGCGCGATGGCATCGACATGGTCCATGCCGTCGATCACGCGGCCGTAGACGGTGTACTGTCCGTTCAGGAAGTGGTTGTCCTTGAAGTTGATGAAGAACTGCGAGTTGGCGCTGTCGGGGTTCTGCGACCGGGCCGCGCCCAGTGTACCGCGATCATGCGGCAGCTTGGAGAATTCGGCCGGCAGATCGGGATGGTCCGAACCACCGGTTCCGGCCCTTCGAATGTTGAAGTCACCTTCCATGTTGCCATGCTCGACATCGCCGGTCTGGGCCATGAATCCGTCGACCACCCGGTGGAAGCAAACATTGTTATAGGCTCCGGCACGGGCCAGCGCCTTCATGCGCTCGGCATGTTTGGGCGCGACATCGGGCAAAAGCTCGATGGTGACGGTGCCGTCCTTGAGCTCCATCAGAATGGTGTTTTCAGGATCTTTGATTTCGGCCATCGGGCACTCCTGTTGTCATGAGTTTTTCGGATACCTAAGACGCCCGGCGGAGAAAGCCAAGTGACGCATTGACCTCGGGTCGAAATGCGGGTCAGAACCCACGATCAAAAGGGCAAGGAGGCCATTCATGGGGTGGAACACGCTGGACGATCTGGATCTGGCAGGCAAACGCGTGCTGGTCCGCGCGGACCTGAACGTCCCAGTGGCGGAGGGCAAGGTCACCGATGACACCCGGATCCGGCGGCTGGCTCCGACGATCCGCGACATCCTCGACGCGGGCGGGTCCCCGATCCTGCTGTCGCATTTCGGCCGCCCCAAGGGCCAGCGGGTTCCGGACCTGTCGCTGCGTCCACTGACCGGCGCGCTCGAGGCTGCCTTCGATGCCCCGGTGATCTTCTGCGCCGATTGCCGCGGACCCGCCGCCGAGGCAGCCGTTGCAGCGCTGCGCCGCGGGCAGGTGTTACTGCTGGAAAACACACGGTTTTATCCGGGAGAGGAAAAAAACGATCCCGAACTGGCCCGAGCCTTCGCCGCATTGGGTGATATCTATTGCAACGATGCCTTTTCCAGTGCGCACCGCGCCCATGCTTCGACCGAGGGGATCGCCCATGACCTGCCGGCGTGCGCCGGTCGGCTGATGCAGGCGGAGCTGACCGCGCTGCAGGCCGCCCTTGGCAAACCGCAGCGCCCGGTCGTGGCCGTGGTCGGCGGCGCCAAGGTGTCGACCAAGCTGGCGCTGCTGGAAAACCTGGTCGAGAAGGTCGATCATCTGGTGATCGGTGGTGGCATGGCCAACACGTTTCTTGCCGCCCAGGGCATCAATGTGGGCAAATCACTTTGCGAACACGACATGTCCGGCACCGCCGCGCAGATCCTCGAGAAAGCCAAGCGCACCGGATGCAAGATTTTGCTGCCCACCGACATCGTTGTCGCGCGCAAATTTGAAGCCAGAGCGGCCTGTGAGGTGCTGGCGGCAGACGCCTGCCCCGCCGACGCGATGATCCTCGACGCCGGGCCCGAAACCGTGAAACGGATCGCGACAGTTCTGAAAAAGGCCCGGACGGCAATCTGGAACGGCCCTCTCGGCGCCTTCGAAATTGCCCCGTTCGATACCGCCACGAATGCAGCCGCGCGGGCCGCGGCGGAACTGACCCGAGCCGGCCGACTTGTCAGCGTGGCTGGAGGTGGCGATACCGTGGCCGCGTTGAACCATGCCGGCGTCGCCGACGATTTCACCTATATCTCGACCGCCGGTGGCGCCTTTCTGGAGTGGATGGAAGGCAAGACCCTGCCCGGAGTCGCCGCGTTAATGCACTGATACCCGCTTGCAGGTCGCTGTTCGCGCTAACCCGATTGCAACGCCCGCCGGGCTTGCCTATGCACAATGCAGCGGGGCGCGCGGCCCCTTTCCATCAGCAACCTTTGGCGGAGCGGACATGTCGGATCAGAAGCAAGCGGAACAGATGCGGTCAGGCCGGGGGTTCATCGCGGCACTCGATCAGAGCGGCGGTTCGACACCCAAGGCGCTGAAGCTCTATGGTGTCGACGAGACCGCCTTCAGCACAGATGACGAGATGTTCGGCCTGATCCACGACATGCGCGCCCGTATCGTTAAGTCCCCCGCCTTCACCGGCGACCGGATCGTCGGCGCAATCCTGTTCGAAATGACCATGGACAGTTCGATCGACGGCATGCCGTCGGCCACCTATCTGTGGGAAAAGCGCGGCGTGGTGCCGTTTCTGAAGGTCGACAAGGGACTGATGGACGAAGCCGATGGTGTGCGGCTGATGAAACCGATCGACGGGCTCGACCCATTGCTGGAACGCGCCGTCAAGGCCGGTGTCTTCGGCACCAAGATGCGTTCGGTGATCGACGCGGCCAACCCGGCCGGGATCGCAGCCATCGTCGCGCAACAGTTCGAGATCGGCAGGCAGATCCTGGCCCATGGGCTGGTGCCGATCATCGAGCCCGAAGTCACGATTTCGATTGCCGACAAGGCCGAGGCCGAGGCCATCCTGCTCGACGAACTGCGCGAACACCTGGACGCCCTGCCCGACGACGCTCGAGGTCATGCTGAAGCTGACCCTGCCCGAAGTTCCCAATCTTTATAAGCCGCTGGTCGATCATCCGCGGGTGATGCGGGTGGTGGCGCTGTCGGGCGGCTATTCCCGCAAGGAGGCCAACGCCCGGCTGGCGCAAAACACCGGGGTGATCGCCAGTTTCTCGCGCGCCCTGACAGAAGGGTTGTCGGCTCAACAAAGCGATGCGGACTTCGACGCGATGCTGGCGGATACGATCGACAGCATCTACGCCGCTTCGGTCGCTGGCTGAAAGAACGCCGGTTTACTGAAAGAGCCCGGATTCGCGGCGCAAGCGCTGAATCATCTCGATGGCCAGCGGCGATGAAAAGGCGGTGCTGTGGCCCAGCCCGCCTTCGGTCAGTTCGGTCAGGTCGATGACCTGAATAGACAGATCTTTCAGCCGCTCCGGATCGGAGATCGAGCCGAGCCGCTCCTGCTTGCCGGTCAGCAGCGCCGAGAGGTTGAGCGCGCGGTCTTTTCGCGAAATGAAGATCACGAAGGGCCGTGGCAGCGGCCGTATCCGCTCTGCTTGCCGCAAGAACACCTCGTCGTCGATATCGGGCGAGAAGAGCGCGATGCCGGAAACCTGGTTCAGTGCGCTACCGCGGCCGCTGATCGAAATCTGTCGCAGGGTTTCCATGACCAACTGGGTGCCCATGGAATGCGCCAGAATGAAGACCTGCATGCCCTGATCGCGGGTCAAGGACAGCAATACGTCCTCAAGCCCGTCGCGCGAGAAATTCACGCTGTCGCGGTCGTAGACATAGGCCGCGGGATGGCCAGCCGATGGCCACAAGTAGAGCACCACAGGATCGTCTGAGCCGAAATCCTGGGAGATCTGCGCCACGCGATAAACGGCCTCGGGCGTGTTCACGTTGAACCCGTGCACAAAGAGGACGACCTCGCGCGTGCGGGCGTCTGCATCGCGGCGCACCCCGCTCATGAACGTCGATTTGCGGTCATAACTCTGGATATCTTGCAAAACGAAATGGCGCGCCGGATCAGGGGCAGCGGTCTGCCGCCATTCGATCTGACCGGGTTTGTGGACAGGCGGGATCGAAACCGTGGCCTTGGCGTAGCGCAACACCTCGGCGCGATTGTCGCCAAACCGCTCAGCCGGGTCCGGCACCGGAACGCGGTCGGTTACCATATAGACGGTTTCCAATTGGGTGCCCGGCGTCGGAGTCGGGATCAGGTCGAACTCACCGCGTTCATCGCACCCGGCCAACAGGCCGGTGGAAACCAGAAAAACCACAACCAACTTGTTCACAGACAACCCACCTGATTCGCGCTCCTCAGCGCCCGCTATGGATACGACCGGAAACTTTGAAATAATAGGGGATTCACAAGGCGAATCACCTGTGCCATAGTTTCCAAAACGCCCGGAATGGGCACTATTGAGGCAGTGCAGTTTGACCCGTTCGACCCGACCCGGCTTCGGAGCCCTGTTCTTTTTTGCGGTTTCCTTTGCCTTGTGCACCTATTTCACCTTTGCCGCCGTTCAGGGCGACTACGGACTGTTCCGGCGAGTGGAAATCGCGGCCGAAGCAGACGTGTTGAGGGCCGATCTGAACCGGCTGGCCACCGAGATCGCCACCATGGAAAATCTGACCCGCCGGTTGTCGGACACATACCTGGACCTTGACCTTCTGGACCAACAGGCCCGGTCCGTTCTGGGGCTGCTGCGCGCCGACGAGATCGTGATCCGCTAGCGCAACAGGGCCGCGTCACATTATCTCTCGCCAGCCGCGCGCGAATCCGTTATGAGATAGTTTAATACTAAACTATCTCTTTCGGAGGGGATTTCCCAGCCATGGCAGCCAGAAAACCAGCAAAGAAATCAAACGTTTCCGCCGACGAACTGAAAGGCTATTACCGCGACATGCTGCTGATCCGGCGATTCGAGGAAAAGGCCGGTCAACTCTATGGCATGGGCCTGATCGGCGGTTTCTGCCACCTCTACATCGGGCAGGAAGCGGTTGTCGTGGGGCTCGAGGCCGCGGCCGAAGAGGGCGACAAGCGCATCACCTCCTATCGCGACCACGGCCACATGCTGGCCTGCGGGATGGATCCCAACGGCGTGATGGCCGAGCTGACGGGACGCGAGGGCGGCTATTCCAAGGGCAAGGGCGGCTCCATGCACATGTTCTCCAAAGAGAAGCATTTCTACGGCGGCCACGGGATCGTGGCGGCACAGGTGCCGCTGGGCGCGGGTCTGGCCTTTGCCGACAAGTACAAGGAAAACGGCCGCGTTACCTTTACCTATTTCGGCGACGGTGCCGCGAACCAGGGTCAGGTCTACGAGACGTTCAATATGGCCGCGATCTGGGCAGCTTGCCGGTGATCTTCGTCATCGAGAACAACCAGTACGCCATGGGCACCTCGCAGCAGCGCTCCACCTCCACTCGGCCGACATCTACGAACGCGGCGAAGCCTTCGGCATTCCCGGCGAGGCAGTCGATGGCATGGACGTGCTCGCGGTGAAAGGCCGCAGGTGAAAAGGCGGTTGCCCACTGCCGGTCTGGCAAGGGTCCCTACATCCTGGAGATCAAAACCTACCGCTATCGCGGCCACTCGATGTCGGATCCGGCCAAGTACCGGACCCGCGAGGAAGTGCAGAAAATGCGCGACGAACGTGACCCGCATCGAAGCAGTGCGCAGCTGCTGCTGACCGGGCAAGCACGCGACCGAGGATGACCTGAAGGCGATCGACAAGGAGATCAAGGAAATCGTGAACGACAGCGCCGAATTCGCCAAGGACAGCCCCGAGCCCGCGCTCGACGAGCTCTGGACCGATATTTACGCAACCGAAGTCCCGCAGGAGGCTTGAATCGATGGCAACCGAAATTCTCATGCCCGCCCTTCAGCCCGACCATGGAAGAAGGCACGCTGGCCAAATGGCTGGTCAAGGAAGGCGATACCGTCAGTTCCGGTGACATCATGGCCGAGATCGAAACCGACAAGGCGACGATGGAATTCGAAGCGGTCGACGAAGGCATGGTCGGCAAGATCCTCATCGCTGAAGGCACCGAAGGCGTGAAGGTCAACACCGCGATCGCCGATCCTGCTGGAAGAAGGCGAAGATGCGCTGACGACATCGCCTCAGCCGCGCCGACCGCCGCGGCGCCGGCCGCGGCCGAGGCTCCTGCCCCGCGCCGGCGGCCGCATCGACGCACCCGCCGCGCCCGAGACCGACCTCACACCGGACTGGCCCGACGGCACCACGCTGAAACAGCAGACCGTCCGCGAGGCGCTGCGCGACGGCATGGCCGAGGAAATGCGCCGCGATCGACAGCGTCTTCCTGATGGGCGAAGAAGTCGCCGAATATCAAGGCGCCTACAAGATCAGCCAGGGCATGCTTGATGAGTTCGGCCCGAAACGCGTGATCGACACGCCGATCACCGAGCACGGGTTTGCCGGTATCGCTGTCGGCTGCGGCCTTTGGCGGTCTGCGCCCGATCGTCGAGTTCATGACCTTCAACTTCGCCATGCAGGCGATTGACCACATCATCAACTCGGCGGCCAAGACGCTCTACATGTCCGGGCGGTCAGATGGGCGCGCCGATGGTGTTCCGTGGCCCCAACGGTGCCGCCGCCCGCGTCGGTGCCCAGCACTCCCAGGACTACGCCGCGTGGTACATGCAGATCCCGGGCCTGAAGGTTGCGATGCCCTACTCGGCGTCGGACTACAAAGGGTCTGATGAAAACCGCGATCCGCGATCCCAACCCGGTGATCTTCCTTGAGAACGAAATCCTCTATGGCCGCAGCTTCGATGTGCCGGATGTCGACGATTACACCGTCCCATTCGGCAAGGCGCGCATCTGGCGCGAAGGCGACGGATGTGACCATCGTCAGCTTTGGCATCGGCATGAGCTACGCGCTTGAAGCCGCTGAAAAGCTGGCAGAAGACGGGCATTAGCGCCGAGGTCATCGACCTGCGCACCCTGCGTCCGATGGACACCGGAGCGATCATCAAATCGGTGATGAAGACCAACCGCTGCGTCACGGTTGAGGAAGGCTGGCCGCAAGGGTTCGGTCGGCAACTACATCGTCGGTGCTGATGCAGGAGGCGTTTGATTACCTCGACGCGCCGGTGATCAACTGCACCGGCAAGGACGTGCCGATGCCCTATGCGGCGAACCTGGAAAAACATGCGCTGGTGACCACGGCCGATGAGGTGATCGAAGCCGTGAAAAAAGTCACCTACAAGTAAGGAGCGGACAAATGCCCACAGAAATCCTGATGCCCGCCCTGTCGCCCACCATGGAAGAAGGCACGCTGGCCAAATGGCTGGTCAAGGAAGGCGATACCGTCGTCCTCCGGCGACGTGATGGCCGAGATCGAAACCGACAAGGCGACGATGGAGTTCGAAGCCGTGGACGAAGGTGTCATCGGCAAAATCCTGGTCGCCGAAGGCACCGAAGGCGTGAAGGTCAACACCCCGATCGCGGTGCTGCTGGAAGACGGCGAAAGCGCCGAGCGATATCGCGCAAGCGCCGCCTGCCAAGGCCGCGCCGCCGGCCGCATCGCAGCTGCCGCGTCCGGCTCCGGCGGCGGCGACGACCGCTGCAGTCCCCTGCCCCGGCTGCACCAAGAGCATCCGACGGTGGCCGCATTTTCGCCTCGCCGCTGGCGCGTCGCATTGCGGCCGACAAAGGGCTCGATCTGCAGCCAGATCAAAGGCTCCGGCCCGCATGGGCGGATCGTGAAGGCGGATGTCGAAGGTGCCACTGCACAACCGCATGCCGCGCGCCGACCGCGGCTGTGCGACCCGCCGCTGCGACGCCAGCCGCCGCAATGGCCACGGGCCGTCGACGGACATGGTTACCCGCGATGTACGAAGGACCGCGACCTACGAGGAGATCACGCTCGACGGCATGCGCAAGACCATCGCCGCCCGCCTGACCGAGGCCAAGCAGATCGATCCCGCATTTCTATCTGCGCCGCGACATTCGTCTGGATGCGCTGCTGGAGTTCCGCTCCGAACTGAACAAGCAGCTTGAAGCAGCGTGGCGTCAAACTGTCGGTCAACGATTTCATCATCAAGGCCTGCGCGCTTGCGCTTCAGCAGGTGCCCGAAGCCAATGCCGTCTGGGCCGGCGACCGGATGTTGCAACTGACGCCGTCCGATGTGGCCGTTGCGGTCGCGATCGAAGGCGGTCTGTTCACGCCGGTCCTGAGAGACGCAGAGATGAAATCGCTGTCGGCGCTGTCCGCCGAGATGAAAGACCTCGCGGCCCGCGCCCGCGACCGCAAGCTTGCGCCGCATGAATATCAGGGCGGTAGCTTTGCAATCTCCAATCTGGGCATGTTCGGCATCGACAATTTCGACGCCGTGATCAATCCGCCGCATGGCGCAATCCTTGCCGTTGGTGCCGGCGTCAAGAAACCGGTGGTCGGCAACGGACGGCGAATTGGCAGTCGCGACCGTGATGTCAGTTACGCTGTCGGTCGATCACCGGGTGATCGACGGCGCGCTTGGCGCGCAGCTGCTTCTGCAATCAATCGCGACAACCTGGAAAACCCGATGACGATGCTGGCCTGACAGGCACGATCTGCGGCCGTAAGCAATGCGCGTCAAAAACAAAGCGCCGGACCTCGCCGGCGGCGTCTTTCATTCGACTCTCGGAAGATTCCTGCTCCTATGTGCGCCGAACATGTGGTTCATCGAGAACCGACGGCTGATCGCAGCCCGCCTCGCCGACAATCCGCGCCGGAATACCGGCGACCGTCTTGCACGGCGGCACATCCTCCAGCACCACCGAGCCTGCTGCGATGCGGCTGCAATGTCCGACCTTGATGTTGCCCAGCACCTTGGCCCCGGCCCCGATCAGCACGCCGTCCCCAATTTTCGGGATGCCGATCCTCTTCTTCCTTGCCGGTACCGCCCAGAGTCACCGAATGCAGCATCGACACGTTGTCGCCGACCACCGCCGTCTCACCGATCACGATGGAATGCGCGTGGTCAATCATGATGCCCTTGCCGATCATGGCAGCCGGGATGAATATCGACGCCGAAAATCTCGCTGACACGCGCATCTGGACGAAATAGGCCAGATCCTGACTGTCCCTGCGTCCAAAGATGATGCCCCACGCGATAGGCCTGCACGCCTGATAGCCTTTGAAATAGAGGATCGGTTGCAGCAACCGGTGGCAGGCCGGATCACGTTCATAGATCGCGACCAGATCAGCACGCGCCGCTTCGACCAGTTCGGGGACTGTCGGCATAGGCTTCTTCGACCATCTCGCGCACGATCACCATCGACATCTCGTTCGACGCAGCTTGGCCGCGATCCGATAAGATAGTGCCTTTTCGATCGATTTGTGATGCAGGATACAGGCATGCACAAAGCCGCCCATCAGCGGTTCGGATTCGACCGCATCGCGGGCTTCTTCCGTGATTCTGTCCCATACGGGATCAACAGGCGCGATATTTCTACGTGTTTCAGCCATGGCACACCAACCTTCCGTGTGCCTAAGATAGTCAAAGCGCGCATAAATACAAACCGCAAAACCGAGATAGCAAGGGGTGCGACATGATCGAAGCCGAGCGCAACCGCTTCGCAAAACTGATCCGCCAACGGCTGGCCGACATCGAGGCTGAAAACGAGTTGGGCCAGCACGGTCAGGCAATCGTCCAGTTGGACCAACAGTCGGTGGGCCGCCTAAGCCGGATGGACGCACTTCAAAACCAAGCCATGGCCAAGGCACAGCAACAGCGGCGCGATGGTGAAGCTCGACGTCTGAAGGCTGCGATTGCGCGAATTGAGCAGGATGAATTCGGCTACTGCGAGGATTGCGGTGAACCGATTGCGCCAAAGCGGCTTGAGCTGGATCCGGCGGCAACCAAGTGTGTCAGCTGTGCTCGGAGTTGATCTGGCGGTCGATCAGACAGCGCAGAACGGTCTCGAAACACATGCAGTAGTCGGCGTCGTCGAAACTGGGTTCATCCGGCAACAGGCGCTTTCGGGCCGCCGACATGAGCGACCCGTTCCCCCAAAACGGATGCGCACGTCGTTGCCTGCGCATGAACACATCAGCCACCTCAGCCTCGCGGATCATACGCTGGCAACGACGTGCGCATCCGTTTTGGGGGAACAGGTCGCTCCATGTCGGCGCCCGAAGCGCTGTTGCCGGATGAACCAGTTCGACGACGCCGACTACTGCATGTGTTTCGAGACCGTCTGCGCTGTCCTGATCGACCGCCAGATCACTCCGCACGTAGCCACCTTGGCTGCCGCCGGATCCAGCTCAAGCCGCTTCGGCGCAATGCGTCGCCGCAATCCTGCAGTAGCCGAAATTTCACCCTGCTCGATCGCGCAATCGCAGCCTTCAACGTCGAAGCTCGACCATCGCGGCGCTGTTGCTGTGCCTTGGCGTCGCCTCGTTTTGAAGTGTGTTCACGGCCCGGCTCGCCGACCACTGTTGGTCCAACTGGACGATTGCCTGACCGTGCTGGCCCAACTCGTTTTCAGCCTACGATGTCCCAGCCGTTTGGCGGATCAGTTTTCGACAGCGGTTGCGCTCGGCTTCGATCATGTCGCACCCCTTGCTATCTCGGTTTTGCGGTTTCGTATTTATGCGCGCTTTGACTATCTGTTCGGCACACGAAGAACGTTGGTGTCCATGGCTTGAAACACGTGGAGATATGTGCCCTGTTGATCCGCGTATGGACAGAATCACGGAAGAAGCCGCGATGCGGTCAATCCGAACCGCTGATGGGCGGGCTTATTCATGCCTGTATCTTGCACCATAAAACGCTTGAAAAGGCATTATCGTATCGGATCGCGGCCAAGCTGTCCTCGAACGAAATGTCTATGGTGATCCTTCGCGAGATCGCCGATGAGGCCTATGCCCAGTCACCCGAACTGGTCGATGCGGCGCGCGCGGATCTGGTCGCGGTCTACGAACGCGATCCTGCATGCCATCGGTCTCGCAGCTATCTCTATTTCAAAGGCTATCAGGCGATGCAGGCTTATCGCGTGGGGCACTGGCTTTGAACCCAGGAAAAGCCCTGATCTGGCCTATTTCGTCCAGATGCGCATGTCTAGATCTTCGTCGACATTCATCCGGCTGCCATGATCGGCAAGGGCGTCGTGACCGATCACGCGCACTCCATCGTGATCGGAGAGACAGCGGTCGTTGGACACACTTCTCCATGCTGCATTCTGTGACGCTGCGCGGAACCGGCAAGGAAGAAGAGGATCGGCATGCGAAAATTGGCGACGCATTCTGATTGGGGCCGGGGCGAAGGTTCTGGGTAACATAAAGGTTGGGCATTGCAGCCGCATTGCAGCCCGTTCGTCGTCTGCAGGATGTTCCGCCGTGCAAGAGGTCGCGGGGATACCGGCGAAGATTGTCGGAGAAGCCGTGCACCGTCGGTCCGATGGATCAGATGTTCGGCGTCAAATAGGAGCGGGATCTTCCAACGATTAGACGCCGCCCGCGGGGGCGGCGTTTGTGACGCGCATTGCTTACGGCGCGCGTTGTGCCGTGTCAGGCCAGCATAACGACAGGGTTTTCCAGGTAGTCGACGATGGATTGCAGAAGCCGCGCGCCGAGCGCGCCATCGATCACCCGGTGATCGACCGACAACGTAACGGACATCACGGTCGCCACTGCCAACTCGCCGTCTTTGCCAACCACCGGCTTTTTGACGCCGGCACCCACCGCAAGGATCGCACCATGTGGCGGATTGATCACCGCGTCGAAGTTGTCGATCCCGAACATCCCCAGATTGGAGATCGCGAAGGTCCCGCCTTGGTATTCCTGGGGGCGAGCTTGCGGTCGCGTGCCCGCGGCCAGGTCTTCATCTCGGAGGACAGCGCCGACAGCGATTTCATCTCTGCGTCTCGCAAGACCGCGTGAACAGACCGCCATCAATCGCGACCGCAACGGCCGTCGGAGGGCGTCAGTTGGCGACATCCGATCGCCCCAGACGGAATTGGCTTCGGGCACGTCCTGAAGCGCAAGCGCGCAGGCCTTGATGATGAAGTCGTTGACGCTCGGTTTGACCGCACGCTCTTCGAGCTGGGCGTTCAGTTCGGAGCGGAACTTGAGCAGCGCATCGAGACGAATGTCGCGGCGCAGATAGAAATGCGGGATCGACTGCTTGGCCTCTGTCAGACGGGCGGCGATGGTCTTGCGCATGCCGTCGAGCGTGATCTCCTCGAATGCGGCGTCCTCATACATGGCGTTGACCGTGTCGGTCGACGGGGCCGTGGCCATCGCGGCGGCGGGCGTCGCGCGGGGGTGCGGCGGCGGCTGTGGGCGCGGCTCCGGAGGCACCCTTCACATCCGACTTCACGATGCGGCCATGCGGACCAGAGCCTTTGACCATGCACAGATCAAGCCCTTTGTCAGCCGCGATACGGCGCGAGAGGCGAAGACGCGGCTGCCATCGGAACCCTGCGGGGCTGCCGGGGCCGGGGACGCAGCGGTCGTCGCCGCCGCGGGAGCCGGCGGCGCTGGCAGCGGCCGGCGGCGCGGCCTTGGCCGGGGCGCTTGCCCATCGCTGGCGTCCTCGCCTTCCTCCAGCAGGACCGCGATCGGGGTGTTGACCTTCACGCCTTCGGTGCCTTCGGCGATCAGGATCTTGCCGACCGCCCTTCGTCGACGGCTTCGACTTCCATCGTCGCCTTGTCGGTTTCGATTTCGGCGAGCACATCGCCGGAGGTGACGGTGTCGCCTTCCTTGACCAGCCATTTGGCGAGGTTGCCCTCTTCCATGGTCGGCGAGAGCGCGGGCATCAGGATTTCTGATGGGCATTTCGGCGCGCTCCTTAGCCGTGTAGGTGACTTGGCTTGACGCGCGTCGATCACTTCGGCGACGTGGTCAGCGAGCGCATGTTTTTCGAGATTGGCGGCATAGGGCATCGGCACGTCCTTGCCGGTGCAATTGATCACCGGCGGCGTCGAGATAATCGAACGCCTCCTGCATGCATCACGGCACGAGATGTAGTTGCCGACGGAGCCTTGCGGCCAGCCTTCCTCGACGGTGACGCAGCGGTTGGTCTTCTTCACCGACTTGAGGATCGTATCCGGTAGTCCATCGGGCGCAGGGTGCGCAGGTCGATGACCTCGGCCGAGATGCCCGTCTTCGGCCAGCTTGTCGGCAGCCTCGAGCGCGTAGGTCATGCCGATGCCGAAGCTGACGATGGTGACGTCCGTGCCCTCGCGCCAGATCCGGGCCTTGCCGAATGGGCACGGTGTAATCGTCCATATCCGGCACGTCGAAGCTGCGGCCGTAGAGGATCTCGTTTTCCAGGAAGATCACCGGGTTGGGATCGCGGATCGCGGTCTTCAGCAGGCCCTTGGCGTCGGCTGCCGAGTAGGGCATCGACGACCTTGAGGCCGGGGATCTGCATGTACCAGGCGGCATAATCCTGGCTGTGCTGGGCGCCGACGCGGGCGGCAGCGCCGTTGGGGCCGCGGAACACCATCGGCGCGCCCATCTGGCCGCCGGACATGTAAAGCGTCTTGGCGGCCGAGTTGATGATCTGGTCGATCGCCTGCATGGCGAAGTTGAAGGTCATGAATTCGACGATCGGCCGCAGGCCGCCAAAGGCCGCGCCGACGCCGATACCGGCAAAGCCGTGCTCGGTGATCGGCGTGTCGATCACGCGCTTGGCGCCGAATTCGTCGAGCAGGCCCTGGCTGATCTTGTAGGCGCCCTGGTATTCGGCGACCTCTTCGCCCATCAGGAAGACGCTGTCGTCGCGGCGCATTTCTTCGGCCATGCGCGTCGCGCAGCGCTTCGCGCACGGTCTGCTGCTTCGATCTGTGGTGCCTTCCGGCCAGTCCGGGCGACAGTGTCGGCGCTGCGGCTGCGGCGGTGCGCCGCTTGCGCTGCGGCCGGGCTGCCGGGCGTCGCTGCCTCGGCGGCGGGGCTCGGCCGCGGCGGCCGGCGCGGTGCCGATGTCGACATCGTCGGCGTCTTCGCCGTCTTCGAGCAGGACGGCGATCGGCGTGTTCACCTTGACGCCTTCGGTGCCTTCGGCGATCAGGATCTTGCCGATGATGCCTTCGTCGACGGCCTCGAATTCCATCGTCGCCTTGTCGGTTTCGATCTCGGCCATGATGTCGCCGGAGGTGACGGTGTCGCCTTCCTTGACCAGCCATTTGGCCAGTGTGCCTTCTTCCATCGTCGGCGACAGGGCGGGCATCAGAATTTCGGTTGCCATTGTAGTTCTTCAGGCCTCCTGCGGTGCATTTCGGTGGCGTAAATGTCGGTCCAAAGCTCGTCGAGATCGCGGCTCGGGGCTTTCCTTGGCGAACTCGGCGCTGTCGTTGACGATGTCCTTGATCTCCTTGTCGATCGCCTTGAGGTCATCCTCGGTCGCGTGCTTGCCGGTCAGCAGCAGGTTGCGGACCTGCTCGATCGGGTCGCGTTCGTCGCGCATCTTCTGCACTTCTTCGCGGGTGCGGTACTTGGCCGGGTCCGACATCGAGTGGCCGCGATAGCGGTAGGTCTTCATCTCGAGAATGTAGGGGCCCTTGCCCGACGCGGCAGTGGGCCACGGCCGTCTCGCCCGCGGCCTTGACGGCCAGCACGTCCATGCCGTCGACCGCTTCGCCGGGGATGCCGAAGGCCTTGCCGCGCTTGTAGAGCTCGGCGCGTGGAGGTCGAGCGCTGCTGCGAGGTGCCCATGGCGTACTGGTTGTTTTCGATGACGAAGATGCACCGGCAGCTTCCAGAGCGCGGCCATGTTGAAGGTCTCGTAGACCTGGCCCTGGTTGGCCGCGCCGTCGCCGAAATAGGTGAAGCGTCACGCGGCCGTTGTCGTTGTACTTGTCGGCAAAGGCGAGGCCGGCGCCCAGCGGCACCTGTGCCGCCGACGATGCCGTGGCCGCCGTAGAAATGCTTCTCTTTCGAGAACATGTGCATCGAGCCGCCCTTGCCCTTGGAATAGCCGCCCTCGCGGCCGGTCAGTTCGGCCATGACGCCGTTGGGGTCCATGCCGCAGGCCAGCATGTGGCCGTGGTCGCGGTAGGAGGTGATGCGCTTGTCGCCTTCTTCGGCCGCCGCCTCGAGGCCGACGACGACGGCTTCCTGGCCGATGTAGAGGTGGCAGAAGCCGCCGATCAGGCCCATGCCGTACAGCTGGCCGGCCTTTTCCTCGAATCGGCGGATCAGCAGCATGTCGCGGTAATAGCCTTTCAGTTCTTCCGCCGAAACGTTTGGTTTCTTTGCTGGTTTTCTGGCGGCCATGGCTGGGAATCCCCTCCGAGTGATATAGTTTAGTGTTAAACTATCTCATAACGGATTTGGGCGCGGCTGGCGAGTGAGAATGTGACGCGGCCCGTGCGCTCAGCGAATGACGATTTCGTCGGCGCGCAGCAGGCCCAGAACGGAGCGGGCCTGCTCGTCGAGCAGATCGAGATCAAGATAGTCGTCCGACAGCCGGCGGGTCAGGTTTTCCATGCGGCCACCTCGGTCTGCAGACCTGGGCCAGTTCGCGCGCTCAGCTTGTCGGCTTCGGCGGCGATCTCGGCCCGGCGGAACAGCCCGAAGTCGCCCTGCACGGCGGCAAAGGTGAAATAGGTGCTCAGCGCGAAAGCGACGGCAAAAAAATCAAGCGCCGAAACTGGGTCGGGTCGAACGGGTCACGCACTGCTCTTTCGCGCCCTTCCCGGACGTCTCCGGGTACTATTGCACAGGTG